>CAXTBX010000034.1:0-42353 GCA_964242205.1 uncultured Chthoniobacterales bacterium
AAGTTCAATCAGGTGCTCGGCGTCGAGATCATCGAGGAGATTTATTTCTCCGAGTTTGTCATCCAATAACGCGCCGCTTCCCTCGTCCGATGGAACCCTCCCTCGCCCCCGCAGATCCATCGCGCATCGTCGTCGTGGGCACCAAAGGCCGCCGGGTGCTCGACGCCGCGAAGGCCAACGTCCAGCCGCGCGATTTCCGCAGCCCCGCCTTGCTCTCCGACGCCGACTTGCGGCGGCTGCGTGCCCAGCAGGGGGAGTTCGCGCGGCACTTCGCGGCAAAGGTGTCGGCCTCCCTGCGGCTGGAGTTCACGCTAAATCTCTCCGGGGTGACCACTTTACCCTACACGCGTTTCACCGCGGCGCTGCCCGACCCGGCCTGCTTGACCTTGTTCAAAATGGAACCGGCGGCGGGCCTGGGCGTCATCAGCCTGCCACCGCCGCTGGCCCTGGCGATCACCAATCGGATGCTGGGCGGGCGCGGCGAGGACAACGCCGAACCCCGCGCCCTGACGGAAATCGAGATCAGTCTGCTCGAAGATTTCGTGCGCACCTTCGCCGAAGACTGGTGCCGCCAGTGGCCCGAGGGCCGCGACGCGCCACCACTGCTCATCGGGTACGAAACGAACGGCAAATTTCTCCAAACCTCGCCGGAAAATACGACAGTGCTCGTGATCACGCTGGAGGCGTCGCTTGGCCAGCGCGCGCAGACGATCCAGATCGCCCTGCCTTTCGCGGCGCTGACCGCCAGCCTCAAGCGCACGCCTGGCACCGCCGCTCCCCGCGAGCCCCGCCCCGCCGCGCCCCCGCCCGACAAAGCCGTGCTGGCCCGGCGCGCCGTGACAGCGCTCGTGACGCTGCCCGTGGTGGCGGCTTGGGTAGTGGCGGCGCTTCCCTTGCGCGACCTGCTGGGTCTGCGTGCCAGCGACGTGCTGGAACTCCCCGCCGAGACGCTTTCGCAAACGCGCCTGAGTTTCACGGGCCGCCCGATGTTCGTCGGCGCGGCGGGCGTGCGCGACGGACGGGTCGCCGTGCAACTCGACCGGCGGCTGGCGGACGGCCCGGCGGGCGGGGAATCGTCTGCGAATGCGCAGTTTTTGTCCTTGTTGGCACAGTAAAAGCTATTCCCCCTCAGGAACGCTTTTACTCTGTTAAATGGACGCCATCGACGCCAAAACCCTGCCCGTCCTGCTCGACGTGAAGGTCGAACTGACCGTGCGCCTCGGGACCTGCCGCCTGCCCATGCGCGAGGTGCTCGAACTCGCCCCCGACAACGTGGTGCAGCTCGACCAACAGGCAAATGCGCCCGTCGGGCTGTACGTCAACGACACGCTGATTGCGTATGGCGAGATCGTGGTGGTGGAAGATCATTTCGGCATCAAGCTCACCGAGTTGGTGGAAGCGAAGGCGAACTGATCATCGCCGCGCGTCGATCACCTAGCCCTCGAGAGCATCAAAATAAAAGCGCTGTCATGGAACGAGGGCATCTAGATAAAAGCTTTGTCATCCTGAGCGAGTGTAACGAGCCGAAGGACCTTCCACCACGGCGGCTCGTTGTACGCCATCTTGACGAAGATCGTTTCAGGCGCCATCCGCTTGCCCTGTGGCTGGCGGCATTTTGCGTGCTTGGAACCGTTGCGCTCCACGCCCAGGACACCCCCGCCCCCACCGCCGAGACGACTATCCCCACGCCCTCCGTTGCAGCCGCCCCGGCCGCGCCCACGCCCGCCGCCGCGCTCCACCTGCTCTATCCCTCCTCAAACTTGGGAACCAGCTCGAACCCGCCCCCCGCCGCCCCGCCCTCGGCGGCCAGCTTGCTGACGACCTTTCTCGTCCTCGCCGGACTCTGCGCAGGCGGCTACTACTTCTTGCGCAGACACCCGGGTTTCTCCGCGAACTTCAAGGGCGGTGCGCGCAAGCTCGTCCTGAGCGAGTCCCGTCCGCTGGGCAACCGGCAATTTTTAGTCGTCGTCGAGTACGAGAACGAGCGGATGCTGCTCGGCGTAACTCCCGGCAAGATCGACTATCTCTGCCCCTTGCGCGGCTCGCCGGGCGAACCCGCCCCGTTCTCGCTGCCGAAGGAGTAACTTTATGCGCGCGCCGTCCCTGCGATTCCGAATCTTCCGCCCCGCGTGGGCGCTCATCCCCGTCTTGCTGTTGACTCTGGCGGCCTCCGCCTGGACTGCCCCCGCGCCCACCCCCAACCCGCTCCTGGCCGCCCCGGCCACGGCGGCGGCCATCCCCTTTGCCACCGCCGTCCCCGGCGGCACGGCTGCTGCGCTCTCCTCTGCCGCCACGCCCGCATCCGCCTTCGGACTGGCCCCGGCGGCAGCCTCGTCCGGCGGCTCGCCGCTGAGCATCAACATGAACCTCGGCGGTAACGAACCCGCCGAGATGTCTACCGCCATCCAGATCCTTCTGTTCATGACGGTGCTGAGCCTCGCCCCAGCCATCGCCATGCTGATGACGAGTTTCACCCGCGTGGTGATCGTCCTCGGGTTCGTGCGCACGGCGTTAGGTGTGCAGAGCGCACCGTCCAACCAGATCATCGTCGGCCTGTCACTTTTCCTGACGCTGTTCATCATGGCCCCGGTGGCGACCCGGATCAATTCCGAGGCGCTCCAGCCGTATTCGGCCAAGCAGATCACGTTCGAGGAAGCGGCCCGCCGCGCGAGCAGCCCATTGCGCCAGTTCATGCTCAAACAGACGCGCCCCGGCGAGGTGGAGTTTTTCCTGGGTCTGGCCGGCTCACAACCAACCGCCGTGGATGACCTCCCTCTGACGGTGGTCATCCCGTCCTTCGTCGTGAGCGAGCTGCGCACGGCCTTTCAGATGGGTTTCCTCGTTTTCATTCCCTTCATGGTGATCGACTTCCTGGTGGCTTCGACGCTGATGGCGATGGGCATGATGATGATGCCTCCGACGGTCGTCTCTCTCCCTTTTAAGCTACTCTTGTTTGTGCTTGTAGACGGCTGGCACTTGGTCATCCGTTCGCTGGTCCAGAGCTTCGGCGTGATTTGACCACCACTTTCATCCTTCATCCTTCCCCAACATGGACCCTCTCTTTGCCGTCGAAATGCTCCGCTCTCTCGTGACGATCTGCCTCGTGGTGGTTGCACCGATCCTGGCGGTAGCAATTAGTTCCGGACTGATCGTCAGCCTCGTGCAAACCGTCACCAGCATTCAGGAGCAAACCCTGACCTTCGTGCCCAAGCTCCTCGCGGTAGCAGGCGTCATCATGTTCGGCGCACCGTGGATGCTGCGTCACCTCATGGAATTCACGATCTCCTTTCTCCAAAGAATGCCCGAGATGACCAAATAATCATCTCCCAAAGCCGGAGCGCACGTCTCCGCCCCCTCGGCCTTCTGCCTTCTGCCTTCTGCCTTCTGCCTTCTGCCTTCCGCCTTCCTCCCGTGCCCGTCCTCAACGACCTCAACTCCCTCTACGGATGGGTCATGGCCCTGCTGCGCGCGGGGGCGTTGGTGGCGGTGCTCCCCGTGTTCTCGGCCCAGCCGGTGCCGATGCAACTGCGCCTGATCCTCGCCGTGTTCCTGGCCTACCTGACCGGTTCCTACACCACCGGCCAACTCCCCCTGCCCGACCACCCATTCTCGCTCGTCCTGGTCGCGGGCAACGAGGCGCTCCTGGGTTTGTTCATGGGGTTCATGGTGCGCATCGTCTTCTTCGCGGCGGAACTCGCCGGGCAGATCATCTCCTCCGAGATGGGCCTGACCAGTGGCAACACGTTCGACCCTAACTCGGGTAACTCCTTCGCACCCACTAGCGTCATGATGACCAACCTCGCCGCCATGCTGCTCCTGGCAACCGGCGGCTACCGCGCCGTGCTCTTTGCCTACCTGCGCTCCTACTCGGTCGCGCCGGTGGGCAACCTCGGCTTCGATCCGCACGCGATGGACCTCTTCGTCACGCAGACCGGCAACATCTTCTTGCTGGCCATCCAGATGTCCGCGCCCATCATGGCGGTCAATTTTGTGGTTACGCTGACCTTCGCCCTGCTTGGAAAAGTGTCGCCGGGCATCAACGTGTTCACGGAAAGTTATTCGGCACGCATCCTGGCCGGTTTCGCCGTGCTGGGTCTCACTTTTACTCTGGCGGCACAGTACATGCTTGGCTTTCTGGACAAAGCCCCCGACCTTATGCTGCAACTGGTGAGCCGCTAAGGACTCGCGGGCCTTTCCGGCGACACCATGGCCGAAGACCACGAGAACAAAACCGAACAGCCCACGGAAAAGCGCCTGCGCGAGGCGCGCGAGAAGGGGCAATTCGCCCGCAGCCCGGACCTCGGGATGGCGGCGGGCCTACTCGTGTCCGCCGTCATGGTGACGAAGGTGCTGCCCGGCCAGGCCCGCCAGGTCGCCGAGATCGCCACCGGCGTCTTCACGCACCTCAGCGAGGTGGAACTGCGCCCCGACGCCGCCCCAGCCCTGACCAAGCTCGCCGTCACGACGATGACCGGCCTTTGCCTGCCCTTCATGGCCGCGTGCGCCACGGGCGGCGTGCTCGTCGGCGGATTGCAGAGCGGCTTCCGCTTCACGCCCGAACTCCTCGGATTCAAGACCGACAAACTCAACCCGGCCACCGGCCTCCAGCGCATCTTTTCCGCCCAGGGGTTGACCAAGCTAGGCCTCGACGCGCTCAAGCTCGCTGTCGTCGGGTTCGTCCTCAACGGCGCGGTCCGCGACATCCTCAACGACCCGGTCTTCTTCACCCCGACGGACCTCAACCATCTCGGCGGCTTCCTCTACGACGTGTCGGGCAGCCTTCTGCGCCGTTCCGCCCTTGGCATCGGACTGATTGCCGCCGTCCATTACTTCTTGCAGAAGCGCAAACTCAGCAAACAGCTCATGATGAGCAAGCAGGAGGTCAAGGAAGAGCACCAGGCCTCCGAGGGCGACCCGATGGTCAAGGCCCAACGCCGCACGATGGCCCGGCGGCTCCTGCAAAAGCAGATGCTTTCCGCCGTGGCGACCGCCGATGTCATCGTGACCAACCCGACCCACTACGCCGTCGCCCTGCGCTACGAGCGCGGACGCGACCGCGCACCCATTGTCCTCGCCAAGGGCAAAAACCGCCTGGCGCAGCGCATCAAGGCGCTCGGGGCCGAACACGACGTGCCGCTGGTCGAAAACGTCCCCCTCGCCCAGGCGCTCTACAAGAGCGTCCCGGTCGGTCAGCCGATCACAACCCAACTCTACACCTTGGTCGCCGAGGTCTTGGCGTTCGTCTACAAGACGCACCGCTACTATTTCTACCAGCTCAAGGCGCGGCGTGCGGCGTTGGAGGCGTCGGCCATCTAATTCCCCACCATGGCCGCCACTCCTCCCATGATGCGCCTGCCCGGTCGCGGCGGCGGCCCGATCTCGCTCAGCGGCACGGTCGCGCAACTCCTCAAGCAGGCAGACCTCGTCCTGCCAATCGCCCTGTTCGGCACGGTGATCCTGCTGATCATGCCGATCCCATTCTTCCTGTTGGACATCCTCCTGGCGGCCAGCATCGGTTCGGCGCTGCTCATCATGCTGGTGATCCTCTACGTCAGCGATCCGCCGGAGTTTTCGGGCTTCCCGACGCTCCTCCTCGCCGTGACGCTGTTCCGCCTCGGCCTCAACGTCGCCACGACGCGCCTGATCCTCCTGGAAGGCGAGGCCGGGCACATCATCGAGGCCTTCGGGCAATTCGTCGTGCGCGGCAACTACGTCGTCGGCGCGGTCATTTTCCTGATCCTCATCGTCATCAATTTCGTGGTCATCACCAAGGGCGCGGGCCGCATCGCGGAGGTCGCCGCGCGCTTCACCCTCGACGCGATGCCCGGCAAGCAGATGGCCATCGACGCGGAACTCAACTCCGGCCTGATCGACGAGGACACCGCCCGCAAGCGCCGCCGCAAGGTTCAAAAAGAGGCCGACTTCTACGGCGCGATGGACGGCTCCAGCAAGTTCGTCCGGGGCGACGCCGTGGCGGCCATCATGATCACGCTGATCAACGTCTTCGGCGGCTTCGCCATCGGCATCCTGCAAAAAGGGCTGCCGCTGGCCGACGCGCTGAAAAAATACACGCTGCTGTCCATCGGCGACGGCCTGGTGTCGCAGATTCCCGCGCTGGTGATCTCGGTCGCGGCGGGCTTGCTGGTCACGCGGGCGTCGGACGAGGAAAATCTCAGCCGCCAGATCGGCCAGCAGCTCACCGGCTATCCGAAGGCGCTGGGCGTCCTGGCGGCGGCGCTGGGCGTGTTCGCCATCATGCCGGGGATGCCGATGATGCCTTTCCTCTGCCTCGCGGGCGCGGCGGGCTGGGCGGCGCGGCTGGCCAAGACCTCGGGCGAGGCCAAAACGGCGGCCAACGTCCCGGCTCTGACGGCGGGCGGCGGCAAGCCGGGCGCGGTAGATGCCAAAGGCGGCGCGGCCGGCGCGGAAAGCACCGCCGGACCCGAGAACTTCAAGAAACTCATCGACCTCGATGTGCTCGCCATCGAACTCGGCGGCGGCCTCGTCTCCCTGGCCGACCCCAAGCAGGGCGGCGACCTCCTCGACCGCATCACCGGCGTGCGCAAGAGCTTCGCGCGAGACATGGGCGTCATCGTCCCGCCCATCGCCGTGCGCGACAGCCTCAACATCGAATCCGGTGAGTACCGCTTCCTCCTGCGCGGCAAACCTCTGGCCACCAGCCGCCTCGTCCCCGGACGCTGGATGGCCATGAACGTCGCCAACAGCACGGTCGAACTTTCCGGCATCCCCTGCGTCGAGCCTGTCTTCGGCTTGGAAGCCATCTGGATCGGCAACGACCAGAAGACCACGGCGGAAATCAACGGCTACACCGTCGTCGATCCGGCGTCGGTCCTCATCACTCACCTCGCCGAAATCCTCCGCCGCCACGCCCACCTGATCCTCACGCGCCAGGACACCCAGGGCCTCATCGACCACGTCAAAACCACGCACCCCGCGCTGGTCGCCGAACTCCTGCCCGACCTCGTCAACATCGGCCTCCTGCAACGCGTGTTGCAGAACCTTCTGCGCGAGGGCGTCTCTATCCGGCACCTGCCGGTCATCATGGAGGCCGTGGCCGATTTCGCGCCGATCTCCAAGCAGCCCGACGACCTCTCCGAGCAGGTCCGGCGGCGGCTGGGGATGTACTTCGTCGGCGAATATGAGAGCAGCCCGGGCATCGTGCGCGCGGCCACGCTGGAGCCGCGCCTGGAGCAACTCCTGGTTTCCAAGGTCCAGCGCACACCCTACGAGATGGGCCTTTCCATCGACCCCCACCTCGCGCAGCACGTCCTGGGCGAACTCAACCGCGTGAACGCGCAGATGATCGCGCTCGGCCAGTTGCCCATCGTCATCACCACGGCGGAACTACGCCTGCCATTCAAGCGCTTCTTCGAGACTTCTCTGACCAAATTGGTGGTCCTGGCCTACCAGGAATTGCCGGGGCAGGTGGAGATCCAGAACGTCTCGACGGTATCGTTCCCGGCGCAGTTGCGTGGGGCGATCCCGCAGGTGGCTTGAGGTAGGGTGAGTGCTCCGCAAGATTTCTGTCATCCTGAGCCAGCGCGTCAGCGCGTCGAAGGACCTTCCGGCCTGCGGCAGCGCAACGTCGCTGGCAAATTCGACGTTTCAGCCCCAACCGGCGTTTGCCTCCGACGGCGGAGGGTCCTTCGACTGCGTTCGTTCCTCACTCCGCTCGGGATGACAACTTTTCGCGCTATAGCCGTTTTTAAAATGGTTGACCGGGTGGTTGGCGAAGGGCGGATGCCATGGCAAAACCTCGCGGCGTAGCCGCCTGGCTTTTCCGAGCTCGATCTTTTTGAAAACGGCTGTAGGCACACTCTTGGTTCTTGAACCTTGAATCTTCCTTGGCTTCTTGGTTCCTTGAGTTCTTGGTTCCTTTCTCACGATGGATGCCCCCACCCCCGCCGAAACGGAACACCGCTTCCTCGTCCGCTCCGCCGAAGAAGCTGTCCAGATCATCCGCGAACAACTCGGCGAGCACGCCCAGGTCACCAGCGTGCGGCGGGTCGAACGCGGCGGCCTCAAGGGCCTCATCCGGGGCGCGCAACTGGAAGTCATCGCTCGCGTCCCCACCCCGCCGCCGCGCGCCGACCTCCGCCCACTCGCCCTGCCCGCCGCCGCGCCGGAGACCACGTCCTCCCTGAATCCGTGGGACGCCGACGATGCCCCACTCACGATCCCGGCGGTCCCCGAGCGCGAATCCCTCCGCTCGCTGCAGCCCGCCGAACTGCCCACCAAGCCCGACGCACCGGAACCTATCCCCGCCCCACCCGCGCCCACCGAATCCTCCCGCCTGACCGCCCTGCTCCGCCGCGTGGGCCTGAGCGACCTGCTCTTAGCCCGGCTCCAAGCTCGCCCGGAGTTCCAGCGCGCCGAACGCCTGGCTCTCGCTTCCGCGCTACCCGAGGGGGCCAACCTGCTGCGCCAAGAGTTCGCCGCAGCCCAGGGCGCACCGCTCGGCACTCGCGTGGCGTTCGTCGGCATGGCGGGGGCGGGCAGCACCTCCCTGCTCTGCAAACACCTCGCGCGCACGGTCTTCAGCCTCGGTCAACGCGCCGCGGTCTTCCGGCTCGAAACCGACCGTCCCAATCCCATCGACGGCCTCTCCGCCGTGTGCGAACTCTGGGGCGTCCCGCTCCTGCGCTCCGACGAAGAAATGCCCGCCGTGCGCGACGGCACGCGCCTCTACGTGGACGTGCCCGGCCTAACCGACCCCGCCGACGCGGGCGAAGAGGCAAAAATTGCCGCCCGCCTGGAAAAGCTCGCCGTTCCCGACCGCGTTTTCGTGCTGAACGCGGCCTACGAACCGGCGATCCTCAAAGGCTTATACCGCCGCGCGACGGCTCTAGGGTGCAAACATTTGGCATTTTCCCACCTCGACGAATTGGTGCACTGGGGTAAATTGTGGGAGTTCCTTCTGCACAGGGACTTATCCACCAAATTTTATTCTCTTGGCGCCTCGGTTCCGGGCGAATTTACCGACGAAGTGCTCGAAACGGCGCTGGGAAAAACCTTCGTTTAAAAGGGGTTGGCAAGGGGCTTGCTATAAGGCTGCGGACGAGCGGAAACCACGGTGGTGACCGCCCCTCGCAGCCCACATGAAACAATCCTTCATCTTCGGCGGTTTCCTCGGTTTTGCCGCGTGCTTTGTCAGCGCGCTCTCGGCGGGCAGTGACGCCGACACCGCCCTGCGCGACGCCGCCCTGTGCGGCCTGATCATGGCCATGCTGTTCCGCTGGCTATATGGCGCGCTGCACAAACAGGTCAGCGCCACCCAGCGCGAGCGGGAGGAATCCTCCGCCGCCGAGGCCGCCGTCGCCGACGGCCAGCCGGGCGTCGCCTCCGCCGCCTGAAGCCGCCCCGCACCTTCGTTCACCCCAAGATTTTGCCCTTCGCATCCCTCATGGCCACGCTCACCCAGCCCCTGCCCGAGTCTCTTTCGGCTACCACCAGCCCCGGCGCGGCAGCTTGGCGCGCCTACCATGCGCCGACCCCGGCGACGGCGGCGGCAAACGGCGGCGAGGCCGACCGGGAGTTCATCGAACACCACCTGCCGCTGGTCAAAACGGTGGTGGGCCGGATGCGCATCCACCTGCCGCCGCACCTCGATGGCGACGAACTCCACAGCATCGGCCTGACGGGCCTGATGACCGCCGTGCGCCGCTACAATCCTGCCCAAGGCAACACGTTCCACGGCTACGCCATGCTCTGCATCCGCGGCGCGGTGCTCGACGAATTGCGTCGCCTGGACTGGATGCCCCGCGCCCTGCGCCACAAGGCCAAACAGCTCAAGGAAACGCTGACCCAACTCGAAGGCGAGCACGGCCGCGCCGTCACCGAGGAGGAGGCCGCCCGCGCGCTCAACATGGAGGTCGCCGAGTACCAGACGTTGCTCGACGAAGTGCGTCCGATTTCGTTTGTGCCGCTCGACGGTGAGTCCGAGGGAAGTGGCGAAACGGGTTACCTCCACGAGACCATCGCGGACGAGCAACAACCGCTCCCCGGCGAGGCGCTGGAGCGGCGTGAACTGCTCGCCGTCGTGGCGAAGCACATCCAGCAACTGCCCGACATGCAGCGCAAGGTCCTGGCCTTCTACTACCACGAGGGGATGCGCCTGTCGGAAATCGCCGCCGTGTTTAACGTGACGGAATCGCGCATCAGCCAGATTCACACCCAGGCGGTCCTTGCGTTGCGCGGTTTCGTCAAGCGCGCGCTGGAATCCTAATCCCCTTCCGCCCATGCTTCTCCTCGTCGGATTCATCATCGTGCTGGCCGCCACGCTCGGCGGTTTCATGATCGCGGGCGGCAAGCCGCTCGTGCTCCTGCACGTCTCCGAATTCGTGACCATCGGCGGTATCTGCCTGGGCGTCGTGGTTGTCTCCAGCCCGGCAAAATTGCTCAAGGGAACGATTGGCAAGATCATCGGCGCGATCCAGGGCAAGTCAGGCAAGCCCGACGATTATATCGACCTGCTCAAAATGCTCTACGAGACGTTCAATCTGGGACGGCGCGGCGGCCTGATCGCCCTGGAAGAACACGTCCTGGAACCGGACAAGAGCGCGATCTTCAGCAAGTATCCGTCCTTCCTGGCGGTCCATGGACGGACGGCGTTCCTGTGCGACAGCCTCAAGCCGCTCATCGACGGTCGCGTGAAGCCCGACCAGATTGAGGAGCTGATGCACATGGAAATCGCCTCGAAGGAAGAAGAGGGCGATGGACCGATCCACGTCCTCCAGCTCATCGGCGATTCGCTGCCGGGCATCGGGATCGTCGCGGCGGTGCTGGGCATCATCAACACGATGTCTGCCATCGCCGACGGCCCCGAGGCGGTCGGCGAGCACGTCTCCGCCGCGCTGACCGGCACGTTCCTGGGCATCCTCGGTGCCTACGGGTTTATCAACCCGCTGACGAGCCGCATCAAGATCAACAACACGAAGGACCTGCAATATTACCAGAGCATGCTCAAGGGCGTGGCGGCGTTTGCTAAGGGCATGGCCCCACTCATGGCCGTGGAGATTTCCCGGCGCTGCCTGGATCACGAGGTGCAGCCCAAGGCGGATGACCTGGAGCAGATGCTCAAGGCCATTCCCGCCGCCGCCAAGTAATCCTACTTACTGCACAGTGGCGCCAGCTTCCAAAAGCTCTGTCATCCTGAGCGAGTGTAACGAGCCGAAGGACCTTCCACCGCTCCGGTCATTCAACGCGATCCCGTCTGAAATAATCTAACGCACGTACCCCATGGCGAAAAAAGGAGAGGCACATCACGGCGGCGCGTGGAAGGTGGCATACGCTGACTTCGTCACGGCCATGATGGCGCTTTTCATGGTGCTGTGGATCACCGCGCAGGACCCGAAGGTGCTCAAGGCGACGGCGGATTATTTCCGCAACCCGCGCAAGCCCGTTTACACCGGCCCGGCGGGCCTGATGCCGCCCAACCAGAGCACGATCAACCCCGCCGCGAAGGACAAGACGCGCACGGAGGCGCTGCCCAACGCGACGCTGCTCCAGCGGATCGCGCACGATTTCTACAAGACGCTCAGCCTCGACATGCAGTCCAAGGAGATGCCCGTGGACTTGGTGGTGACGCCGGACGGCCTGAAGATCAACGTCTACAACCGCGCCAAGCAGCCGGTGTTCGTCCGCAATACGGCGGAGCTCACCGACTGGGGCCGCCTGGTGCTGCAGAATCTGGCGTGGCTGATCGACCGGCACCGTTTCAAGGTCATCATCGAGGGGCATACCCCGACGGGTTTCGTGGCGACGCAGGCGGACTACGGCGCGTGGGAGTTGACCAGCGACCGGGCGAACACGGCGCGGCGCGCGCTGGAAAAGTACGCGGTGTCCGGCGACCAGATCAAGCGCGTGGTCGGGTACGCCGACACGCAACCACTGCCCGAGGTGCCCGCGACCGACGAGGCCAACGCGCGGGTGACGCTGGCACTCTCTCTGCAATCCCCGGGCCGCCGGGAGACGGTGGCGGGTCCGTCCACGGCGGCATCGGCGTCCACGGCCACGGCGACGCCTGCCCCAGCGTTCGCGGCGAACCACGAACCGTAGATTTTCCTGTATGGAGAGCTTTCTTGCCAGCCGGGCGACCGTCGCCAAACCGAACCTCTCCGCAGCGTCGCCGGGTGGCGGCAAGGGGGCATTCACGCCGCTCTTTGCGAAACCACCAGCGGAACCTGCGGGCACGCCGACCACTACCCAGCCGGCCGCGACCGAAGCGGCGTTGGGAGCAGCGGAAGCGAAACCCCACGCGCATGCGGCCAGCGTGGAGGTCGTGCGCGGCGCAGACGGCGTGGTGCAGGGAATTGTCGTGAACTGCAAATGCGGTGAGCGGATCGAACTGGATTGCGTTTACTAAAGCGCAGCCCATTTGAATCAGCCCGACGGCCCCCAAAGCTCTGTCATCCTGAGCGAGTGTAACGAGCCGAAGGACCTTCCCACGCGGCTAGCAGCGCAAGGCTAACCCGAGCGGGAAGCGCTCTAGGTAGAGAGGCCTCTCTGAGGCCATCCCTGACCTGCGCCACAGACGTATCTGCATCTCTTCCGCGCGTGCCCCGGCGCTCCGCTTTCCGAAGACTTGTTTCCAGCGCGATCACCCCGGCAAAACCTGCCGCCAGAGGTCTGCCGCCTGCCGCGCCTGCCGCTCGAACTCCTCCGCCGTCGTGGATCGAAACGAAAACGCCCGCGATGCCCCCGCCTCGCCGGTCCCCGTCACCGCGCCGGAAAACGACGGCTCGCCGCCCTCTTGCCGCGCCAACCGGGCCTCGGCCTGGCCCGCGAGCGCTTCCCCCTCCCAAAGTTGCAGCGTCCCTTGCTGCGCCCGGAAATCGAGCAGCCGCTGGAAACGCCAGTCTCTACCCTCGGGCAGCGCGGGCCGGAGGTGCTCCTCCAGCCGGGTCAGAAACGCGAGCAGGGTGGCGCTCATGGGCGAAGAGTGATGCGCCGGGTTCGCCGACCGCGACGGCAGACGGGTTGGCCTGAAATTAGCTGATAATTCTTGCTCAAGAGAACGCTTCCTTTGCCGATGAATGTAGGACGGTTCCGTCCTCCCGCGCAAGACACGCCATGCAGCCATTCCATCCCTTCTTTTGCTACCCAGCGTTGGCGCTGGCGGTCGCTACCCTGCCCACGCTCGCGCTGGCGGGTCCTGACGCCCCCACCCTCGTGCTGCCCCGACGCCCCGCCCCGCCGGTCGTGCGTGTGCAACAAACGGACACCATCACCACGAATCAGGAGGAAGACTTGCCCTTGCAAGCGCTTCGTCAGCGCGAGGAGTCGGTGAACTACCGCATCGCCTACAAGCTGCTCAACAACGTCGGCCTGACCGGCACCGAGGGCGACCGCAAACCCGTCGGCTACCTCCAGCTTTCCGGGCCGACCCCGCTGCTGACCTACCGCCGCCCCGCCGCGCCCCAGCCGCGCCGCTTCCCGCACTTCGCCGAGTTGCCCGAGGACAAAAAACCCGCCGCCCCCGAGCCAAGACCGTCCGTGGCCCCCGCGCCGGAGCCCGCGCCCGTCGCCGTGCCCGGTCTGCCCACCTCACCCACCGCCACCCCCGAGGACGCGCCGGAAGCAGGTATCCTGCCCGATCCCGCCCAGCAGGCCGCGCAGGGCCGCAACGACGAAATTTTGTCCTACTTCCAGCGTCCCAACCGCGCCCCCGGCTCACCCGCCGGCCCGTCCTACGGCCCGATCCCCGCCCAGAACGGCAACGGCGGTGAGCCGCTCTACCTCCAGACGCCCGAACAACTGCCCATCCCGCCCAGCCGCGCCACCTACCGCGTGGTGCCGAAGTGATGAAGCGCCTCGCGTCCAGATCGTGCGGGTGGTTGTCGCTCCTGCTGCCGCTCCTGGGCCGCGCCGCCGAACCGGGCCAAGTGTTCACCCCCGCCCCATTGCCCGGCCTGCCCGCGAGCATCACGGGCGCGCTGCCGCGTTCCTCGCCGCTGCCCGCCGCGTCACCTGCGTTATCTGCGTCACCTGCGTTATCCGAGCCGGCTTCCGCGCCAATTTCCGAGCCGAATAAGCCCGCGCCAGCTCTTGACCAGCAATCCCTTGCGCGCGAGAAAGTTGCTGGCCAAATGACGGCACTCCTCAAGCTCGCCCAGCGCGCCGCCGCCAAGGGCGACCACGCCGCCGCCGAGGCCGACTTCGACAAGCTCCTTTCCCTCCCTGCCCCACCCGCCGACAAACGCCTCGCCCTCAAGCAGATGGGCGCCTTCTATACGGACCTGAAGCAGTATGCCAAGGCTGCCGCCGTGGACGAAAAGATCCTCGCCACCTTCCCGGACGACCCGGAGAACCCTGCGCTGTACTTCGAGCTGGGCCGAATCTACCGCGCCGCCGGTTTGTACGACCTCGCCATCAGCCGGTTTTACAGCGTGCTCAATTCCGCGATCTCGCAAGCCGACCTGAAGGCAGGCACCAAACCGACGCGCAACCTCTCGCTCCTCGCGCAGTTCGAGATCGCCGAAGCTTCCTACGCCAAAGGGGATTACGCGGCGGCGACCAAGTTCTATTCCCGACTCGAACGCCTCGAAATGCCCGAGGCCGACAAGCCGACCGTGGCGTTCAAAAATGCGCAAAGCCTCTTCCAGTTGAACGACTTCCAGGCATCCGCCGCCGCGCTGCGCGGGTTCGTAGACCGTTACATGGCCAGCCCGTTCGTTCCCGAGGCGCGCAACCTCCTCGCGCGGTCGTTCCAGAAACTCAAGCGGCCCGACGACGCGACGGACGCCGTGCTGGCGCTCCTGCGGCAGGAGAAGAAGGCGAACGATCCCGCCAACCTCGCGCGGTGGCAGCGAGAGACGGGTCGGCAGGTGGCGGCGCGCTTTTACGAGGACGGCGACGTGCGCAGCGCGCTGACGATCTACCAAACCTTGGCGACGCTCGACACCGCGCCAGACTGGCAGTGGCCCATCGTCTACCAGATCGGACTGTGTTTCGAGCGGTTGGGCCTGCCCGACCGCGCCCGCGAGGCGTATGGGTTCGTCCAGCGTCCGCAGGCGGGCCACAGCGACCCGGCGGAGGACAAGCTCGCGCCGGGCCTGGACGCCATCCGTGGCATGGCGAAGTGGCGGGAGGAACACCTCGCCTGGGCGCAAAGCAGCGGCACGCAACTCCAAGCGTTGCTGGGTCCGTTGCGCAAGGGTGTCGACGCGGCGCTGCCGGAACGGGAAACGGCGGCCCCGCCCGCGCCCGGCGTTGCACCCAACGCACCCGTGAGCGAAGGTGGCGGCGCGCGTTCGGCGGCGGCGACGACAGGCCAAGCACACGGAGAGGAAAAGCGGAAGTAATCAGGCAAAACCAAACCCGGAACAGACCACCAAATTTTTTCATGAGTTTTTCTCCTGTGTCGATGTCCCCGGCCAACAATGGCGGCCTGCCGGACGTGCTGACGGACCACCTCGGGGTGCTGGCAGAGGTCGAGCAAGTTTTACAGGAGGAGAACAGCCTTTTGAAGCACACCGGCGAGCCACCCGACGATGCGTTTATTCGGCGCAAGTCGATGTTGCTGCCAAGGCTGGAAACTTCGCTGGGCGCGCTGCGGTCGCGGGGCCGGGAAGCGGAGTTGTCGACGCTCGCGCGTGAGATGCTGCGTGATGCGCAACGGCGGTTGCACAAATTGTTGCTGCTCGACCGCGAGAACGAGTCACTGCTGTTGCGCTGCGCGATCCAGAGTGGGGGGTTGCCCGCTGGCCCGGTGAAGTTTGGCGCGGGACAGTTGGCGCGCATTTACGGGCAAAGCTAAAGTTAAGGAAGGCAGTCCTTCGCCGTCCGTGGAGTTGGCCTCGTTCAGCAAGCTACGGACAGCGAGGGACCGCCGTCCTTACATTTATTTGGGCGAGAGTTTGCTCAAGTTCGGCAACACCACGGTTTTGCCCGGCGGCGTCGGCAGAAGCGCTCCACGATTGGCCGCCCGGATACGCTCGTACAATTCTCCCCGGTAAATCGCCACGTCACGCGGGGCTTGGATCACCAAACGCACCGTGTCGCCCTCGATTCGGCTGACCGTTACCTCGACGTTGTCGCCGATGCGGATCGTCTCGTTGAGCTTGCGCGTGAGGACGAGCATGGCTTCAGGCGGCTTGGGCCAGCAGCGCGTGCGTGGCCGAATACCGTTGATGATTCGCCAGGATCACCTGCTTGCCCACCCCGTCGCGGCGGCGGACCACCAGCGGACCGAGCAGGTTCACGGTGGCGCGTTCCGGAGCGTCGGTGGGCAGCGTCAAAATGTTGAAGACCCAGGGATGGGCATCCTCTCCGAGCGAGAGCCACTCGGCGTCCTCGTCGAAAAGCTCCGGCTGGTAGTCCGGCAGCAGGCCGGACGGGCTCACCAACAGAAAACCGTCGGCACTCCCGTGGTCCGTGTGCGGGCGCAGCCAAAAGAACGGCCCTTGCCCGTCGGCGGGCGACAGGTCGAAACGGGTCAGTTCGGGAAAACCGATGAGGCCGGTCGGCAACTCGATGGTGGCCGGAAACGTTGCCTCGGGTGCGCCGGGGGCGTCGGGCGAGGGTTCCGGCAAGATCGTGACCATATTTGCTCACCGAACATCCATCAATTGATGTAATCGAGCAAGGAATGGCCGAGGATTTTCGCGCCGGTCTGGAGCGAGGTCTGGTAAGCGGTCTGCGCCTGGGTGAGCTTGATGATCGTGCTCGGCAAGTCGGCATCGGCGTCGGCGCTGATCGCGTTTTCCAAGCGGTTGAACTGCGTCGAGTTGGAGGCGGCAGCCGTGTCTAGGCGCGTCTGGGTCGCCCCGAGGCCGCCGACCGTGTTGACGAGGTCGGTTTCCGACTTGGCCAGGTCACCGCGCATCGCCGCGACCGCATTGGCGTCGCCGGACGACAGGGCGTCGCGCAGTTTACCCAGCGTGTTGATGAACTTGGAAAAATTGGCGTTATCCGCGCCGGTCGTATAGGGCGAGATCTCCGTGCCGTTGTCCACCGCGATGGCCGCGCCCGTCGCCGCGCCCCCGTAGGCGGCGGTCGTGATCTGGCCGGACCCATCGCGCGTCGCCGTGAACGGTGCGGCGTCGCTCTTGGTGCCACCGAACAGGTAGCTGCCATCGAGCTTGCCGTTGGCGGACTGGAGCGCCTGCTCCATGAGTTGATTGACCTCGACGGCGTAAGCCTGCATGGCGTCCTTGCTTGTCGTGCCTCCGGTCAGCGCGCCGATCTCGCCCGCACGGTCGGAAAGCGTCTTGAGCGCCGTAACCCCGGCCACGCTGGCGTCGCTGATGTTTGTCGCTTGCTGGGCGTTGCGATAATACTGCTGCACTCGACCTTGTTCGGCCTGCAAATTGAGCACGCGGCCCATCGCGGCGGGGTCGTCGGACGGGCTGGTGATGCGCTGGCCGCTGGACGCCTGGCCTTGCAGACGCACCTGCCGGGTGAGCAGGGTCTGGATCTGGGTGTTGAGCGTGGCGGAGTAGGCGCTGCTGGTAACTCGCATGGCAAGAAAAGGTTAGTGGACCATCGCCAGCACATCGTCCATCATCGTATTGATGACGCTGATGACCTTCGATGACGCTTGGTAGGCGCGCTGGTATTGCAAGAGGTTGGTCGTTTCCTCGTCCACGGACACACCGCTGACCGCGTCGCGCTGGCCGTTGATCTGCTGGCTGACGAGGTCCTGATCCGTGATCTGGTTGTCCACGCCGGAAAGCTGTGCGCCGAAGTTGGAGACCACGCCGGAGTAGTAGCCGTCGAACGTGCCGCTGATGGCGTCGCCGTTGGCCGTGGAGAATGCCTTCGTGCCGACGTGCGCCATCGCCGTGGCGAGGTCGTTCGCGCCCGCGTCGCCCGTGGAACCGGCGTGCAGAGTGGTCGCCGTGGTGGCGGGGTCGAGTTCCAGCAGTTTGCCGCTAGAAGGGGTCGCGGAGAAGAAATTCGCACCCGTGCCGGTCGGGTTATAGGCGGTGTTGATGGACTTCGTGAGCTGACCCGCCAGCGTGGCGAGGTTGCTGCGCAACCCGGCGATGGAGCCGTCGCGCGCTTGCAATTCGCCCGCGATGGAACCGCCGGTGATGCTCAAGGCGGTCGTCGCGCCGTTGTTCGCGGCGCTGACCTGCTGGCCGTCGAAGCCGAGCGTGCCGACCACGACGGATTTATCCACCAACGGGACGGCGGCACCGTTCGCGCCCAGCGCGGAAATCTGCACTTGGCCGGGGTGGTCGGTCGAGTTGGACACCCGGATGTCCATTTTCTGCGAGAGGAGTTCGATCTTGGCCTGGCGCTGGTCGCGCAAATCGACGGCGCTGCCGGGATTGCCGAGTTCGGCCTTGCCGATCTGCTGGTTGAGCGAGGCGATGTCGCCCAGGAGGCCGTTGGCGTCGTTCACGTCGCCGCCGATGCGCTGCGTCTCGGCCTTTTGCTCGGCGGCGAGGTTGCTGTCGGCGGAATTGATGGCTTGGGAAAGCGTGCCCGCGCTCTGGAGGAGCACCTGTTTCTGGGCGGCGCTGGTCGGGCTCGCGGCGAAGGCCTGGACGCTGTTGAAGAAGCCGGTCAGCGCGCCGCTGACGCCGGTGCCGCCCGCCACGTCGCCCACGGAACCGGCAGCGCCCGAGCGGCTGATGGATTCGCCCAGGCCGGACTGGGCGCGGCTCATGGCGTTGAACTTTGCTTGGAGCATGGCGGTCACGCTGCCTTCGTTGACGACCTGGGCGTCGAGGTAGCGGTCGCGCAAAGACTGGACGCTGCTGACCTGCACGCCGACGTTGGGCGTGGTCGAGAGGTTCGCGCGCTGCCGGGCGTAGCCGACACTGTTGACGTTGGCGATGTTCTTGCCGGTCGTCTGCAAACCAGCCTGCTGGGCAGCAAGCGCCTGGCTACTGTAGAAGATGGAGCTGAGTAGACCTGCCATGTCAAAAAGGGTTGGGGACCAGAATTCGATTCAGGAACCCATTTTTCGAGCAGGTTTCAGGCCACGCAGTAGGTAGCGCCCTCGTGAATTGGAGCCGCGTGCGCGTAGAGCCTGCCGGTCGGCGTGTAGGTGCGTTGGGCCGCTGCGGGTTGGACCGAACGCAACGCCGCCTGCGTGGATTCCACCGCGCGGACGAGCAAAAGCTGGTTTTGGGACGCAAACCGCGCCACCGTCGAGACGAGGCGATTGATCTCTTCCACCAAGCCCCGGATCATCGGCGCGACGACCGTTGGGAAGAACGGCAGCAGGTCGTTAAGTTGAATGCCGAGGACTTCTTCCTTGGAGGTGGTCAGGTTGCCCGCGAGCGCGCGGAGTTCCCCCTGCCGCCGCTGCCGCGCCTGGTCCACCACCGGAAGTTGTGTCTCGATGGCTCCACTGAGATGAAGCACCTCCTCCGCGCGCCGGCCAATGAGGCGGCTCTGCTGGTCCTTGAGCAGTTGCAGCAGCGCGCCGTATTCCTGCAATTCGTCGCGCAGGGCTTCGATCAGGGGCTGGGTTTCGTCCGGCGGAAAATTCATGCGTGGGGCAGTTTGACGGCGGCGTGAGTTGGTACGGAAGGTTGGAGCTGGCTCTGGAGCAGGTGGGAGATGCCCAGCGAGCCGCCCCGGGAAATGTGGTCGGCGACGATGTCGGTGACGAACCCCTGGTAAATGTCGGCACCAGGCGCGGCGGGGCCGCCGGTGGCACTGGTGGGCTTGAACGTGTCGGCGAGCACCTGGCGCACCAGCATGGCCTCGAACTGACGCGCGGACTCCTCGATCTTGCCTGCGTCGTTCGCGGCGGCGGCCTTGCCCGGGGCGGCGGGAGTGCCCAGGGCGGGCAGGCCGGTCTGGATGGGCGCAAGGTTCATGGGGCGTTGTTCGTAGCAAGCCTCATTCCATGACCAATTCGGCCTGGAGCGCCCCGGCCTGCTTGAGCGCCTGGAAGATGGCCATCATGTCGCGGGTGGTGACGCCCATCGCGTTGAGCGCCGAGGCGACGCGCTCGATGGTCGGGTTGTCGTCGATGACCTGGAACGCGCCCTTGCCCTCGGATACGTCGGTCTGGGTCGATTTGTCCTGGGTCGTCTGGCCGTTGGATAGCCCGGCGGGCTGGCTAGTGGAGGTGTTCGAGGCGACGGTGATCGTCAGCGAGCCGTGGGAGATGGCCACCCGGCTGATGCGCACGTCGGCGGTGGCGATGATCGTGCCGGTGCGCTCGTTGATGACCACGCGGGCCACGGAGTCAGGCACCACGTCCATCGCGCCGATGACGGACACAAAATCGACCTCCTTGTAGTCGCTCATGTACTGCATCGGGACGTACACGCTGACAGTGGAGGCGTCCTTGGCCAGCGAGGAGCCGGGGAACTTGTGGTTGATGACCTCGGCGACGCGCGAGGCGGTGGAGAAGTCCGGCGAACGGAGCAGGAGGTTGATCGTGCCGTTGGGCGCGTACTGGGTGGGCACCTCGCGCTCGACGATGGCCCCTCCGCTGATCGTGCCGACCGTGGGATGGTTTTTCTGCACCGTGGAACCGCCCGCGCCGCCCGCGCCGCCGAGGAAGCCGCCGAGTGCCAGCGGACCTTGCGCCGCCGCGTAGGCTTTTTCGTCCGCGCCGAGGAGTGGGGTCTGGAGGAGGATGCCCCCCTGGAGGCTCTTGGCGTCGCCCATGGAGGAAACCGTCACATCCAAGCGGCTGCCGGAGTGGCGGAAGGGGCCGAGGTCCGCCGTGACCATGACGGCAGCGACGTTACCGCTCTTGATCTCGCCGGGGGGCACGTTGATGCCGAAACGTTTGAGCATGTTGGCCACGCTCTGCACCGTGAAGTTGATCTTGCTGTCGCCGTCCCCGGCCAGACCGACGACGAGGCCGTAGCCGACGAGCTGGTTGTCGCGGCCGCCTTCGACCATCGTCACGTCCTTGATGCGGGTCGCGCGCGCCGGAAAGGCGGCGAGGCCGAGCAGCGCACCGACGAGCAGGAGTACGCGGGCGGCGGGTTGCAGGCTGGTAGGCAAAAAGTGCATGGGCGGGTGGCGGGAGGCTCGGGAGGAGGGGTCGCGGCCCATTAAGCAGGGGGCGTGCCGGGCGGGGGTCAGAGCGGGTTGAAGCGGTCAAATCCGCGCGAGAGCCAGCCTTTTTTCTGGGCGTCGGTGAGGCTGCCTTCCGAGTAGAACTGAAGCTTGGCGTCGGCGATGTTGGTCGAGAGCACCGTGTTGTCAGGGGTCACGTCGTCTTGGCGCACGACGCCGCTCATCTGGGCATATTTATTCTCGCCGGAGAAGGTCACGATCCGCGTGCCCTCGACGACGAGGTTGCCGTTGGGGAGCACGTCCGCCACGGTGACGGTGGCGCGGGTGTCGAGGCTCTGCTGGCTGTTGAGCTGAGCCTTGCCGTCGTAGCTGGTGGTCAGGCCGAGGGCGCTGCTGATGCTGGGGCCGCCGGTAGCCGCTGCCGTGCCGCCCGCCGCGCCCGCCGCCGCCACGGCTCGCTTGGCGATGTGCAGGTTGCCGGGCAGGTTGAGCAAGTAGGAATCGAGCACGGGGTTGGTCACCGCGTTGTTCTTGCTGGTCTGCTGGGTGATGGAGTTGGTGATGTTGACGCTCTCGGCGACGAGGATCGTGAGCACGTCGCCTCGGTGGCGGGCGCGGCGGTCGGCAAACATGCCGCTCTCGTTGGTGACGCCGTCGCGCCAGAGCGAGCCGGATGAGATGCGCGTCTGATCGCGTGGGTCCATGACGGCGGTGGCGCGGCGGACCTCGACGCGGGAGTCGGTGGCCTCGACGGCGGTGTTCGACATGCCGGGAAAGAGGGCCATGTTCGTCGTGCCGTCAGGACCGGCCAAGGCGGACGTGGCGGTGAGGGTGAGGAGCGCGAGGGTAAGGAAAGGTTTCATGGAAGGCAGAAGGCAGAAGGCAGAGACCTTAGAAGCGGACCTGGACTTTGTTCTCACCGACTACTTCGGCGGTGATGTCGCGCTGGCTGGTGAGGTTGCGCACCTTGACCGTCGCGCCGTTTGCGCCGTCTTGTGTGGCGAGGGCTTTCATGGAAATGGAGAACGGGCCGTCAGCGGCGACGACGTTGACCACCTGGCCCCGGTGGACCAGCGTGCGCGGAGCGAGGTCGCGTTCGGTGACGGGCTGCCCGGCGGCGATGCTCTGGGCGACCTCGAAGCCTTCCACGGGACTGCTGGCGGGGATGGGCGGCTGGCGCTCGGCGAGGACGTTGAGGCGGCGCTTGTCGAGGTCCCCGACGACGGGGGCATCCCCCCGGGAAAGGCGGCGGTTGGCGATCCAGACCTCGCGCAGGTATTCCGCGCGGACCGGCACCTGCCATTCGCCGAGCTGGCGGTCGCCGGCGTCCAGGCGGAAACGCACGTAGAAACTCGAAACGAGGCCCTTGGTGTCGGGCGCGTCGAGGAGGGTGATGTCCCAGGTTCCGGCGGGCGCGTCCACAGGCGTCCAAGTGGAGACCGGCGAGATGACCAGTTCGCCGTCGGTCAGCGCGAGACGGTCGGTGAGCTTGCGGGCCACGCGCTCGAAGATCTCGGCCTCGCCCAAGCGCATGTTGGCCGCACGGGCAGCGGCGGGCGCGGCGCGGCGGGCGGCGGGGGCCGAGGTGTTGGTCACCGGGGCGAGAATGTTGTCGAGGCCGGCGGCGTGCGCCGACGCGGCGAACAGCGCGGCGCTGAGGATGGGGAAAAACACTTTCATTGGCGGAACGATCAACGCTTGAGCTGGTTGACGGTCTGGAGCATCTCGTCCGAAGCCTGGATGGACTTGGAGTTCACCTCGTAGGCGCGCTGGGCCATGATCATGTTCACCATTTCCTCTGCCACGTTGACGTTGGAGGTTTCCACGAAGCCCTGGTTGATGGAGGCCAGGCCGTCCTCGCCGGGCTTGCCGCTGTCGGGGGTGCCACTGGCGGCGGTTTCCGAATACAGGTTGCCGCCCAGGCTCTTGAGTCCGGCGGGGTTGTTGAAGCGGGTCAGTGTGATCTGGAAATTCTGCTTGCCTTTGGCCGTGGAGACTGTGACCTGACCGTTGGAGGAAATTGCCACGTCCGTCGCGCCGACCTGGATCGGCTGGAAACCGCTCAGGACGGGCAGGCCGTCGTTGGTCATGACGCGGCCATCGGCGGAAAGTTTGAGGCCGCCGTCGCGGGTGTAGGCCTTGGTACCGTCGGGCAGCTGGACCTCCAAGAAGCCGTCGCCCTCCAGCGCGATGTCGAACTTGTCGCCGGTCTGCTTGAGCTGGCCCTGGGTGAAGACCTTGGCCGTGGAAACCACGCGGCTGCCGTTGCCGAGTTCGACCCCGGCGGGCAGGACGTTGTTGTCGCTCACGTCCGAACCGGCGGCGCGCTGCTGCTGATACAGAAGGTCCTGAAACTCGATCTTGCTACGCTTGTACCCGGTCGTGTTGACGTTGGCCAAGTTGTTGGAAATGTTGTTCAGGTTAAGCTGTTGGGCTTCCATGCCCGTGGCCGCGCTACTGAGGGAGAGGATCATAAGAGGGAAAGATTAGGCGGTCGGGTTGCCGAGGATCTGGATGGCGGAGGAAAGGCGCTGGTCGTGCGTGGTGATGGCCTTCTGGTTGGCCTCGTAGGCCCGCTGGACGGTGATGAGTTCGACCATCGAGCGCAGGGTCGAAACGTTGCTCTGCTCAAGGAAACCGGCGGCGAGCTTGGGCGTTTCGACGGCAGAGGCGCGGTCGCCGTCGCCGGGGCGGAACAGGTCGCCGTTGAGCTGTTCGGCGCGCTGGGCATCGAACTTGAAGACGCCGACTTTGCCGAGTTGGCTGTCACCCTGGGTGATCTTGCCGTCCGCGCCGATGCTGAGCTTACCTTTTTTCGGATCGACGTGGATGGGCGCGCCGCTGTCACCGAGCATCGGCAGGCCGCTCTTGGTGACGAGGTTGCCCTCGGCGCTGCGGTGGAATTCGCCGTCGCGGGTGTAGGCAGGCTTGCCGTCGGGGCCTTGGATTTGGAAATAGCCGGGGCCTTCGATGGCGAGGTTTTCGGGTTCGCCGGTCGGGCGTAGTTCGCCCTGACCGAGGTCGCGGCGCAGGGTGGCCTGGGGCATTGCGCCGTCGCCTTTCGCGCCAGTGGCGTTGAGGGCGGCGGATTTGCCGGAGTCGAGCAGCGCGCCGAAGTCCACCGCGACGCCCTTGTAGCCGGGCACGCTGGCGGAGGCGAGGTTCTGGGAAACCGCCTCCTGCCAGCGTTCGAGCGCCTGCATAGAGGCCGCGCCCTGGTAAAGTCCAACATTCATGCCGGGCCATTTAGCAACCGGCGTGCCAAGGGGTGTTTTACAGAGGGGGACGGGGGTGCGCACGAGGGAGCGCGCCAGGGCTTTATCGAGCGATGGGCAAGAAGTGCCGGGTAGTTTCTTCCGGCGGGTTTCCGGTGTTGAACGAACCGGAGTGCGCCTGCGGCGCGAATTGGGGAAGCCCTCGGACCCTGCTCCCTACCTCAGCCGTACACCAGCAGGCGCTGCGTGAACGTGCTGAGCATGTGGTGCTTTCTGATCTTGGAAATTGTGCCCTCGCTGAGGCGTTGTTCCTCCGGGAAAAGCAGGACGCCGGTCGAGCTGTATAAGCCGCATGCCAAGCTCATGCCCGGCTGGAGTTCGTCCAGCATCACCTCGCGCGCCAGTTTCGGCACGTCCAGACCCGGCATCACGCGCAGGAGCAGGCGGACAGCTTCGGGGTCGAACCACGTCCCCGCCTTGGCCAGGATCGCCTCCGCCGCCTGGCTGCGCGGCAGGCCCGTTTCCACGAAGTACACCGCCACCGCCAGGCAGCGCGCCGTCCAGGGGATCATCTCGCCCTCCAGGCCGTCGGGGTAGCCCTTGCCGTCCCAACGCTCGTGGTGGCCGCGGATCGTCTCGCCCACCGGCTTGAGCTTGGCCACGAAGGCCGCGAGGCTCTGGCCGTGGACGGGGTGAATGTGGAGCGCCTGGCGCTCCTCCTCGTTGAGCTGATCGTAGAGCTTGACCGCGTTGAGGCGCCGCCACAACCGGCGCGGCAGGCCGATCAGGCCGATGTCGTAGAGCCACGAACTGACCGTCAGGGTGTGCCCCTCCTCCTCCGTCAGGCGACCGCTGGCGGCGAGGCGGCGGCAGATCTCCGCCACCGTGCGCACCTGCTCGCCCAGTGCCGGGTGGAAGGCCGAAAGCATCCGGTGGCAGATTTCGAGGGAGTGATCGAAGTTCTGGCGCAGTTCGCCGAAAGCGCGCTCGACGTTACCTTTTTCCTCCTTGAGTTCGACGACCTTGCCCGCCAGCGCGTCGTTAGCTTGGGCCAACTGGCGGTTCAACTCGGCGGTCTCCTCCTGCAGCCGCCGGTTGGCGCGCAGCAAGTTGCAGCGCGTGAGCGCGTTTTTGAGCGTGACGACCAGCTCGGCGTGAATCCACGGCTTGGCGATGAAACGGTAAATTTCGCCGCGATTGATCGCGTCGAGCGCCACGTCGAGCGCCACGACGCCGGTGATGAGGATGCGCGAGGCGTCGGGCTGGAAATCCTGCGCGCGGTGCAGGAAGTCGAGGCCCTTCATCGAGCTCATGTTCTGATCCGAAATGATGGCCGCAAACTGCTCGCGCTGGACCAGTTCGAGGGCGGCACGCGGGTCTTGGAGCGCGGTGACTTGGTAGCCCTCCTCCAGCACGGCGAGCTTGAGCATCTCTAAGATGCGCGCGTCGTCATCGACGATCAGGACGGATTGCAGGTCGGCGGACATGGCGGGAAAGTCGTGGTTTCAGGAGATCAAGGGCAGTTCCAAAGCGTAGCCCCCACCCACGCGGTGCATCAGACCGATCCCCAGCGTGCGGGCGATTTCGGCGGCGTCCTGCTGGCGCGCCCGGGCGTCGCCGTCCGGCGAAAACGCGGACGCCCCGTCGGCAAAGTCGGCGGCGGGCGCGACCGTCAACTCGGCTTGGCCGGAGGAAAGCCGCCGCAATGCGAGCCGCAGCCCTTGCCCCCCCGCCTGCGCGTGGGAGGCGAGCGCGTCGCGCAGGTTGAGCGTCAGGTCGAGGAGCAACTGGCGAAACGCCGCTTCGTCCAAGCACGCGGCGAGTTCCTCGTCGGGGAGATCGGTGGCGACCGTGACACTTTTAGGCAGCGCGGGCGCGAACAGGTCGAACGCGCCGCGCACAGATTCGCCCACGTTGAAATAGGTCGGCTCGCCGCTAATTGGGCCGTGAATCGTCTTCAGGTGCGCGACGAAGGTCTGGAGGCGGCGCGTGCTCTTGTAGATGAGTTCCATGCCTTCCGCCAAGTGGGCGTCGCTGTCGCAGCCATTCAGGTAAATCTCGCTCAGGACGGCGATGCCGCCCGTGAGGTTGTTCATCTCGTGGACGATGCCGAGGGTCAATTGGGCGCAGTTCTCCCGGCACACGGCGGCGTGTTGCCGGTGCTCGGGCGAGGCAGATTCCAGGGCAAGGGGTTCCGCGACGGCCATAAAGTCCGAAAAAGGGGTGAGTTTCCGGTCAATGAGAGCAAGGTTCGTGCTGGAAAACGTGTTCATCCGAGCGCGGCGAAGGCGGAGGCAGGCACGTCACCGGACGGGCCTTCGTGGTAATTCTTGCCGACGGTCCGCAGGCGCTGGCGGCTGACGGCCAGTTGCGACACGCGGTTCTGCGCGGCCTCGTACTGGGTGGCGAGCGTTTCGAGGTTGGAGGCCTCCTTGTGCGAAATCGCTTCTAGGCGTTCGTGCAGTTCCGGGCAGTTGAGCCGATTGAGCCGCAAGTCCGCGCCGAGGCGCTGCCAAACCGGGAAGATCGCCGATTTGAGCAATTGCGCCTCGTTGAGCGCGATGTAATCCTGGTGCAAGATCGCCACGGCCTCGCGGCACGTCAGCGCCTCGTAGTCCGCGAGCAACCGCCAGAATTTTGAAGTTTCCTGCGGGTTCATCATCGGGAAAGCCCTCTCAGGCGGCCACGGGGGCGACCTGCTGCTGCATCATCTCGGCCCAGCCGGAACGGACCTCGCCGAGGAGTTCCTGCGTGAGTAGGATCGGCGCGCGATCCTTGTTGAAATTGGCCAGACGGAGTTGGTCATCCATGAAGCCGTAGAGACCGTGGAGCGTGCGGGCAATCTCGCCGCCCTGGTCCAGGTTCAGGCTGCCGCGCAGTTCGGCGATGATGCGCTGGCTGCGGAGGATGTTGCCGGTGATAGTTTCGTTGCGGACGGCGGTCGAAGCCACGTCGAACCCGGCGAGGGCTTGGTGCAGGAAACGCACCGCGCCATCGAACAACATCAGCACGAGCTTGGCCGGGCTGGCGGTTTCGACGCTGGTGGTGCGGTAGGCCTGGGCGTAGCGGTGGGCGGGAGACATGGGAAGTGGGAAAAGAAGCTTGCGGGGTTTAGTCGGCGTCGGACTCCGATTCGGCGTCAGCTAGGAAGAGTCGCGCGAGCTTGTCGGCCACCTCGGTGGGCGGATAGTTGGGATCGGCGGCGAGCGCCTTGCCGCGGGCGATCGCTTCGGCGCGGGAATCGGGGCAATGGTTCATGGCTTGCTGGACGGCTTCAAAGGCGCCGAGGTTGACGTTGGGAGCGGAAGCGGGAGCAGGGGACGCACCACGGCCGGGGGCGGTGGAGGCACCGCGCGCCGCCCCGGCCACGGGTTTGGCGGGCACTGCCGATTGGGAATTGGAGAGGCTGGAGATTTCCATGACGGGGCTGGGTAAAAACGGCAGGTTCACTGGGGCAGCGTGGCGAAGGTGGCGTTGGCGGCGTAGCGGGAAAAACGCGCGGGGCTGAGCAGGACGCTGCTGCCGTCCTGGTCGGCGGGGAACTCGCGGCGGCCTTCCTCGATCTGGAAACGGCGCGCGGAGTTAGCCACCGCCGGGTTGCCCGCGTTGAAAACCGAGTCGCACGACCACAGCGTCGCGGGGACGCCGCCGCGCGCGTCGACGAGCTTGGCGCGGACGCCGAGCGTGATGGGTCGGTAAGGGTCGTCCTGCGTGATGTCCACGAACATGACGGCTTCTGCCGCGTACTCGCCCCGCACGGCGGCCAGCAGGCGCGGCGGCAACGGCTCGGTCGAGTTCACTTGATCGCGTCCGCAGAGGGCGACGAGTTCGTTACGGCTGAGGGGCACCACCTCAAAACGGCCCGCCGCGCCGAGTTCGGTCGCGAAATTGCGGTCGAGATCCTGCCGCCGGTCGTCCCTGGCAAGCGCGTCGTAGGGCGGCAGCACCACCACCCGGCGCAACCCGAGCGAGGCATATGGCTTGTACACGTTGCGCGGCACGAAGCCCGCGCCCACGGGATATTTCGGCGTCTTGTTCAGCCCGCCCGCGTTGCAGCCCGCCAGGAGCAAGCAGACCGCCGCGAGGCTGAAGAATGTCAGTTGGTTCAACATACAAACCCGGGTCGGAAGGTTAATTGTTGGATTTGTTGGTGAAAGCGTTCGTCAGGGCGGTCGCCTGACTCTTGGTGGTCGATTGGATCGACTCCATCTGCGTGAACGCCGCCGTTAGCGACGCCTGCTCGGCGGTCAGCCTGCGCTCCAGCGCCGTGATCTGGTTGGTCAACGAGCCGTTGCGCTTGTTGAGCGCGGCGGTTTGCACGCTGATGGTCCCAGAGGAACCGGTACTCTGGGTGATGAAGCCATTGAGCTGCGTCGTCAGGCCGTTGGTGCTGTTCTGGAAAAAGTTGGCGACCGCCGACCCGTTGCTGGCCAGGGCGCTGGCCAGGGCGGCAGGGTCCTTGACGGCTAACGTGGCCGTGCCGGAGACGAAGTCGATGCCGAGACTCTGCAAACGCTGGGCCGCGCCGCCGTCCGCACCGGGCACGGCAGAGAACGCCAGCCGCCGCAGGCTCGTGCCCAGGTCGCTGACCTCGTGGTTTCCGGCGAGGGTGGCTTTGGTCACCTTATTGTCAGAGCCGACGCTGATCTTGGTCTGATTGGCGATGGTGTTCTGAATCGCGTTATACTTCGTGATGAAGTTGTTAATGGCGGCGGTCGCGTTGGTCGAATCCGAGGCGACGGTGACGCTGGACGTGCCCAGACTGGTCGCCGTGACGCTCAGGCCGCTGGACGGATCGGTCAGCGTGTTGCTGTGGCTGATCTGATCGTCGCCGCCGTTGACCGTGAAATGCGCGTCCGTTCCGGCGACGCTCGTCGCGCCGCCGCCCACGCCCATCGCGCCGAGCAGGCCGCTGGTGTCGGTGACGGACAGGCCGAGGTCGCCGGTGGTCTTGTTGGTTAACGTGAAGCGGTCCCTGGAAACGTCGTAGCTCGCCGTGACGCCCGCGCCGGAGTTGTTGATGCGGTTCATCACGGATTGAAGCGTGTCCGTGTCCTTGTTGAAAGAGATCGTCGTGCCGTTGATGGCGAACGAGCCGTTACCGCTGGCGTCCACGCCGCCGAGCGCGCCCGCGAGGTTGCCCTGCGAGAGCGGACGGCTAAGTTGTGCCGCGCCGAGCGTGCCGCTGCTCGCCACGCTGCCCGTGCCGTTGTTGGAGAGTTTGAAGACGGAGAGAAAATTGCTCGTGTCGTTGGACGCGCCAAGGACAACGTTGCCGCTGGCGCTTTGCAGCGAGACCTTGTCCGTCGCCGGGTCGTAGCTGGCGTTAACCGCGCCGCCCGTCGCCGTGCTAATCTTGGTGAACACGTCCTGGAGCGAATCGGTCGCCGCCACGGCCACCGTCGCGCCGTTGACCTGGAAGTTTCCGGCGGTGACGGCGGTGGCGGTGGGCAACATGCTGACGGTCAGGTGGCTGACATCGCTGGTGCTGCTCAGGCCGCCGCCGACATGACTCGTGCCTTGGCGGGCGGCAGCGGTGGCGAGCTGGGTCACAGCGACGTTGTACACGCCGTTGGGCGTCTTGGCCGTGCCCGCCGCCGTCCAGCCGAGCGAGGCGTTGCCGACCGTCGTGCTGTGCGCGGTGAACAGGGACGAGTCCTGGAGTGCGGAGAGCGCGCTTTGCAGGTCGGTGAGTTGCGTCTTGAGCGTGCTCAGCGCGCCGATCTTGGCCGTGTTGGCGGATTGCTCCGTCTTCATCGCCGTCTCGGGCGCGCGGTCGGCGTTAACCAGTTGGGTCACGAGCGACGACCAATCCACGCCGGAGGCAAGACCTGTTAGTTGGATGGAGCTCACGGGAAAGGGTTGCTAGGAAGGGCTGAAAACGTGTCGCCCTCATCAATCGGCACAAATGTTGCGGAGTTAAGCGGAAATTTACGGCTCCGGCGGTTGGGGCGCGTTTTCCTTATGGCTACCCTCGCAAACCCCTCTCTCGACCACGCCCAGCGGCTGCATCGCGCCGGGCAGTTCGGCCAGGCGGCTGCCGCGTACCGGCGGCTCCTGCGCCGGAACCCGGCCCATGGCGATGCGCTGCACGGGCTGTCGGTGCTGGCGTACCAGGAGAGGGATGACGCCGCCGCGTTGCGGCACGCGCAGGCGGCGGTGGCTGCGAACGGCAGCGTCGCTCTTTATCACATGCACCTCGGCAACGTCCGGCGGCGTCTGGGGCAGAAAGCTGAGGCCGTGCAGACGTATTTTCGTGTGGTGGAATTGGAGCGTAGGAATTTTGACGCACTACTGCAACTGGGGACGCTGCTGGTCGAGTTGCAGCGCCCTGGCGAGGCGGCGGGTGCGTTGCGCATGGCGGTCAGCCTGCGACCGGACGACGCCACGGCGCAACTATATTTAGGGCACTGTCTGGAGCGGTTCGGGGAACTGGACGCGGCGGTCGAGCATTACCTGGCGGCGCTGCGGCTCGAACCGGACAACGCGCGCGCGTATCTATTACTAGGAGGCGCGCTGTTTAAAACGGGGCACGTCGTCGAGGCCGACCTGGCGTTCGGCAAGTCGCTCGCGCTCGATCCTCAGCAGCCTTCGGCGCACTCCCGCCGCATTGCCGCACTCAACTACCGAGCCGACCTGAGCGCGCGGGAGGTCGCCGACGCGCACCGGGAATGGGACCGCATGCACGGTGTGCCGCTCTGGCCCGGGGAGACTGCCGCCGTTCCCAAAGGCGATACGCCGCGCCGCTTGCGCGTGGGTTACGTTTCACCGAACTTTTTCCGGCATTCCGTGGCGTATTTCACGTTGCCGCTGCTGCGCGGGCACACCCGGAGCCGATTCGAGATCTTTTGCTATGCCGAGAATTTGATCGAGGACGACACGACCGCCGCGCTGCGGGCGCAGGCCGACCACTGGCGGGCGATCCACGGCCAGTCCAGCGAGGACGTGGCGGCGCTCGTCTGCGCGGACGGCATCGACGTCCTTGTCGATCTGGCCGGGCACACCGGCGACCACCGCCTGCTCGTCTTCGCCCGGCGGCCCGCGCCCGTCCAGGTGAGTTGGCTCGGCTACCCGCAGACCACCGGGATGCGGGCGATGGATTACCGGCTGAGCGACGCCGTCACGGAACCGCCCGGCGAGGCGGACGCACTCAGCGCCGAAATCATCGTCCGGCTGCCGCATGGCTTCCATTGCTTCGGACGCCCCGGCGAGGACCCGCCCGGCGACGCCTGCCAGGAGGCCGACCTCACGGTTGGTCCCCTCCCCGCGCTGGCAAACGGTTACGTGACGTTCGGCTCGTTCAACACCGTCCAGAAGATGCCCCCTGCGTTGGTTCGCACCTGGGCGGCGATTCTGCACGCGGTGCCGGGGTCGCGCCTGTTGCTCAAATCGCTGCCGGACCAGGTTATCGCAGACCGTTTCCACGCTTTGTTCGCGGCGGAAGGCATTGGGTCCGAGCGCGTGGATTTTTTGCACTGGGTGGGCTCGCGCCCGGATCATCTGCGGCTCTACAACCGGATGGACATTGCCCTGGACCCTTTCCCCTACCACGGCACGACGACCACCTGCGAAGCGCTCTGGATGGGCGTACCGGTCCTGACCCGGCGCGGAGACAGGCACGTCTCCCGCGTGGGCGCGAGCCTGCTGACCCGCATCGGGCTGGATGACTGGATTTGCGACGATGAAAGTGCATACATTCAACAGGCAATCCAACGCGCACATGACATTTCCGGGTTGGCTCAACTCCGGTCCGAGCTCCGGGAGAAAATGCGTCGTTCGCCGCTCTGCGACGGTCCCGCTTTCGCGCGGGACATCGAAACGGCTTACCTGAAAATGTGGCAGGCGCGGGCGCAGTGAGAAATCAGATTTCAAAACTTTTTCTCATTTTTCACTAAAGCCCTTTTGGTCTCGTCCGATGGGATAGATCACGCGGTTGAAAAACCTGCGCCGAGAGGCAGCAAGGACGCCGCCTCCCAAACATAACCAACACCCATCAAGGAAGATACTCATTATGTCAGTTGTCATCAACACCAACGTCGCGGCTAACCAGGCCGCCAGCAACCTCGGCAGCGCCAACTCCATGCTCCAGAAGAGCCTGGCCCGCCTCTCCAGCGGCAAGCGCATCGTGAACTCGGGCGACGACGCGGGCGGCCTCGCGGTCTCCATGCGAATGAGCGCCGCCATCAACCGCACCGACGCGGCCAACTCGAACGTCGCCAACGCGATCAGCTTCCTGCAGACGCAGGACGGCGCGATGGACACGGCGGGCAAGGTCATCGACCGCATCAGCGAGCTGAAGACGCTCTCTTCGGACGTGACCAAGAGCAGCGACGACGTCGCCAACTACGACAAGGAATTCACGGCCCTGAAGGCCCAGCTCACCAGCCTGACGAGCGAGAAGTTTAACGGCGTCGATCTGTTCTCGAGCGGCTCAGCGGCCTCGACCCTCGCGGTTGGCACGAGCGAAGACGGCTCGCAGTCGGTGAACGTCAGCAAGTCCACGATGGCCAACGACGTGTCGTCGATCACCGCCGCGACGGACCTCTCCAGCCTCGCGGTGAGCACGATCACCGGTGGCCTGACCAACGTGGCGACCTCCCGCGCACAAAACGGTGCCGAGAGCAGCCGCCTCCAGTACGCCAGCGACATGCTGACGACGACCTCGAACAACCTCCAGGCCGCCAACAGCCGCATCGCCGACGTGGACGTGGCCAAAGAATCCGCCGCCTTCGCGAAGTACAACGTGCTAGTCCAAGCCGGCACCGCAATGACCGCCCAAGCGAACAGCTCCAGCCAGGTCGCCCTCAAGCTCCTCAACGGCTAAACCCAAGGCGCTGGTCCTTCCGCTCGCCGACCGTTAGAAACCGGTTGGCGGCCAACAAGACGGGCTTCCGGTTGCGCCACGTGCGCGGCAGGAAGCCCGTAGGCGTTTTTGGGCGATTGTTCACCCGTGGCAAGAAGATTGCTCTAAGGTAAATACCCCAAGGCTCCAGAGTAAATGACCGGAGACCGTGCGGTGTGCGTGTACCCGTGAACTTCCGATTTTCCTCATGATCTTAGAAAAGATCATCGTCCTCGACGACGAACTCATCATCCGCAAGAGCATCGAAGAACAGCTTCGGCGCAAGCGGTACTCCGTCGTTACCGCCAGCACGATGGCCGAGGCCGAGGCCCACCTGCGCCGCGACCGGTACGACCTCGTCTTTGCCGACATCCACCTGCCCGACGGCAACGGGATCGACCTCCTGCGCCGCCTGGCCCAGCAGCCCGACCGCCCGGTGGTCGTCATCATGACTGGGCAGGCTTCCATCGAATCCGCCGTGGAGTGCATGCGCGCCGGGGCGTTCGACTACGTCATCAAACCTTTCTCGCTCAGCCAGATCATGATGGTGGTCGAGAAGGCGGAATCGTACAGTCAGGTTGTCAAGGTCAACCATTATCTCAACCAGGAACAGGCGGGCGGCAGCGGGCTGATGGGCGACAGCCTGGAGTTGGTCCGGCTGCGGACGATGATTTCCAAGGTTGCCCCGACGGATGCGACAGTGCTGATCAACGGCGAGAACGGCACGGGCAAGGAATTGGTCGCCAACGAGCTGTTTAAGGGCAGTTCGCGCGCGCAGGCCCCGTACATCAAGGTCAACTGTGCGGCGGTCAGCGAAACGCTCATCGAAAGCGAGTTTTTCGGGCACGAGAAGGGGGCGTTCACGGGCGCGAACGACCGGCGCGAGGGCCGGTTCGAGTTGGCGCACGGCGGGACGATCTTGCTCGACGAGATCAGCGAGATCTCGCCCAAGGTGCAGGCCAAGCTGCTGCGCGTGTTGCAGGAGCGTGAGTTCGAGCGGGTCGGTGGCAACAAGACGATCCAAGTGGACGTGCGCGTGCTGGCTACGACCAACCGGAATTTGCAGAAATCGGTTGATAACGGCGATTTCCGCGAGGATTTGTACTACCGGCTCAACGTGTTTCCGCTCAAGGTGCCGCCGTTGCGTGAACGGCAGGGCGACGCCGTGCTGCTGGCCCAACGTTTTCTCGAAAAATCGTGCCGACGCTACGGGACAAAAATCCGTGGGTTTTCAGCGGCGGCGCTGGCGGCGCTGGCGGCCTACGGCTGGCCGGGGAACGTGCGCGAATTACAGAATCTTGTGGAGCGCGCGGTAATCTTGGCGGATGGGCCGGTGATCGAGGCGGATGTTCTAGGATTGCCCACGAGCAGCATCAGCGTGCGGTCAATCACCAAGGAATCGTCGGGGACGACGCTGGCCGCGGTTCCGGCAATTTTTACCCCGCCGCCGGACAGTCAGCCGACCGCCGTCCATACAGAGGCGTTGCCGTCGCTCGACGAGATGGAAAAACAGCATATTTTGCGCGCACTGGAGCGCACTTCCGGCAATCGAACGCAAGCCGCCAACCTGCTGAAAATCAGCATTCGCACGCTGCGCAACAAACTGCACCAGTACAAGATAGAGGAAGGCGGAGAAGCGGTGGACGAGCGTGAGGTGGCCTGACCCGGCGCTGGTGACCGGAGGGGTGCAGGGACCAAACTGGCACGTCCGTTGCTTAGAGGGGCGGCATGGCTCCCATTCTCCTGAACTGCGCCGCCGCATTCGCCAGCGACGTGATCGACAACATCTCTGACCGGCTGGCAGAATCTTCACATAAAAAAGCCGCTGCCACGACGGAAACCGCGTTCGCGAACGCTCTTTCTCAAGCACAGCAGACGCCCGCGATGAAAGCGGCAGCCTTGGCGGACCAACAGGCCGCGCTGACGGGCAGCTTGATGTCCAGCCCGGAAGTAAAGGCGGCCTTGGCCACCGTGAAGCCGACGGATTCCGTGCAGTTGGAGATATCGGCATCGGGCGGGGTTTCGCTGCGGAGCGCGAGCGGCAACGTGCAACCGCTAAAGCTCGGGGAGAACACCCGCGCGCTGGTGACGCATCTTTACGGGATGCGGCAGGGGGCGGGCGTGATGCCGAGTCAGAAGTCTAGCTCGTTGGTTTTAGCGGTGGACCCGGCGCACACGGCCGCACCCGTTTGGAGCGCGCTACCGGCACGGATTTAGTGGATAACAAGGTGGATGGCGACCCCCGGGCACCATGGGTTCCATTCGCGGCGAAGCCGCCTAGATTATTGACGCGTTGTCCAGACAATCAGGCCGCTACGCGGCGTGGTTTTGCCATGGCGTCCAGAGATTGCCATCTACCCCCAGACACTCTGGCGGCTGCGCGGCGGCAGTTATCCACCGTGCCCGGAGGTCACGATCCACCTGCGTGTATACCTCCAACACGCGGCTAGGTAAAAATCGCCTGTTTACCGCGAGCATCGCTCGATGGTCGGCAGGATTTTCCCCGCTTGCCAGAAGGCAAAAGGTCCCTTGCCAACATAGCTTCGACGTATTTTGCTCGGATACAGTTACTTAATATCACTCATCTTGCGAATGGCACGGGCATTGCTAAATGTCCGGCATCATGATCGAGCAGCTTTTCTCCGGCGGCACCTACCAGGCGGTCAAGCACATGCTCGACCTCTCGGCGCAACGTCATGAAGTACTCGCCGGGAACATCGCCAACGTCGAGACCCCCGGCTACCGCCGCCTGGAAATCGACCGTTCCAGCACCGCCAGTTTCCAATCCCAACTCGCCGCCGCCGCCCATTCCGGCGACTTCAAGCGCGTTTCCACCACCGCCGCTGCTGCCCATCCCACCGCTGCCGTGACCGTTGATCCTACCGCCCGCAGCGTGCGCCAGGACGGCAACAACGTCGAGGTCGACCAGGAACTCCTCGCCATGAGCCAGAACACCACCGAGTACGGCGCGATGACCGAGTTTGCCAGTTCGTCGCTCAAGTGCCTGAAAATTGCCATCACCGGTCAGCCTTCGTGATCGTTAGCCCCTCCCCGCCGACGCCATGAACTTCATCACCGGATTGGATCAAAGCGCCAGCGCGCTCGCCGCCGAGCGGACGCGCCTGGAAACGGTATCGTCCAACATCGCCAACGCCCACACGACCCACGGTCCTGACGGCGCGCCGTACCATCGCCGGGTCGTCTCGTTCCAGAGTGTGCTCGACACGCAACATGCCGGGGCCGCCAGCGTGCAGGTCGGTCAGGTAACCACCGACAAGGCCCCCGGCCAACGGGTCTACCAGCCTGGCCACCCCGACGCCGACAAGGACGGATTCGTGGAGATGCCTAACGTCAACCTGGCCTACGAAATGGTGGACCTCATGAGCGCGTCCCGGGCCTACGAAGCGAACCTCGCGGTGGTGCAGAACGCGCGGCAACTCGCCAACCGCGCCTTGTCCATCGGCAAATAACCCTTTTTCACCGCCCTTTTTATGATCGGAGCCGTTACCAGCCAATACGCCGCCTTTACCCCCCGCCCCGTCGAGTTCAACCGGACCAAGGCACTCCCGCAGGAAGGACTCGGAGCCAACTCCGTCGCGCCTACGCGCGAACTGGGGGGTGCGCAGCCTCTCGCCGCGCCCGCTCAGGTAGGCGGCGCGAACTTCGCCGACGTGTTCGGGCAAGCCGTCACCAAGGTCAACGCCACCATGCAGAACGCCGAAGTCCAGAAGGCCAAGGTGATGAGCGGCGAAACGAACAACCTTCACCAGGCGATGCTCTCCATCCAGGAAGCCAACGTGGCCTTCAGCCTGATGACGGAAGTGCGCAACAAGCTGGTCGAATCCTACCAGGAAATCATGCGGATGCAGGTCTGACGGTCTACCCCGCCCGGTTCTCCCGTTTCTCACGATTTCCTGATTCATGTCGAAGCTCCCCCAACAGTTTCTGGCCCTATGGCGCCAACTGGGCCTCAACCAGCGCGTGTCCCTCGCCGTGATGACGGCGGCGGTCGTCGCCGGGCTGGCCGGACTCGTCGTCTGGAGCCACCGGCCCAGGATGCAGCTCCTCTACGGGCGACTCTCGCAGAAGGACGCTGCCGAAGTAGTTTCCGCCATCCAGGCGCAGGGTGTTTCGTACGAGATCGGCGCGGGCGGGCAGTCCGTGTACGTCCCGGCGGATAAGGTCTATACCCTGCGCATGGACCTTGCGGCGAAGGGCCTACCTAACGCCGACGGCATCGGTTTCGAGATCTTCGATAAGAGTAATTTTGGCGTGAGCGACTTCGTGCAGCACACGAACTACCTGCGCGCCATCCAGGGCGAACTCGCGCGGACCATCGGTCAACTCAACGGCGTGCGTGCGGCGCGGGTCATGGTAGTGATGCCCGAAAATAAATTGCTCCTGGGCGACAACCACGCGCGGCCCACGGCGTCGGTCTTTGTGGATCAGGGTGCGGGCAGCCTCTCGACAGAAGCGGTCAACTCCGTCCGTTTCCTGGTGGCCAACTCGGTCGAGGGGATGAAAGTCGATGACGTGGCCGTGGTGGACAGCATGGGCAACGTGCTGAGCGAGAAACTGCGCGACGGCGACCCGATGCTTGGCTCGGCGAGCAGCCAGATGAAGCTGCGCAAGGGGATGGAAGACTACTTTTCCAACAAGGTCGAGACCATGCTGGCGCGCGTCGTCGGCACGGGCAACGCCGTGGTGCGCGTGTCCGCCGACATGAGCACCGAGGCCACCACCACGACCCAGGAGAAATACGACCCGGAAGGCCAGGTGGTGCGCTCCTCGACACTGACGGAGGAGAGCAACCTCGGCAGCGAAGGCAAGGCGGCGGGCAGCGCCGTTGGCGCGACCGCCAACACGCCTAACAAATCGACCAAAGAAGATGCCAGCGGCGCAGATGGCCAAAAGAAGACCGAGGAAACCCGCAAGAGCCAGACCCAGAGCTACGAAATCACCCGCGCCACGACGAACACGACCAAGAACCCCGGCGAAATTCGCAAGCTGACCGCCGCCGTGTTCCTCGCGCTGCGCACCACCGGCACCGGCGCGAACGCCAAGCCCGAACCGCGCAGCGCGGAGGAACTAAAGTCCCTGCGCACGATGGTCGCCAACGCGCTCGGTATCAGCGCCGCGCAACAGGCTGTTGGGCAGGAACCGACGGTGTCGATCCAGGAAGTTGCCTTCCAGAGCACGCCCGTAGAAAAAGCATCGCCGCTGGACATTTCAATGCTCGAAACCGCACGTCCGTGGGTGACGCCGCTGGTCGCCGTGCTGATCGTCTTGTTCTTTCTGCGCCAACTCAAGCGCACCCCCGCAGGGGCGGGCACGGTCGAAGTGCTCGATCCCGAGCAGGCCGCGCTGATGGATCGGGGCGCGATCCCCGCCCGGTTGGTGGAAGGCGGTGGTGGCGGCAAGCCGCGCCCAGTCAAGGCCACGGTGTCGCCGGAAATGCTCAACGAAATGATCCGCCAGAAACCGGAAAACGTCAGCGTGGCGCTGCGCGAGTGGATGACCGCCAAGCGTTAACCTCATGGCCGCCCTCGATTATTCTAAGCTCACTCGCGTCCAGAAGACCGCCGTGTTTTTGATCGTGATCGGTCAGGAAGCGGCGGCCAAGTTGGTGCGCACGTTCGCGGACAGCGAACTGGAAGCCGTGTGCCGCGAGATGGCCAAGCTGCCCATCATCGACCAGGACGCCCAGCACGAGGCGCTTACCGAATTCTCGGCGCTGGTGGACACCAGCTACGACTCCGCGCTAGGCGGCACTTCATACGTGCGCGGCACGTTGGAACTCGCGCGGGGCGAGCATCGCGCGGCTTCGTTACTGGAACGGGTTATGCCAGCCGCAGGCGGCGGGGAAGGCCACGGCGCGGCGCTCCGACAGTTCGAGGGGATCGACACTCGGCAGGTGTTCAGCCTCGTGAAGGACGAGCAACCCCAGACCGTCGCGTTTTTGCTCTCGCAACTCGATCTGCCCAAGGCAGGCGAGATCCTGCGGATGCTGGAACCGGAACAGCGCGCGGAAGTGCTCGAACGGCTCGGCGAAATGGAGACGATTTCGCCGGAGGTCGTGCAACGGCTGGCGGGCAAGCTCAACCGCCGCAGCGATGCCCCCGCCGCGCCCCCACCGTCTGCCCAAGCCAGCGGCGGCGCGCCGTTCGTGGCCAGCCTGCTCAAAACGATGGACAAGGACACCAGCCGCAGCCTGCTGGCCGTCTTGCAAGACCGCAACGCGGCGCTTAGCGAGAGCATCCGCAAAAAGCTGTTTTCCTTTGATGACCTCGCCGGATTGGCCGCGCCGGACCTGCAACGCATCCTGCGCGAGGTCGAACCGGCGGACCTGGCGGCGTCGCTCAAGGGGCCGAAGGGCGAAACGATGCTCAAGAAGGTTACTTCCGTGATGTCCAAGCGCGCCGCCGAGAGCATGGTGGAGGAAATCGGGATGATGGCCCCCGTGCGCCTGCGCGATCAGGAGGCCGCGCAGGACCGCGTCATGACCGTCGTGCGGCGGTTAGAGGAGCAGGGCGAGGTCAACCTCGACACCGGAGACCAAGCCGATGGAGCGTGAGCGCATCCCACTCGGCCAGCCGCTGTTCGACGTGCGGCTGGTGGGCCGGCACGCCAGCGCTGAAGACCGCGCCCGGACGCTGGCCGCGCAACGGGAGCGCCAGGCCGCCGAACTGGCCGCTGCCCACGACGCTGGTTACCGGCAGGGCCGCGCCGAGGCGGACGCCGCTTTCGCCGGGCAGCTCATGATGCAACGGCAGGAGGTGTCCGAACTGGCCGAGGGGGTGCTGCGTCGTCTCCACGAGCAGGAGCGCGCGCTGGCGCAGCAGGCGCGGGCCTGCGTGCCAGGTCTGGTCATGAACATCGTGCGGCGTCTGCTCGCGGGCGCCGTGTCCGCGCCCGAACGCATCGAGCGGATCATCGAACAGGCGCTTGCGGAAGCACCGTCGAATACGGAGCAAGCGCTGGAGGTATCACTTTCTCCCGGCGATTTCCAGCGGTTTGAAGCCATGACGGACGGCGGCCTGCGGGCGCGTTATCCGCAGATCACGCTGCAAGCCGACCCCGCGCTCGCGCCAAACGACTGCCTAGTGCGCGGCGGTTTCGGGCTAATCGACGCTCGCTTGGAGACCAAGCTCAAGGCCGTTGAGCAGCTTTTTGCTGCTTCCTGAATAATTATTGGCCCAATTTTAGCTGCATACTTGGGGTTCGAGCTTGCCGCGTCCATTGATCTAATTATGGCCGAAGAATTGCGTATCCTGATCGCCGAGGACGTGGAGGACGACGCCTTGCTCATCGAACGCGAGTTGCGGCGGCTAGGCCGCCCGTTCAGGGTGCGCCATGTCGCCACCGAAGCAGACTTTCGTCGCGCACTGGCAGAGTTTGCGCCGTCCCTCGTGCTGTCCGACCTGTCGCTGCCGGGCTTCCACGGTTTGCGCGCACTAGCCATCGCGCTCGAGCAAACCCCGCACGCGCCATTCATCTTCGTTTCCGGCAACATTGATGGCGAGGCTGCCGTGGAGCTGATGAAGCAAGGGGCCACAGATTACGTCCTCAAAAATCACCTCAGCCGCCTGGTGCCGTCGATCCAACGCGCCCTGCGCGAGGCGAAGCTTGCCCGCGAACACCGGCGCGCGGAGCAAAAATATCGCGGCATCTTCGAGAATGCCGTGCTGGGCATTTACCAGTTCGCGCCCGATGGCCGTTACGTCGCGGTCAACCCGGCGTTGGCCCGTTTGTTCGGCTACGACGACCCAGCGGACATGCTCGCTGCGGTCACGCACGCGGCGGCGGCGTTCGCCAACCCGCAGCGTGGCGCGGAACTGCTCGCGCAACTGGCTGCCGGGAATGAGGTGCGCAGCTTCGAGGCCGAGGTGTTCCGCAAGGACCGCAGCCGCATCTGGGTCTGTCTGCACGCCCGGGTGGTCCCGTCCGAGGATGGGTCGGAACCGCTCTGCGAAGGTTTCATGGAGGACACCACGCGCCAGCGCGAATTGGAGGCCCAGATGCAGCGCGCCCAGCGGCTCGAAAGCATCGGCACGCTGGCGGGCGGCGTCGCGCATGACCTCAACAACGTCATCTCGCCGATCTTGATGGCGGTGTCGGTAGTGCGCAACCTGGCGACCTCGCCTGAGCACGCCGGAATGATCTCGCTCATCGAGACCAGTGCCAACCGGGGCGCGCAGATCATCAATCAGGTGCTCGCGTTCGGCTCCGGCGGCGGCGAACGGAGCGAGCGGCGAACTTTGCAGATCACCTATTTGATCAAGGACGTGCTCAAGGTCATCTCCGATGCGTTCCCCAACGGCATCGCGGTGGAGAATCTGGTGGAGCGCAATCTGTGGCCGGTCGTGGGCGACGTGGCGCAGCTCCGGCAGGTCCTGCTCGATCTCTGCACGAACGCCCGCGATGCCATGCCCAACGGAGGGTCGCTGCGCATCCGCGCCTGTAACACCGCCATCGGCGAGGACGATCTGGAAAATCTGCCGCCTGGCGCAAAGGCGGGCCGGTATGTCCTGTTGGACGTGACCGACACGGGCACGGGAATCCCATCCGAGATCGTGGACCGGATTTTTGATCCATTCTTCACCACTAAAGGCGTCGGCAAGGGCACGGGCCTGGGCCTATCGGCGGTGCGCGGCATCATCAAGAGTCACGGCGGTTTCGTCCGTATGATCAACGCCGAACCGCTGGGAACGTCGTTTCAGGTGTACTTGCCCGCCGTCGGCAAACCGGTCGCGCCCGCCGCCCCCCCCCCGTCCATCCCGAAATCCGCCGGCGGCAAGGGAGAAACGATTTTGCTGGTAGACGACGAGGAAGGCATCCGCCTTGCCGTGCGCACGGTGTTGACGATGCACAACTATCAGGTGGTCACGGCGGCGACCGGCGTCGAGGCGCTGGGTATTTTCATGGACCGCGGCCCGGAGATTACCGCCGTCATCACCGATCTCATGATGCCGGGCATGAACGGCCTGGAACTGACCCGCTCATTGAGACGTCTGCGCGCCGATCTACCCGTATTGATCTCCAGTGGCCGGGGCGACAAGACCAGCCAAGCGGAACTGGAAGGCACGGGCATCAGCGCTGTGTTGCACAAGCCGTATTCGACCGACGAACTGCTCCGCACGCTCCAGCAACTGCTGGCCGCGCCCGGCGCGACGACTCCGGCGTAATCGTTTCACCAAGGGGTCAGCTACAAACCCGAAGCGAGCTACTCGCCGACGAAAACCACGTCTGCATCGGGCGATCCTTCCCCGAGGACGATTAGAGCATTTTACTTTAACATGTAGCCGTGCAAGCCTTGGTTCATGCGAGCACTT
>CAXTBX010000035.1:0-42226 GCA_964242205.1 uncultured Chthoniobacterales bacterium
CATCTGCGTCCTGAACCTCCTGGCGAACAGCCCGTCAACGTCGTGGTTGCAGTCGTCGGCGAACACGAAGCCGCGGCGCCGGACGTAGCCCTCGAAATTCTCGCGCTCGCGGTCGGTGAACTGCACCAAGCGATGTCCGCTCAGGTATACGAACGGCGCGTCGAGCACTTCCTTGCTGCCGAGCGGCACGACGGCCTCGCGCGGATCGACGCGGATCGTCGTATAGGCGACCAGCGAATCGAGCAAATTGGACGGCATCCGCTGGTCCACCACGTCCCAATCGCCGGACTCGTATTGCAGCCGGTGGAAAGTGAAATCGGCGAGGCTCATGACGCGCCTAATTCGACGCGATCCGTCCAATATCCGGGCCGACGACTTTGATGAGCGATGGCAACAACGAAAATTTCGGTTGTCCGGTCCAGAAAGATCACCGCGTAAGGAAACGACGGCAGCACGCATTGTTTGACCGCGCGACCCGCCGGGCGACCGGCATTGGGCTGGGTCCTGATTTTATGGAGCACACTTTCCGCCTCTGCTTGCCATCGTTCGCCCAAGCCGGGTCGTTGATCTGCATAGAACAAAATGGCTTCAAGAAACTCCTGGTCAGCCATGCGGTGAAAACGCAACCGTTTCACGCGCGATTGCGATGCTGCTCCAGAGCCGCGCGCGCTTTGGCGAATACTTCTTCCGCCGGAATGGTTTCCATACCGCCGTCGATTTCTTTGATGCGCCGGTCGATTTCCGCCAGCCACTCCTTGCTCAATGAGAATTCCTGCTCGGTATCTACGCTTGAATACAGGCGGTCGGCGAGGATGACCCGCTCCGCCGGGGTTAACTTCAACGCGTCGGCGGAGAGTTGTTCCAGTGAAGTGGAAATGGCCATAGCGCAAGGTTACGGGATTGCTTGCAAGCGGTCAATCCCGCTCACACCGCGTCCGACAAGCTGGAAAACGTGAAATCGCGCACCACCATCGGTGGCACCAGACACCCGTTCGCCCGCACCGGTTTGCCCAGCGCCTCAATGTTATTGAGCATGATGACCGGACTTTCGTTGAACCGGAAGTTTTTGATGGCGTATTTGATCTGCCCGTCCTCAACGTAGAACGTGCCGTCGCGCGTCAGGCCGGTGTAGAGGATCGTTTGTGGATCTACCTCGCGGATGTACCACATGCGGGTCACCAAGACGCCGCGCTTCACGCCTTTGATGAGGTCTTCGAGGTTGTCCGTGCCGCCGTCCATGAGGACACCTGGCGCGCCCTCAAAACCGCCGATGTTGCGCCCGCCCCGGAAGCCAGTGCCGACGGCGGGCGGGGCCTGATCCTCCGCGACGCCCTTCTTCCCCGCCCAATAGCGCGAATACGCGAGGTTGGCAACGACGCCGTCCTTGATCCAATCCACACGCCCGCGCGGACGGTTGTCCGGTGCCCAGGCGGTGCCGGGCGCGTCGGTGTTCAAGGGGTCGGAATAAAGATGGACGCGTTCGTCCACCAATTTCTCGCCCAGCCGCGTGCCGCCCCCGGCTTTGGTCAGGAACGAGCGCCCCTCGTCGGCCAGACGCGCGTCCATCTGGCTGACCATGTGGCTGATGAGGTCGACGCTGGCGGCGGGTTCAAGGATCACGGTGTATTTGCCCGGCTCGATGGCGCGGGTTTCCGCCGAGCGCACGGCCTTGTCGATGGCCAACTGCGTGACCGCCCCGGTGTTCATCTTCGCGGCGTTGTTGAAGTCTGCCACGCCGTAGCCGCTGCCCTTGCCGTCGGGCGTGCGCACGGTCACGGAAAAATCCAGCCCGGTGCTCTTATAATAGCCGGTCAGGCCGCGCGTATTGGCCACGGCGTTAAACCCGGCGTCGTGTTGTAGGAAACCCGCCCCGGTGAGCTTGTGCTCCTTACACAGGTCGATGCTGGTGCCCGAAGCCTTCGCACGCCAGTCGGGCGTGATGCCTGCCGTGGACTCGAAAAAAGCGGGCGGCTGCTCGTACTTTTGCGGTCCGAGAAACGGGACGTACTCCGGGTTTTCGGGCGCGAGCTGCGCCAGTTCCTCGGAACGGCGGACGATTTTTTGCAGCGAGGCGTCGTCAAATTCGTTGATGGTCGCCACGCCGGTTTTTTTGCCGAAGCTTGACTGCACGACGAGGGAAAGCTCGTCCGAGCCGCCGCTGGTGGAAACGGCGGCACGGGCAAAGCGCAGGTTGCCCGTGCGGCTGCCCGAGAGCGTCGCCTCGGCTTCGTCGGCCTTGGAAAAGCCGAGCACTTTTTTGAGGATCGCCTGGGCGTCGGATTCGCTGAGTTGGGCCATAATTTGGAGGGCAGAAATGGGAAAAGGGATCGCGGAATTAAAAACGAAAGTGTGAGCGGAAAGCGGGATGAGAATGGAACCGGACGTGTTTTATTATTTTCGCGTTCCGGGTTCCCACTTCCCACGTCGTCAGATTTTGCGTGCCGTGTTGATGACGTTGATCTTGTTGAAACGCGCTGTGGACGAACCGTGCGACACCGCGCTGCTCTGCTCCGGTTGGCCCTTGCCGTCGAAGAACGAACCGCCCAGCGCGTAGTCGTTTTCGCCGCACACCGCCACGCACGAATTCCAGAAATCCTGCGTGTTCGCCTGGTAGGCCACGTCGCGCAGCATCCCGACGATTTCGCCGTTCTTGATCTCGTAGAAAAGCTGCCCGCCGAACTGGAAGTTGTACCGCTGTTGGTCGATGGAAAACGAGCCGTCGCCCACGATGTAAATCCCGCGCTCGACGCCTTTGATCAGGTCGGCGGTGGTCAACTTCGGGTCGCCGCCCGGCTGGAGCGAGACGTTAGGCATCCGTTGGAACTGCACGTCGGACCAGCCCTGCGAATAACAGCACCCGTCGCTCTCCTTTTGGCCGACGATGTGCGCCTGGTCGCGGATCTTCTGGTAGTTGACCAAAATGCCCTCTTTCACGAGGTCCCATTTTTTACAAGGCACACCCTCGTCGTCGTAGCCGACCGCCCCGAGGCTGCCGGGCTGCAATTTATCCGCCACAAGGTTCACCTGCTGGCTGCCGTATTTGAAAGTCTTGCTTTCCCACTTGTCCAACGTGGCGAAGCTCGTACCCGCGAAATTTGCCTCGTAGCCGAGCACGCGGTACAATTCCCGCGGATGCCCGACCGACTCGTGAATGGTCAGCCACAGGTGCGACGGGTCGAGCACGAGGTCGTATTGCCCGGCTTCGACCGACTTGGCGGCCAGCTTGTCGCGCGCTTGCTTCGCGGCATTGGTGGCGTCCTCGATCATGTCGTAGCTCGACGTGTAGCGTGTGACCACACCCGCCAGCTTGCCCTCGGGCTTGCCGTCGAGGTACTCGTAGCCGCGTCCGCACGGCGCGCTCAGGCCCCGGCGCGTCTGGAACTTGCCCGTCTTGGGATCAATAACCGTCACGCCCAGCGCGGGCCAGATGCGGTGCACGTCCTGGTCGATGTAGCTGCCGTCCGTGCTGGCAAAATACTTCTGCTCGTTGACCTGAAAGAGGTTGCTGTTGACGAAGTTCGCCCCGGCCTTGAGCGCCGCGTCGTTGACCGCCAGCAAGAGCTCGACCTTCTCGCCCACGGGCACCTCGAACGCGTTTTTCTGGATCGGTGTGCGCCAAGAGACCTCGCCGAGGCCCTTCTGCGGCGCGAGTTCGACATGTGTTTCCTGGAGCTTCGCGTTGGCCTTGGCGATGGCTACGGCCTCCTCCGCCGCGTGGGCGATGGATTCAGGCGTCAGTTGGTCCGTAGCGAAGAAACCCCAGCCGCCGTCAGCGATGACACGCACGCCCGCGCCATAGCTCTCGGTGTTGGCGACGTTCTCCACCCGGTTCTCGCGCGTGATAATAAACTGGTTGAGATAACGCCCGATGCGCACGTCGGCGTAGGTCGCGCCCTTCTTTGTCGCGGCGTTGAGCGCGGCGTCGGCCAGTTTCTTGCGGTCGGCGGCGGGCAGCGGGGCCGTCTCGCCGAAGGCAGCCACGGGGCGGCCCCAGATAGGCAGCAACAAGCCGCCGGTGGCGAGGGTGGTGGACTGGAGGAACTTGCGTCGGTTCATGAAAGGAATCCCTGGGTACCTGCCGTCGGACGGCAGCGTCTCGTCGTTTGTAGCGGGAATCTGGAATGGCTTCCCGGCCCTGTCCAACAAAAGGAAACAGTATGGGGACACAAAAAAGGCTTTCCTACAATTACCGACATTTGATAGTCTGGGAGAAGTCAACCCGGAATTTCACCCCCCGGAGTTATTTTCCACCCCCATGGATTCCCTCAACATGCAGTTGCCGCGCGGCTGGTATCAGGTCGCGGGCGTCTCCACCCACACGTTTCGGCGGCATTGTCTGTCGAGCAAATCTGGCGTCTTGGAACTGATGTTCCTCGACCCCGAGTCGTCCGCGATGAGCGGCGAGCAAGCCCTCGTGCTCCTCACGCAAACCCTGGAGCGGCAGGACATTCACGTCGGCGCGCCGCTCAAGAGCGGTCACGAGGAATGCGCCGCCGGGGTGATGGCCTACGGAGTGTACAAGCACATCGGCGGGCAGCGTGAGTATTGGGTCATCCCACACGAGGAGGCGACGGTGTTCGCGTGGTGGCAGATGGGCGCGATGGCGACGGCGGGCATGGAGCGCCACGACATCCACCTGATGCTCAAGCAGCTGCATTTCGAGCACACCGACGACGCGCCCGCCGAGGAAGAGGCTGCGCCCGAGGAAGCCAGGTATGAAGAAGCGGCCATGGAAGCTCCCAGCGGTCAAGGCGACGTTTTCGTGATCATCGACGACGTGGAGTCCGAGGTGGAGTCGCACCATAATTCGTAGAAACTAGAGAAGAAGGGCTGAGACCATCCCTGACCCGTGGCGCGGGCGCATGCCGACAGGTGGATGGCGACCTCTTGGCACCATGGGTTTTACCGCAGCGTAGCCGCCTGGTATTGCAGAGCGACGGCGATCGTCGCCTTACAACCAGGCAATCAGGCAGCTTCGCTGCAAAGCATTTTGCCATCGCGCCCGGAGGTCACGATCCACCCGCGTTCACCCTTCCACCCACTCGGCGTTGAAATGCGCGCATTCTTCCTTGATGCGCGCCACGATTTCGTCGCGCCGGTCGGCGGCCCACTCCGGGAACACCTCGCGCCAGCGGTCCGCGCCAGGGAGATAAAACGTGAATGGTCCGCCCGTGCGCGTCGGTGGGTCGATGTAGATCTTGAACGAATCGCCGTGCTCGCTATAGGTCAGCGCGCGCCAGCCAACGACGATCCGGTAACCCTCGGGATCGTCGTCATAGTACATGTCCATAAAAAAGTCAGAATGTAGAATGCAAAGTTGAGACAGACGCGCCGCGGGATTGCTGAACTTCTGCGTTCTGACCTTGGACATTTGGCCTCAATCAGTTACCGCGCCGAGCGACGCGGACGCGACTACCCGCGCGTACTTCGCCAGCACCCCGCGCGTGTAATGCGGCGGCGGCTGCTTCCATTCCGCCAGCCGCGCCTGCAACTCCCCGGCGGGTAACTCCAGGTCGATCCGCCGCGCCTGGGCGTCAATCGTGATGGTGTCGCCGTCCCGGACCACCGCCAGCGGCCCGCCCTCGTAGGCCTCGGGCGTGATGTGGCCCACCACGAACCCGTGGCTGCCGCCGCTGAAACGTCCGTCCGTGATGAGCGCCACTTCCTTGCCTAACCCGCGCCCCATGATCGCCGAGGTCGGCGACAACATCTCGCGCATCCCCGGCCCGCCGCGCGGACCCTCGCGGCGGATCACGATCACGTCGCCCGCCACGATGGTTCCGTCGAGAATCCGCTTGAGCGCGTCCTCCTCGCCCTCGAATACGCGCGCTCTGCCGGTGAAACGCAACCCTTCCTTGCCCGTGATCTTGGCGACTGCGCCGGTCGGCGCGAGGTTGCCGTAGAGGATCACCAGATGCCCCTCGGGCTTGATCGGGTCCTCGAACGACCGGATGACCGTTTGTCCTGGCAGGTAGGGCTGCACGTCGGCCAGATTTTCGGCCACGGTCTTGCCGGTGACGGTCAGGCAATCTCCATGGAGCAGCCCCTTATCCAAGAGCATCTTCATCAGCGGCAGCAGCCCACCGATGGCGACGAGTTCGGCCATGACGTGCTTGCCACTGGGCTTGAGGTCGGCCAACACCGGCACCCGTGCGCCGACGCGCGTGAAATCGTCCAATTCCAGCGGCACTTCCGCCGCGTGGGCCATCGCCAGCAGGTGCAGGACGGCGTTGGTCGAGCCGCCGAGCGCCGTGACCACGGTGATGGCATTTTCGAACGCGTGGCGCGTCATGATGTCGCGCGGACGGATGCCCCGGGCAACAAGTTGGAGAACGGCGGCCCCAGCGTCGCGGCAGTCGCGCTTTTTATCCTCGGAAATCGCGTTTTGCGCGCTGGAGTTGGGCAGGCTCATGCCCATCGCCTCAATCGCCGACGCCATCGTGTTGGCGGTGTACATGCCGCCGCACGAGCCGGGGCCGGGGATCGCGCAGGCCTCGATCTCGCCGAGTTGGTGGTCGTCGATGGTCCCGGCGGCGTGCTGGCCCACGGCCTCGAACACGCTGACCACGTCCAGGTTCTTGCCGCGCAGACAGCCAGGCAGGATCGTCCCGCCGTAGACGAACACGGCGGGCCGGTTGAGCCGCGCCAGCGCGATCAGGCAGCCGGGCATGTTCTTGTCGCAGCCGCCGATGGCCACCAACCCATCGAACCCCTCGCAACCGGCGACGGTTTCGACCGAATCGGCAATGACCTCGCGCGAAACGAGCGAGTATTTCATGCCCTCGGTGCCCATCGAGATACCGTCGGAAATCGTGATGGTGTTGAAGATGAGCGCCTTGCCACCGGCGGCATTCGCGGCGGCGGCGGCCTCGCGCGCCAACCCGTCGATGTGGATGTTGCACGGGGTGACCTGGCTCCACGTCGAGGCGACGCCGATCTGCGTCTTGGCGAAGTCCTCTTTCTGGAAGCCGACCGCGTAGAGCATGGCGCGGCTGGCGGCGCGGTCGGGGCCGTCGAGCAGGGGACCGGAAAACGCGCGGGCGGAGGAAGGATCAGGTGCGGTCATGAAAGGGAAGGGGAACATACGAAAAGCGCAAGCGGATGAAAAGGCAATCCTCTGGCGATCCGTCACGGACGGCCCAAGCCCGTCAGCATTTGCACGATCTCTACGCCGCTTGCGACAAACCGATGGAGGCCGCACATTTTGCCCCGACCCCTATGCGATAGTCTAACGCTCAAAAGTTTCGCGCAGCGATTCCATCGATGCCATCCATCTCAATTACTCGCTAACGATGAACATTGACCCTCCGACCAGCTTTGGCGAACCTTCGCGCCGCAAGGCGGAGGAGTTTCTCGCCCTCATCCACCAGCAAAAACAGGGTAAGCTCAAAATCTACCTGGGCGCGTGCGCGGGCGTGGGCAAAACCTACCAGATGCTCACGGAGGGCAACCGGCTCAAGAAACGCGGCGTGGACGTGATCATCGGCTACGTCGAACCCCACGCGCGGCCCGAGACGACGGCCCAGATCGGCGAATTGGAAAGCGTGCCCCCCCTGGTGTCCCAATACCGGGGCGTGGAATTGCGCGAAATGGACACCGCCGCCGTCATCGCCCGCGCGCCCACCGTCGCCCTGGTGGACGAACTCGCGCATACCAACGCGCCAGGAGCGAAGACTAAGAAGCGTTTTGAGGACGTGGAGGATCTCCTTGCCGCCGGCATCAATGTCATCAGCACGCTCAACATCCAGCACCTCGAAAGTCTCTACAACGTGGTCGAGGGAGCGACCGGCGTGCGCGTCAAGGAGCGCATTCCCGACGAGTTTCTGACGCGGGCCGACCAGATCGTCAACATCGACCTACCCGCGGAAGACCTCATCGAGCGTCTGCAAGCCGGCAAGATCTATCCCCAAGACCGCATCGCCCAGGCACTCTCGAATTTTTTCACCGCCCCGAACCTCACGCGCCTGCGCGAGATGGCGTTGAGCGAGAGCGCGAACTTCCTCGACCGCCGCCAGCGTGCCGAGGAACGCGACGACGATGAGCATCGCCCCGGCGGGGTGGGCCAGGTGGCCGTGGCGTTGAGCAGCGGCGGGCCGGACCCCGGCGCGGTCCTGCGCAAAGCGGCGCGTCTGGCCGCGCAACTCAACGCCCCGTGGTATGCCGTGTACGTCCGCACACCTGGCGAAGCCCCGCAGGTCATCACCGCCGAGTTGCAGCGCGCCCTCGGCGAGACGCTGGAAGCGGCCCAGCGCATGGGGGGCATGGTCATCGTGCTCAAGCGCGAAGATGTCGCCGCTGCCCTGATCGACTTCGCGCGTGAGTACGGCGTGACGCATTTTGTGGTGGGCCGTCCCGGCAAACGCCCTGCTTGGCGGCGTTGGAAGCTGTCGCTTCAAGAAAAGCTTTTGCAGGAGTTGCAGAACGTCGATCTGGTGGTGGTTTGAAAACACCCGAAAACGGTGGAGCCACTGGAGATGACGGGTTATCCAAGGAGGATTGCCTGCCATGAACGTATCTTCTCTGCTCGCCCTGCTGTTGACCTTTTCTGCGCTGACCACTTACCTCAACCACCGTTTTCTACGGCTGCCGACCACGGTGGCTCTCATCCTGGCTTCGGTTGGTGTTTCGCTGGTCATTCTCCTGGCCAGTAATTTGGGATTTGCCTGGCCCCGGCAGGTGCAATCGTCCGTGCGCGAGATCGATTTCGGCGAGACGTTTCTCGATGGAATGTTGAGCTTCCTGCTTTTTGCCGGCTCGCTGCACGTGCCGTTGGATGAATTGCGCGTCCATCGCTGGCCGGTTGCCATCCTTGCCACGGTTGGGGTCCTGCTTTCGCTGCTGCTCGTCGCTGGAATGATGTACATGGTGTTCTCGGTCGTCGGACTCAACGTGCAGTGGGTTTATTGCCTAGTGTTTGGCGCGCTGATCTCGCCCACCGACCCGGTGGCCGTGCTCGAAATGCTGCGCCGCTCCCGCGCCCCCCGCGCCCTGGAAACTGGCATCGCCGGGGAATCCCTCTTCAACGACGGCGTCGGCGTCGTGGCTTTCGTCGCCTGTTTTCAATTGTTGGGGCACGATACAGCCACCGGGCTGGGCTGGTCGCAGCTTGGCATGCTGCTCCTTCGGCAAATCGTCGGCGGTCTGGCGTTGGGTGCGCTGCTGGGTTGGATCACCTATCTGCTTGTGCGGAGCGTGGATGAATACCGGGTGGAGATTTTTCTCACTCTGGCGTTGGTGTCCGGCGGGTATTCGCTGGCGACGGCGCTGGGCCTGTCCGGTCCGCTGGCCATCGTGGCAGCGGGATTGATCATCGGGAGCCTGGCTCGGCACCAGGTGATGTCGCGCCGTACACGCATTCGGCTGGATGAATTTTGGGAGTTCATCGACGAAGTGCTCAACGCTGTGCTGTTCGTGCTGATTGGAGTGACTGTCCTCTCGCTGCGGCCAACGATTGGCGCGGTCTTCGCAGGCGTCCTGGCAATCCCGGTCGTGCTCGCCGCACGGGGGATGAGCGTTGGCGCACTCTGCATCCTGCTCTGGCCCGACCGTGATGAGCCCTTTGGTCGGCACAGCGTCAAACTGTTGACCTGGGGCGGGTTGCGTGGCGGCATTCCGGTAGCCTTGGCTCTATCGTTACCCACAGGTCACCAACGGGAACTGCTTTTGACGGTGACCTACGTGGTCGTGGTTTTTTCGGTCGTCGTGCAGGGATTGACGTTCCCGCCGACGCTGCGACGTTTGCTCGTCGTTGCGGATGCTGCCCCAACGCAGCCGACGACGGAGGACATTTGAGCACACTGCCGTGCAGCGCAGCGTGGGTTTCGTCCAGGTTGACGGGGGAGCATCGCGGTCCCTGGCCTCTCAACCACCTTTGGAAACGGCTGTGGATGCGTTCGCCCTGCCGTTTGGGACAGGGCAAGCGTTTACTTTTCCGCACGGTTCCGTCATCGTGCGTCCTCTTCCGTCATGGCTACCTTTCTCCTCCGTCGCTTCGCCGTCCTGTTGGCGGTGGTGTTTTGCGTCGTGACGATCACATTTTTTATGATCCGCCTAGCCCCCGGCGGGCCGTTCGACCGCGAACGCAAAGTCTCCGCAAGCATCGAGCGGGCGGAACGTCTCAAATACAAACTCGAAGGCCCGGAAGGCCGCGCCGCCGGGGAAAACCTTGCCGCCAAGCTCGGCCTCGGCCCCGCCGGACGCGCCCGCTTGGCCGAAGCCGGATCAATGTTGCAACAATACCGCGATTACCTTTGGGATCTGCTTCACGGTGATCTGCGTCTTTCCACTAAATATCTGAACCGGTCAGTCAACGAGATCATCGGCCAGACGTTGCCCGTCTCTCTCCTTCTCGGAACTTTGGCGTTCGCACTGGCAACAACCGCCGGGGTTTTCCTCGGCGCGTTCGCCGCCGTCCGGCACAACACGGCCTTCGATGCGGGGGCAATGTTCCTTGCGCTCATCGCTATCAGCGTGCCGACGTTCGTCACTGGCCCGCTGTGTATCTTGGTGTTTGCGCTCAAGCTCGGCGTCCTTCCGGTCGGCGGCTGGGGTCAGGCCTCGCAAGTCATCCTGCCCGCGCTGGTGCTCGCTGCGCCGTATGTCGCCTACATCGCGCGGCTGATGCGCTCCAGCATGTTAGAAACGCTCGGCCAGGATTTCGTCCGCACCGCCCGCGCCAAGGGGCTCTCCGATTCCGCCGTCCTCGCGCGCCACGCGTTGAAGGTCGCCATCCTGCCAGTAATTAGTTACCTCGGACCGCTCGCGGCGAATTTGCTCACCGGTTCGGTCGTGGTGGAAACCGTGTTCAACATCCCCGGGATGGGCGGCTTTTTTGTCAACAGCATCCTCAACCGCGACGGCTTCCTGCTTGGCGGCGTGGTCATCGTGTACTGCGTGCTACTCGTCAGCCTGAACTTCCTGACGGACGTTGCCTACAAGCTGCTCGATCCACGCGTGCAGCTCGCCTGACATCCGCCGATGCCGTCCGACCCTGCCAACCCGGTTGACGCCACCGCGCCGCCCGCGTCATCTGCGCTATCTGCGCCATCTGCGTTATCCATTCCGCTGCGAATTACCTCCTCGCCGCTGGCGCGTTTCTGGCGCAACCCAGCGGTCAAGGTCGCCGTGTTGATCCTCGTGCTCGTCGGCGGCAGCGCCCTGTTCGGCCCGGTGGTGATGCCCGCGCGCTACCAATCCCCGACGCCGCTCCAACTCGCGCCGCCGTCGTTCGCGCACTGGCTCGGGACAGACCTCAACGGCCGCGACCAGCTTTACCGCGTCTTCATCGGCGCGCGCATCTCCCTGGCGGTCGGCTTGGCGGGCGCGCTGATCTCCTTCTTCATCGGTACGACCTACGGGCTGGTTTCCGGTTACGTCGGCGGACGGGTCGACGCCGTGATGATGCGCGCCGTGGACGTGATTTACTCCATCCCGCGCCTGATTTTCATCATCATCCTCATCAACATTGTGGAGCAACCGTTCCACGCGTGGTTGCAGGGCAAGATCGCCGGATCGTCCAGCGAAGCGTGGCGCGCGCTGCCAGGCTACTCCAAGACGCTCATCCTCATCCTTTCGCTCGGCCTCGTGGAATGGCTGACGATGGCGCGCATCGTGCGCGGCCAGACGCTGGTGCTCAAGAATTTGCAGTTTGTCACGGCGGCGCGCAGCCTGGGCCAGACCCACCGTAAAATCCTCACGCGCCACCTGCTGCCCAACCTGACGGGCATCATCGCCGTGTACCTGACGCTGACGATCCCGGCGGTCATCCTGGACGAGAGTTTCCTGTCCTACCTGGGCTTGGGCGTGGACGCGAGCCAGGCGAGCTGGGGCACGCTGCTGAGCGACGGCGCGCAGGCGGTCAATCCGATCAAGAGCAGTTGGTGGCTGCTGGTGTTTCCGGCGGCGGTGATGTCCGGGACGCTGCTGGCGTTGAATTTTCTGGGGGATGGGTTGCGGGACGCGTTGGACCCGCGGGGGAAGTGAGCGATCAATCTCAGCGACACTTATTTGAAAAGATAAATTGCGCTCTGGAAGGGAGACGCAAAGCCTTCTTCAAACTGCATTAGCCACGGGAGACCTTCGGGATTTGTTGCTCGCTGGCTGGCTTCCGCCGCATCCATCCGATTATAACCGTCGAGATGCGCTTGCAACTGTTCAGCGGTGAGTGGTGAATCAGAATCAATCGCCCCCCTTCTTCCGTCGGCCATTACAACGGGATAGCTATACGCATGCGAGGGGTGAAATCGGTTCCAGGTGTCGATCCAAGTAAGGATAAACATCACCGCGGCAACAATCACGAAGGTGAACGCAGCAGATTCCACAGCCTTTTTCGGGTTGCGTTTTTGCGACAGCAGCACGCAAATGCCGAGCAACAAAGGCACAAGATTGAATCCTATGATCGCTGCAACCGATGCAACTGCGCCGGTGTTGGGCGGTCTGCGAAAACACCAATACAAGTAAGCGACATTCACCAACAGAATTGGCCAAATAGCCATCCACAAAATTTCTTGCGTTGCTCGGAAAATATTCCGCCATTCGCTAACGGCTGCGTTTCTGGAGGTTTGACGAGCTCGGGATTTCAGCTCTACCACTCGCATTTCGATGTAGCTCGCCTTGGCTTTATTCTCGTCGCCCCCGGCTTTAGTCCAAGCCATGGCCCAGAGAGCACGATCCAATTGCCCTGTGCCGATTTCTTCGACGATCTGGTGGTATAAATCTTTTTCTGTCATTTGGCATGATACGCAACGGGCACTTTTCCCACTTCATTCCCGGGTCCCAGCGTGGGAGCAAGGAACCAATGATATAAAAACAGGCGTCAATTAGAAAGTAGCTTTCTTTCGCCCCTACCGGGGTTTGGGCGACGGTTGGATTTTCCCGGGGCTGACGCCCCGCGCTAAATTCTGCCGCCCCTTCGGGGCTAAACCTCCACCGGGACTGAACCGGTAAACGTCTTCAAGCCCGGAGGGCTGCCTGGAAATTAGCCGGTGGCGTCAGCCACCGGAACCATCGCCATCGCATCCGCCCCGGCAGGGGCGGAGGAATCCGTGTGCTCGCGCCCGCCTCACCACAAATACCGCGCGTCGTATTCCACCCCGTTGCGTCGCAAGAGTTCAACGTACTCCTCCTGAAACGTCCGCGTCCGGTGATGCTCCTCTTGCCGCGCAATGTATTCACGCACCGGCTCGCGGTGCGACGCGCTGACCGTGAACGCGCCGTAACCCTCCTGCCACAAGAACGTCCGGTCGCGGATTTCGTCATGGACCCAGCGCGAGGAAACCGCCTTGATATCGCGCACCACATCCGCCAGACAGGCGTTCGCCCGCAGGCCAATAAGCATGTGAACGTGGTCGGCGACTCCGCCAATGGCTTCCGGCACGCCACCGACGTTTCGCGGCACCCCACCGAGATAGGCGTGCAGGCGGTCGCGCCACGCCGGGTCGATCAGCGGGGCTCGGTTTTTAACGCTGAAAACGATGTGGTAATGGAGCGAGAGGTGGGTGGAAGGCATGGTGTCGGTGGTTTCCGGCGTTTCTGGCACCTCTGCCGGGGCGCGGTTTCTTTGTAACCGTAATCCGGTGGCTGACGCCACCGGCTAATCTCCGACCGAGCCTCCGGCTCAAACGAATCGGCGGTTCCTCAAACAAGTTGGAGCAACACAAGCCATAATTGTGCTTGACAAAAATTCACGTACATGATAGTTTTACACAAAAATGAAAACCCGTCATAACTGTCTTTCGCGCAGAGTTTCCCCTTCTTAGGATCGAAGTCACCCTGCATTCAATTCGCCGTTGATCGTGCCTCACTTTGCCGAGCTTCATGCTTCGCACTGATGTCTGGCAGGATTGCCTCCCTCTCAAGCCGTCAGCGGAAAGGCTGCTCGAAAAGAGGTACTGGCGCTTCCCGCACTCCCTCGACTGGCATCCCCGCGTATTTCTGCGATAATCGCCGACTCATTTCCGATTTCGCCTCCCGACTTCCGCCTGCCCACTTCCGCCTTCTGCTTTTCCTCGATGGACCTGATTGACGAACTTTCCTCCCGCGTGCTCCCCGGTGACGGCGCGATGGGCTCCCTGCTCATGGAACTGGCCGACGCCCCGTTTGACCGCTGCCTGGAGGAATTCTGCCTTAGCGCGTCCGAACTCGTCAGCCGCATTCACACCGATTACATTGCCGCCGGGGCACGCGTGATCGGCGCGAATTCGTTCGGCGCGAACGCCGTCCGCCTGGAGCGTCACGGCCTGGAGGACCGCGTCAACGAACTCAACTGGACCGCCGCGCAACTCGCCAAACAATCCGCGCGGGGCAAGAACGTGTACGTCGCCGGGAGCGTCGGCCCGCTGGGCATCACGGCGGACGAGGCCCGCGAACGCGGCATCGACCGGGCCGCCGTCTTCCGCCAGCAACTCGGCGCGCTCATCGACGGCGGGGTGGACCTCGTCATGTTCGAGACGTTCCTCGACGTGGAGGAACTCCTCATCGCGCTGGAGCAAAAGCAAAGCCTCCACCACCTGCCCGCGCTCTGCTCGCTGGCGTGCGCGGAGGAGGGGCGACTGCCGAGCGGGTTGCTGATCCCGGAGGCGTTCGACCAGCTCCGCGCCGCCGGGGCGGACATTGTGGGCGTCAATTGTCTGAACGGACCTCACGCCACCGTGCGCCTGCTGGAGCACATCCCCGTTACGCCCGACCTGATACTTTCGGCGTTCCCCAACGCCGGTTACCCGCGCTACGTCGAGGGCCGCTTTCTCTACAATTCTACCCCGGATTATTTTGCCTCCATCGCCCGCGATTTGGTCAAGCAAGGGGCGCGGCTGGTGGGCGGCTGCTGCGGCACCGGCCCGGGGCAGGTCGCCGCGATTGCCGCCGCCATCAAGGACCTCGCGCCGGTGACGAGCAAAACCGTTGTCCGGCCCATTGAGCCGCCGCCGCGCGCGACCGTCGCGCCGAAGGTGGAAGCGTTTGCGGAGCGTCCCGCCGCTGGTTTTCAGCCGCCCGCGCCGGAGGTGGAGGAGGTGTCCATCCTCGACAAAATCGCCCAGGGCAAGACGGTCGTCATCACGGAACTCGATCCGCCCAAAACGCTCGACCTGGAGAAATTCGTCGCCGGGGCCAAGGCGCTGACCGAAGCCGGGACGGACGCCGTTACCCTTGCCGACAACTCTCTGGCCATCCTGCGTGTCAGCAACCTCGCCGCCGGGGCGTTGCTCAAGGCCCGCCACGGCATCATGCCGCTGCTGCACGTCTCCTGCCGCGACAAGAACCTGCTCGGCTTGCAAAGCGAACTCATGGGCATGGCCGCCTTGGGCATCCGGCACGTTTTGCCGCTGACGGGTGACCCCGCGAAGGTCGGCGACCACCCCGGCGCGAAGTCGGTGTACGACGTGACCAGCGTGCAGCTCATCGGCATCGTCAAACGCCTCAACGAGGGGTTCAACCATGTCGGTAAGTCGGTCAAGGCGCAGACGCGCTTCGTCACGGGTTGCACGTTCAACCCGAATGCTAAGCACCTCGACGCGCAAATCGCCCGCCTGGAGCGCAAACTCGCCGCTGGGGCGCAGTACGTGATGACGCAACCCGTCTTCGACACCGCGCTCGTCAAAACCGTCGCCGAGCGCACGGCCAGCTTGGGCGTGCCGATTTTCATGGGCGTCTGGCCGCTGCTCAACGGTCGCCAGGCCGAATTTTTACACAACGAGGTTCCCGGCATCCTCATCCCCGACGCCGTGCGCCAAAAAATGGCGGGCAAGGAAGGCCCGGAAGGCCGTGCGATGGGCGTCGAACTGGCCAAGGAAATCTGCCGCGCCTCGCTGGACCATTTTCCCGGCGTGTACCTCATCACGCCGTTTTTGAATTACGAACTGACCGTAGAACTGACCCAATTTGCGCGGGGATAAGGCTGTTCATCCTGCCCATGCCCGACGACGAGAACTCTTAACTTGATCTTCCGGCTGCTATGAATCCCTACTTCCTGCCGCCGTCCGGGTACGACCGACTCGCTTTCCGGCGCGGTAGGCTCCTCACGCTCCTGGTCATCATCGTGACGGCGGGACTGTTCCTCGCACCGGCGGTACGCGACGTTTGGTTTGGCTATCCGCTCGACCGGGTGCCCAGGCATGGCGAAAACCCCTGGACCGACCTCGTGATGAACTGCGCTATCATCGGCATCTTGTGCTCGTGCGCCTGGCGCGGTGGCAAGAACAGCACGGGTTGTCTGGCGATCCTTTATTCAGCGGGATTGGCGGCGTTCGTGCTCACTTCGGTGGCGACGCTGATCTCCTTCTCGTGGCACGCCGGGGAGGGGATCGGTTTCGGCTTCGGACGCATTTCGGTCAGGGGGGGTGATCACGACCTCCGCGACATGTTGGCTGCCGCCGCCCTCGGTGCCTGGACGGTTTTTTCCTTCTGGGTGCTCGTTCTATCGCGGGACGCGCGTTTTTACCGCGACACCCGGCGTCTCGGCATCGCCGAGGGGGATGAATCCTTCGATGATTGGGATCACCGCCGTCCGGGAGGTCCGTCGCGTCCATGATCTCCAAGCCCGCCAAGGCGGTTGCTTTCCAACTCGCCAGCCTCGCCGGAGCCGCGCTGGTGCTGTTGATCGTGAGTCGCTTGTACCCGTTTGACGCGCTGCTCCACCGCTTGGACGGCTTCATCGCCCGCCACCAGCCGTGGAGCACGCTTTGTTATCCGCTCATCCATGCCACCTGCAATCTGCTCCTGCTGCCGGGTGGCGTGCTGGTCATCGGTAGCGGCTTCCTGTTCGGATTGTGGCAAGGCTTCCTCATGGCGCTGACGGGGCATCTGCTCGCCGCCGCCGGGTCGTTCTGGATCAGCCGCACCTTTGGCCGCAGCTTCATCGAAAAACACCTCGCCAGCCGTCCGCAGTGGCACGCGCTGGACCAAGCCATCGCGCGCGAGGGCTGGAAGATTGTCGCGCTCAGCCAGGCCAGCCCGCTTTTTCCCACCAGCCTGTTCAATTATTGCTACGGCCTGACACGCCTGCGGTTTTGGCCCTGCATGGGCTGGATCGCGCTGGGCTGGTCGCCGGGGATGTTCCTCTACGCCTACCTCGGGCGGCTGGGCCACTTCGGCTGGCAGGTGTGGCGAGCGGGGGAGCATCCCTCGCGGGGGCAGTACGCCCTCTGGATCGGCGGGCTGGCGGCATCGCTGGCGGTGACGGTGATCTTGGGAAAGGTCGCCATCCGGCTGCTGCGCGAGGCCCGCGCCAGGGCGGAGACAGTGGCCCCCGCGCCATCGCCAGAGATCGAAACGTCGGTCCGTTGACAGCGCAAAGCGGGGTGCTACGGTTCTTTAGCGCGGCTCCGTTCCCCCCGGTTCGCCCGTATTCTCAGGCCCCAGAAGTAAGCGTGTTTTCCGAGATGATCCCGGACTTTGACAAGACGGCTTCGATCCACCTGGATTACGGGGCGGATTCTGCCGACTTCGACGTGCAGGATTTGCACGTTTGCCGTCAAGGATTACGCATCAAGACGCGCTGGTTTTTCGAACCCGGGACCGAGCTGAGCGTCAATTTCCAGGTCGCCGACGACGGCGGCGCGGGCGCAAACCGGCTGCTCAAGACCGAGGGTATCGTGGTGGACTGCGCGCAGGTGGAGGGCGAGAAAAATTACCTCGTCAGCGTGCTGTTCCTGGAGGTGACGGACGACATCCTGGCGTTGATCCGGGACGTGTCAGAGTCGGTGGAGTTCTCATGAACGTTCACCATCTGGAGCTTTTCTACTACGTGGCCAAACACGGCGGCATCAGCCAAGCCGTGCGCAAGATTCCCTACGGCATCCAGCAACCCGCCGTCAGCGGCCAGATCATCGCCTTGGAAGAAACGCTTGGCACGAGCCTGTTTCAACGCCGTCCCTTTGCCCTGACCGACGCCGGGAAGCGGCTGGCCGAGTTCATCACCCCGTTTTTCGAAAACCTGGACGGAGTGGCCGCCGAACTGCGCGGCGAGGCCAGGCAAAGGCTCCGCCTGGCGGCCAGCGCCCAAGCCTTGCGGGACCATGTGCCCGAACTGCTCAAGAAGCTGCACCGGCAGATTCCCCTGGTCCAACTCTGCTTGCAGGAGGCGACCCAGGCGCAGGCGGAAGAACTGCTGCAACGCCGGGAGATCGACTTGGCCATCACGGAACTGGCTGACCGACCCCTGGTCGGTATGAAGGCACACACGCTCTTGAAATTACCGCTGGTCCTCTTGGTCCGGCGGGATTCGCCGCTCAAAACCGCCCGGGAACTGTGGGCGTCGGAAGCCATCGGGCAGCCGCTGGTCGCCTACGGGGAGGAACAGACGCTGACCCGTCAGTTCCTGGGCGACCTGCGCCGCAAGGGCCATCGCTGGACGGTGTCCGTCGAGGCGAGTTCGATGGAACTGGTGGAAACCTACGTCGCGGAGGGGTTTGGAGTCGGATTGTCGGTGGAGGTACCTGGGGCGCAGCGGCGTGCCGGGCTGCGGACGATCCCGCTGCCGGGGTTCGCGCCGCTGGTGGTGGCGGCCTTGTGGCAGGGAAAGCTGGCGGCCTTGCCCGCGGCGTTTCTGGAACTGGTCAAGGCGCGGGCAGCGGAGATGAATCCCGGGTCAAATAAAGCGGTTTAATCAACGGAAGATGCCGCAGGATAACGCAGATAACGCAGGCGTCGCAAAAATTCGTCAGCGGCGGGCGGCGATAGCCTGTTCGACTTCCTGGGTCAGTTCCGTGACGCTGTAAGGTTTGCTGACCACCCCGCAGAAGCCGAAGTCGCGGTAGCGGCTCATCATTGCGTCCTGCGAATAGCCGCTCGACACGATGGCGCGCACGCCGGGGTCAATCTCTAGGAGTTTGAGGACGGTGTCGCGCCCGCCCAAGCCGCCGCGCACCGTCATGTCCAGGATGACCACGTCGTAGGGCTGGCCAGAGCCGAGGGCCTCGCGGTACTTGGCAATCGCCTCCTCGCCGTTGGCGGCGGTGCCGACCACGTAGCCCTCCTGCGTGAGCATCTCGGTGGCCAGTTCGCAGATGGGCGGCTCGTCGTCCATGACCAGGACGCGCCGGGTATCCGCCGAACCGGGCGCGATAGGGTGGGGGGCGTAGGGATCGGCGTCGGCGAGCATCCGCATGGTCACCGGGCGCTCCAGCGGCGGGGGCAGGACGGGCGGGGCCGCGCCGAGGGCGGGCAGGTAGAGAAAGAAGGTCGTGCCGAAGCCGGGCGCGGAGTCCACGGTCAGGAAGCCGTCGTGGTTGCGGGCGATGAGGAAGCAAGTCGCCAAGCCGAGGCCGCGGGCGTCCTCCTTATTGGTGAAGAACGGCTCGAACACCCGGGCGAGGTGGGCGGGCGAGATGCCCACGCCCTCGTCGCGCACGCTCAGGCGCACGTAGTGGCCCGCCGGGAGGGGCAGGGTGCTGTCGGCGTCGAGCGTGACAGTTTCGCCGCGCAGGTGGATGGTGCCGCCGATGGGCGAGGCGTGCAGCGCGTTGGTGAGCAGCTCGTAGAGCAGTTGGTGGAGCTGTTCGGCGTCGGCGTTGATCGGCGGCAGCGGCCCGGGCCACTGAAGGCGATACGGAGTGTTGGCCTCCTGGAGAATGAGACGGGTCGATTCGCGCGCCATCGGCTCCAACGCGAGCGGTTTGCGCACGGGCATCCCACCGCGCGCGAAGGCGAGGAGTTGGCGAGTGAGGTCCTTGGCGCGCAGACACGCTTTTTCCGTGTCGGTAAGACGGCGCAGAGCGGCGTCGCCGGGGGGAATGAGGATTTTGGCCAGCGAGAGGTTGCCGAGGATGACGGTGAGGAGGTTGTTGAAGTCGTGGGCGATGCGGGCGGCGAGCTGGCCGAGGGATTCCTGCTTGGAAAGCTTGAGGAGTTCCTGCTCGGTACGGCGGCGCTCGGTGACGTTGCGGAAGATGAACACCGCGCCGAGGGTCTGGCCATCCTGATCGCGCACGGGGGCGGCATTGCCCGCGACGGCAAATTCCGCCGCCGCCGGGGTGCGCAGGAACGTAGTGCCGGTGACCGGCAGGGCGCAGGGGACGCCCTCGGCCAACGCGCAGGCGACGGGGCTGCGGGTGACCGCGCCGTCGGATTCGGTGAAAAAGGTCAGGCGCTCCTCGACCGATTGGCCCAGCAGCGCGTCGCGCCCGACGCCGAGGAGCGCCAGGGCGGCGTCGTTGACGTGGACGATCTTGCCGCCGAGATCCGTCGAAACCACGCCGTCGGCAATGGAGCCGAGGGTGACGGCGAGGCGTTCGGTTTCGGTCGCCAGGGCGCGGCGGGTTTCGCGCCGTTCCGTCACGTCGCGGTAGACAAAGATGGCCTGGGCCTCGGCGGCGTCCGCGCCGGAGGCCGGGGCAGCCTCCAGCGGCTTGGCGGACACCTCCACCCAGCGCCAACTGCCGCCCTTGTGGCGCAGCCGGAAAGTGCAGACAAAGGGCAGCAGGCCGACGAGGCATTCGCTGAACTTTTCCACCACCGCGTCCACGTCATCGTGGTGGATCAGGCTGGCAAAGTTCTGGCCGAGCAGTTCGCGGGGCGAGTAACCGAGGATTTCCAGATGATTGGGGCTGACGTAGGTGTAAAAACCGTGCTGGGACACCTCGCAGATGAGGTCGAGGGTGTTTTCGGTGATGAGGCGGTAACGCTGGCCTTCGCGTTCGGAAGCTTCGCGGGCGGCGCGCAGCGCCCGGTTTTCGGCCTGGAGACGCTCCAGTTCGCGGAAAAGTTCGTCCTGGTCGGGCGCGGTAGGGTGGTCCATGTCGGTCGTCGGGTGGCGCGGAACGCCGGGAGTGTAATGTGCGGTCGAGGACATGACGGGTCAAGGATACGTAGCCGGAATCGGGCCACGGTAAGGCGGCGGAGCCGCCGTTGCAGGTTGCGGGATGCTGGGTGCCGGGTGTTGGCGAGTTGTGCATCGGAGTTGATCCTCGCCACGAGCAGTTTGTCATTTTGAGCAAGTGGACCGAGTCCGCGAGACAGGCGCAGCCGAACGAGCCGAAGGACCTTTCCGCGTGGAGTTCGAGACGGGTTTACCCCCCCCTCCGGGCCTTGAATTCTTGAATTCTTGAATTCTTGGCTCCTTGCAAGTTGCCCCCTTCCTCCCGCTGGTTTTCCGCCTATTCTTCCTGGCGTGCTCTACGTGGATGTCACCAGTTCCTGCAAGTCGCCGATGAACACCGGCGTGCAGCGCATCGTGCGTAATCTGCACCGGGCGCTCGCGGCCCTGACCGACGTGACACCGCTCGTGTGGGACCCGACGCTGGCCGCCTACTGCACGCTGTCCAAGCGGGAAAGGCGGTTTCTGGAGCAACCGTTTGCCGCCGGGGCTGCCGCCGACGCCGAACCGGGCCGCCGCGCCAACCCGGTGCCCTTGTGGAGCAAGTTCGTGCGGAGTCTCGTACATCGGCACAACCGGATCGATCTGGCCGCACGTCTGACCAGGACGGATACCCTGTTTATCCCCGAGATTTTTCAGGATAACCGCGCCGGGTGGCTCGCTGATTTGCCCGCCCGAAGGGTCGGGGTTTGTCACGACGCCCTGCCCTGGAAACGGCCCGAGATCATGCCGGCTGCGGGGGCGGCGGCGGCAGCGCCCCGGCGGGTGGGGATTTTTTATGACGCCCTGACCCAGCGGCGGCTCGACCTGACCCCGCCCACGCGGCAGGCGGGGTTCGCTGAATACCTGCGCGCGCTCGGCGGGTTCGATCACATCGTGACCATTTCGCAGGAGTCCGCCGAAGACCTGCGCGCATGCTGGCGCGAGGGGGGACGGGACGACGGGCGGATGCCGCCGGTGACGGTGTTTCCGTGGCCGGTCAACCACGATGGCGAGGCGCGGCGGATCGTGCCGCCGACGGCGAACGGTGGGAAGCGGCCCATCGTTCTATGTGTCGGGACGTTCGAGCCGCGCAAGAACCACCTGTTGTTGCTGGAGGCAGCGGAACGGGTCTGGTGGGAGCAGGGGAACGAGGCGTGCGAACTGGTGTTGATCGGGCGGACCACAGCGCACTGGGGCACCCAAGTAGAGACGGCGACCGAGCGGGCGCGCGCGGCGGGGAGGCCGGTGCGGTGGCTGCGGCACGTCGATGACTGGACGTTGAATCGCGCATATGAAGAGTGCGCGTTCACCGTGTTTCCATCGCTGGCCGAGGGGTACGGGTTGCCCGTTTTAGAGAGTTTGTGGCACGGGCGGCCTTGTGTTTGTGGCGGCAACGGCGCGCTGGGGGAGGTGGCCGCCGGGGGCGGATGTCTGGTGGTGGATCAGACCGAGGCGGGGGCGCTGGCGGCGGGGATCGGGCGGCTGCTGGGGGACCCGGAGGAGTATCTGAGGTTGTGCGGGGAGGCGGCAGGGAGGCGGTTCGGGACTTGGCAAGGGTTGGCGAAGGAGTTGCTGCCGGTGTTGCGGGGCGGGTAGGGGCATGCCTCGCACGAAGTTCGCCAAGCTCACAAAGAGGAGAGTGGGGAGAAAAGGCGGGAACTCCCGCAGAGCCGCAAAGGAAAAGAGTTGGCTCCGAAGTTTTGCGGGTAAGCGGAGGGCGAAAGCTGCCCGCGCGACGGTCCAACCCCGTCCAAGAGTGGCGAGGAGGGCCTTTACATCATTTTTACAACTTTCTCCTTCCGCCACATCAAATTTTTACAAAGGCCCGCTAAACGTTGATGAATCGCTCTGTTCAAGCGCGTTTTTCCTGTCCCGCAGATCGTTGCTGCCACCCTCCGCACCCCACGCCGCCCTATGAGCTTACCAAACATTCTCTCGTCGTTCGCCCGAGGACGCGCCCGCCTGGCGGCCTGGGCGCTGATGGGCGGCGGCATACTGATCGCCAATGCTCCGCACGCATGGGCATTGACGGCGACGCCCGCCTGCACGGAGGGACCCTATTACACGTTCAGTTCGGCCAACTACGTCGTGCAAAGCTCGTCGAGTTATTACGATTCGCACTTTTACACGACCGAGGGCACGGACAACGACCTGACGCACATCTACGCGACCAGCAGCCAGAGCACGGGGTCGATTTTTCTGCTCTCGGGTACGCTGGTCAACACGGCGGGGGTGGCGGTCAGCGGGGCGACCATCGAGATGTGGGAGGCCGACAACAACGGGATTTACAGCTACGTATCCAGTTCCAGCGGGACGAACAACTACGCCGGGCGGGACAAACTCTTTCAGGGCTACGGCAAGGCCACGACGGACAGCACGGGGGCGTGGAGTTTTCGCTGCATCAAGCCGGGCAAGTACGTCGGGCGGATCAAGCATTTCCACCTGAAAATCAATGCCGGTGGGACGAATATTCTGACGACGCAGTTCATGTTCAACGAGGACAGCGCGAGTTTTTCGAGCGACAACGTGGCGCAGCCGCTCGTGCAGGCGGGCACAATGAGCTTGGTGACGCTGACGCCGACCACGGGGACGGACACGAACGGAAATACCGTTTTGATCGCGTCCAAGCAGTTGGTGATTAATTACACCGTGACGGGCAGCGTGCCGTCGATCACGTCGCAGCCTGCGTCCGTGAGCGTCGTGGCGGGCAACAGCGCAAGTTTTACCGTGGTGGCGAGCAGCGCAAGCGCACTGACCTACCAATGGTACAAGGGCGCGGTGGGCAGCGGTACGGCCATCAGTGGTGCGACGGCGGCCACGTACACCATCGGGTCGGTGGCCAGCGCCGACGCGGGCACGTACTACGCCAAAGTGACCAACACGACGGGCAGCACCACGAGCAGCGCGGTGACGCTCAGCGTGACGGAAGCCTACGCCGTGTTTCTCTCAACCTACGGCCTGAATGCGACGACGGGCGCACCGAGCGCCGATCCCGACGGTGACGGCGTGCCCAACGGGTTGGAGTTTTTGCTGGGCGGCAGCCCCGTCGTGGCGGACGCGGGCATCCTGCCGACTTCGACGTACCAGGTGGTCAACGGCGCGACGGCACTGGTGTTCGCGTTCAATCTGGCGGTGCCGGTCGGCGGCACGACCTGGACGGTAGAATACAGCCCCGACATGGCGGCCTGGACGACCGCCGTGCAGGGGGTCAACGGCGTGACGATGGAGGTGGGTAGCACGGGTACGACGACGGCGGCGGGCCGCACGGTGTACCCGGTCAAGGTGACAATCCCGACGACGGCGCAGACATTTGCCCGGCTGCGGGTCGTGCCCGCGCAGTAGGCCGTGCATCCGAAGACGCCGGTTGCGTTTGCGATGCTTTCCGCGAAAGCTGCTGACGCCACGTTATGAGCGACCCGGTCCTGCCCATCCAACCGCCCCCGGCGCGCGGCGCGGACGACGCGTCGCCGGTGCCGACGGCGCTGGTGGTCGTCTGCGAGCTGGCCTTTGCGGCGGTGGCGGGAACGGCCTATTTCTTCGCGCGGAGCACGGGGATCATCCTGCTGCGTCCGCTGGCCATGCTTGGCGGCTGGGCGACCGTCGTAGCGTTGGCGGCCTGGCTGCCCCGGCGTTGGCGGTTTGGCGGGCGGCAGGCGCTGATTTTGCTCGGCGTGGCGGTGGCCATCGGCGTGCCCGGGAGGCTCTACCGGGCGGCGGTGGGTTTCGGCGTGGGCACGACGGACGAGACGTTCCGGCTGATGGCGGTGGTGTTCGCGGTGTTGACGTTCGTGCTGTTTTTCATTGCCACGCTGGCGGAGCACACGCGGCGAGAGCGGCACCACCCGGTGCTCGACGCGCTGATCCCGCTCTGCCGGTTGCTGTCCGCCACACTGGCGGTGGCCGTGGCGACGTTGCTGGCGCGGTTGTACCTGCAACAAAACTTCATCCCGCAGGCGCACCAGCTTTACATCGCCGTGCTGGCGGTGCTCGTCACGGAGAGCCTGCTCTATTCCCTGGCGAGGTGGTATCAGCCGAAGCGGTTGCGGGCGGCCACGGTGTTTGGCAACAGCGTCGTGCTGCCCGCGTTGTTTGGGCACGCCGGGCCGTTGCGCTCGCTGTCGGCCACGCTGGAGCGCATCTTCGGCGTGCGTCTGGGCGACACGTGGCTCGTGCGGCTGGGGCGGGCGCTGGTGCTGCCGTTGGTCAGCCTCGGGTTGGTCGCGGGCTGGCTTTCGACCGGGGTGACGCAGGTGCCGGTGGACGCGCGGGGCGTGCTGTTGTTCGACGGCGCGTTCGCGCCCGAGGCGTTGCCGCCCGGACTGCACCTGCACGCTCCCTGGCCGTGGGGCCGTGTGGTGTTGGTGCCGACGGAGCGCGTGCAGGAGTTTGCCATCGGCTTCGAGCGCGACCTGGAGGGGCCGATCCTGTGGGCGGAGAAACATTTTGAAGGTGAGCAGAATTTGCTCGTCGGCCACGGCGAGGAACTGCTGACCGTGAACGTGCCGGTACAATTGCGGATCAAGGACGCCGTGGCGTTCCTGCGCAATACGCGGGACGCGAAAACGGCGCTCGAATCGTTGGGGTTTCGTGAGCTGTTGGATTTGACCAACAACCACACGGCGTTCGGGTTGATGACAACCGACCGCACGGAAATTTCCGACAAACTGCGCGCGAGCCTCCAGGCGGCCAGCGACGCGCACGGGCTGGGGCTGGAGATCGTGTTCGTGGGTCTCAAGGACGTGCACCCGCCGGTGCCCGTGGTGCCCGCGTATCAAGATGTCGTCAGCGCGGAGGAGCAGCACGAATCGCTGATCGACCAGGCGCGCAGCTTTGCCGTGGCAACTGCCGTTGACGGGCGGATCAACGCCAATCAGGTCCGGTTGCAAGCCGAGGCGGCGGCGCACGCACGGCTGGCGCGGGCAGGCGGCGAGGCGAGCCGGTTCCTCGCGCCGCTGGACACCTGGCAGGCGCATCCCGACGTGTTCACGACCCGGCTGCGGCTCGAAACCACGGAAGCGAGCCTCGGCGCGAGCAGGCAGCTCTACGTCGTGCCTGCCGGGGCGAAGTACCGCACCGTTTTCCTGCCCCCGGCGACCGGCGGCGCGACCGACACGGCCACGATCCGCGTGCCGGTAAATCCCTGATTTGCAGCCATGTCAAAACCCCAGATTTTTCTCCGCGCTTTCATCGCCTGCGCCGTGCTGGCGATCCTAGGGTTCACGATGTGCAGTTTTCAGGTGGCCTCCAACGAGGCGACGGTGCTGACGCGCTTCGGCTCACCCGTGCGCAACCTGACAAACCCGGGATTGTATTTTAAATGGCCATGGCCCATCGACACCGTCAACGCGTTCGACAAACGGCTGAATTTTTACGAGATCCGGTTTTCCGAGGCGCTCACGCAGGACAAGCGCAACGTGATCCTGCCGGTGTTCCTGGCGTGGCGAGTGAAGGACCCGCTGCGGTTTTTGCAATCGCTCGGCACGCCCGCCGCCGCACCGCCCAAACTGGACAGCTTGGCCACCAGCGCACGCAACGTGTTGCTCGGTGGATACAATTTTGGACAACTCGTCGCCACCGATCCCACGCAGTTGAAGCTGCCCGAATTAGAGCGGCGGCTCGCGGAAACGATCCGCCCGCAGGCGTTGGATTCGTTCGGCATTGCCATCGAACAGGTGGGAATCAAACGTATCGCCTTGCCGGAGGCGAACACGGCGTACGTGTTCGAGCGGATGCGGGCCGAGCGCGGGCAGTACGCCGCGAAATTCCGTGCCGAGGGCCGCCAGGAGGCTGAACAATTGCGCGCCACGACCGAGGCTGAGCGATCCAACCTGCTCGCCGACGCGCAGAAATTCGCCGAGGAGACGCGCGGCAAGGCCGAGGGCGAGGCCGCACGCACCTACGCCGCCGCGCACGCGCAGAGTCCTGAGTTTTACCGGTTGGTCCGCGAACTCGAAGCGTTGCGCAAGGTGGCGAAACCGAACACGGTGCTGATTCTCGACACGAACGCCGCGCCGTTCGATTTGCTCAAAGGGTCGCCAGCCGCGCCGCCACCCGCGACTGGCCCAATGCCTGTGCAAAATCCCTGAACCGTATGGCTGATTCCTTGCCGCCGTTGTCCGCCCGTCGTCGCGCCGCGCGTTTGCGCTCGGGGCAGGCTCTTTTCGGGGCGTTCGCATCCACGATTCGGTTGTTGCGCTGGCTGCTGTTCGGTTTGGTGGCCATTTACTTGTGCTCAGGCGTCACGCGCGTGGGTCCCAACGAGGATGCATTGGTGTACCGGTTCGGCACGCTGCAGAGGGAGGTGCATCCGCCGGGGTTGCTGCTGGCGCTGCCACCACCGATTGACCGCGTGGTGCGCCTGCCGACGCGCACCCAGCACGAGATCTTCATGATCGGTTGGAGCGGCGACGAGGACAGCATGGCGCAGGCCGACGCGATGGCCCGGGCCGCCGCCACGATCCAACAACAGAACGCCGCGACCCCCGCGCCGCCGCCCTCCGGGCCTTCGCTGGTGACGGGGGTGGTTGGTGCGCGGATGCCCGCCGACATGGCCGCGACCGCTGCTGTGCCGAAGCCACCCGACGCCGGGTTGCAACCGCTTTATAACGGCTATTCCATCACGGGCGACGTGAACCTGCTCCAGGCGCGTTTCACCATCCGCTACCGCATCGCGGACCCGCTGTCGTTCGTCGCCGCCAGCGTACCGGAACAGGCTTGGCTGCTCGTAGAAAACAGCGCGTTCGACGCCGCCACGCTGGCCCTGGCGGGGATGAAGATCGACGACGCGCTGGGGGCCGGGTTGGAGTCTTTCCGCACGCAGGTGCGCGCGGGGACCCAGAAACGTCTAGACACGCTCCGGCTCGGCGTGGAGGTCACGGCGTTTGAAGTCAACCTCATCACGCCGCCGCAGGCTGCCGCGGCGGCGTTCGCGGAAGTGACCAGCGCGCAGGTGGAGGCGCGCACCGTCGTCGAAAAAGCGCGCACATACCGCGCGCAGATTTTGCCCGCCGCGCAGGGGGAAGCGTTCCGCGTCCGCAGCGCCGCGCAGGCCGACGCGCAGGCGCTGACGACTAAGGCGAGCGCGGAGGCCGCCTCATTTACCGCGCTGGCGACCGAGCACCGCGCGAACCCGGCGCTGCTCGAAACGCGGCTGCGGGCGGAGACGCTCGAAAACGTGTTGCCACAGGTGAAGACCGCCACGGTTCTACCCGGCCAGGATGACACGATTGACCTTTTTCTCCCCGCGAACCCATGAGCGCGATTCTGGAAGCTACTCCCTTGGTGAACGACCCCGCCGCGCCGCTCGCCGTGCCCGTGCCCGACAACGCTGACGGGCACGAGTTTTCGGGCTTGCAAATCCGCGTGGTGCTCGTGGCGGTCGGTTTGTTGTTCCTGGTGCTGTCGAAAGTCCTGGGTTGGTGGCGGCCCGACCAGGCGGACGTGTTCTCGCTCTGGGCCATGCTTGGGCTGGCGCTCGCCGCCGTGCCCGTGTTCATCGACAGCATCTCGTCCATGAAAGCGGATGGTTTCGAGGCCACCAAATACTACATGGATCAGTTCGTGGCGTTGGCCATCCTGGCGTGTTTCGCCACGGGGCAATACGCGACCGGGGCCATCGTCGCCACGATCCTCATCGTCGGGCAGATTCTGGAGGAGCGCACGACGCTCGGCGTGGAGGAAGCCATCAACGCGCTGACGCGGATCGCGCGCGTCAAAGCCCGGCGGCTCGACGCCACGGGCGAAACGCAGCTCGACGCCGCCGAGTTGCGTATCGGCGACCGCATCCGCCTGCTGCCCGGTGACACCGTGCCTGCCGACGCCGAGATCGCCGCCGGGCAGACGACGCTCGACCAGGCGACGATCACCGGCGAATCGCTGCCGGTCGATGCGGCGGTCGGCGCGAAGATTTACGCGGGCACCACGAACCTGACCGGAGCGGTGGAGGCCGTCGTGCGCTCGACGGGCGGCGAGACAGTGATCGGGCGCGTGACGAGCATCGTGGAAGAAGCCAAGACGAGCCGCGCGCCGGTCATGCGCTTGATCGACGACTACACGCGCTACTACATGCCGCTGGTGTTGATCATCGCGGGGTTCGTGCTGTTCTTCACCCACGACATCCAGCGCGCGATTGCGGTCATTATCGTGGCGATGCCGTGCGCGTTCGTGCTGGCGTCGCCGAGCGCGATGGTGGCCGCGCTGGCCGTGGCGAGCCGGATGGGCGTGCTGGTGAAGAGTTCGCGGTTTTTCGAGGTCGCGCGGCACGTGGACACCGCCGTTTTTGACAAAACCGGGACGCTGACCACCGGGCAACTGACCGTGACGCGGCTTATCCCTAATAGTGGGTCGTCGGAGGAAGCGCTGCTCGCGCAGGCTGCGGCGCTCGAAGCGCAGTCCACTCATCCCATCGCGCGCGCCATCCTGGCCGAGGCAGAACGGCACGGGCTGTCGTTCGCGCGCGATTTGCCCGTGGAGGAAGCCGCCGGGATGGGCCTGCGCAGCGGGTCGTTGGCGGCGGGCCGCCGCCGCTGGCTGGAGAACCTGGGGGTCGCCATCCCGCCGGAGTTCGCGGAGAGCAACGTCGCGTCCACATTGTACGTCACGCAGGACGGAAAGTTCCTGGGCGCTATTTACCTGGCCGACACGCTGCGCCCGGAGACGCCGGCGGCGGTGGCCGCGCTGCGGCGGCTGGGCGTGGAGGACTTCGTGATGCTGACGGGCGACCACGCCGCCGTGGGCGAAACGGTCGCGGCCCAAGCCGGAATGACCCGTCACCGGGCCAACTGCCTGCCGGAGGAAAAGCTGGCCGAGGTGGAGGCGCTCAAGGCCGCCGGGCGGAGCGTACTGGTGGTCGGCGACGGGATCAACGACGCGCCCGCGCTGGCGGCGGGCGACCTGGGCGTGGCGATGGGCGCGCTGGGCAGCGACGTGGCCATCAAGACCGCCGATGTGGCGCTGATGGGCAACGACTTGCGGCATCTGGCGCGCTTCTTGGTCCTGAGCGACCGCGCGTTGCGCGTCATCAACCAGAATCTGCTCTGGGGTTTCCTGTTTATCGTGTGTTTTATCGTCATCAGCGCGCTGGGGCTGGTCAGCCCCATCGTAGCAGCGTTTTTGCACGAGTTCAGCGCGTTCTTCGTCATCTTCAACAGTGCGCGATTGCTGCGGTTCGACGAGTTGGAAGAAGCTGGGTGATTGCTGGGCAACGGGGGACAAAGCGCGGGGCGAAAGATTCTCCTTGAGGGTTGAATCCGTGGTGGATACATAAGTGTGGGCCCCGGTTCATACCACTCTCCAGCCATATTCAATCTATCCATGAAAACATTCGCCTTCGCAGTCGCCGCCGCGCTGCTGTTCTTTGCATTTGAAGGATGTAACGCCACCGTCCGCACGGGGAATGCCATCCACGGAGGACAGTCCTACCAAGGCAAGCCGTCCGGCAAAGGGCAGACCCCGCTGCCGACCCCGGCACCGGGCACGGATACCTCGGGGCCGCACCAGATCAACATCGTCGTCCGGGACAGAGATCCCCGGGTCATTGATCCCGACAGCGTCGAAATTTTCGTGCCGGAAGGGGGTAAGAGGATCGAGGTGATCGTGAAAACCAAGTAGGCGCAGGTGCGGCGTTGGGGGACGGGTAGCCCAAGGCGCCGTCTGCGGGTCAAGCGGAGCGGAATCACGCACCGGACGATGGCCTTTCTCTCTGAGTTAAAGCATTGGCGGGTGTACCGACTGGCGGTCAGCTACGCCGCCATGGCGTGGTTGATCCTGCAACTGGCCGTGGCGGTGCGCGAGCCGCTCGGGCTGCCGCCGTGGACGCTGGCCGCCGTGATCGGCGTACTGATGAGTGGGTTCTCGGTGGCGCTGTGGGTCGGCTGGATGCAGGACCACCGCACGGTGCTGCCCGACGGACGGACGGTGCCGCGCTCGCGCAAGCATCACTTGGCCGTCGTCGCGGTGGCGCTGCTGCCGTCGGTGCTGGTGGTGGCGGGTTTCGTCGTGGTTCATCGCAGGTCGGCAACAGATGCGAAGACCTTGCCCGCAGACGAGGTGGTTGCCGTGCTGGAAAAGAGCATCGCCGTGCTGCCGTTCGAGAGCCTGAGCGGCGACCAAGACAACGCCTATTTCGCCGAGGGCATCCAGGACGAAATCCTGACGGACCTGGCGAAGGTCGCCGACCTCAAAGTGATCAGCCGCACGAGTGTCATGCCGTACCGGGGCGAGGCCAAGCGCAACCTGCGCGAGATTGGCCGGACGCTAGGTGTTTCGCACCTGCTGGAGGGCAGCGTGCAGCGAGCGCCCAGGCGGGTGCGCGTCACGGCTCAGTTGATCGACGCGCGCACGGATTTGCACCTCTGGGCCGAGCATTATGACGGCGATCTGGCCGACATCTTCGGCATCCAGAGCCGGATGGCGGAATTGATCGTCCAGAGCCTCCGCGCGCGGATTTCGCCCGAGGAAAAACGGGCCATTGATGCCCGGCCCACGGGGGACCTCGAGGCATACGATCTTTATCTCCAGGCGAAGGAGTTGCTGAACGATTTTCAGTCGTTGGCAGACTACCGGGAGCCGCTGCTCAAGGCGGTGCGGCTGCTCAATGCCGCACGGGCGAGGGACCCGAACTTCGCGCTGGCGGCCTGCTTGGCGGCGAAGGCGCACGACCAGCTTTACTGGCTGAACGTCGATCACACGCCGACGCGGCTCGCGTTGCAAGAGGCCGCCGTCAACGACGCGTTGCGCCTGCAACCCGGTCTGGGCGAGGGGCACCTCGCGCGGGCAATGTGGCTCTACCACGGGTCGTTTGACTACGCGGGGGCGCGGCGGGAATTGGCCATCGCGCGGAAGGCGCTGCCGAACTCGGCGGAGGTCGCGGCGGCGACGGCTTACTTCGACCGGCGGCAGGGCCGTTGGCAGGAGGCCGTGCGCAATCAGAAGGCGGCGGTGTCACTCGATCCGCGCAACAGCAATTTTCTCAACGACCTGATCGTCGTGTACGACATGCTGCGGCTTTACCGGGAGGAGGAACGCGTGGCCGAGGCCGGGGAGGCCGCCGTGCCGCAGGAGGCGAAATTTTTCCGGTTGATGAAGGCTGAAATTAACCTAGAAGCGGGTCGGATCGACGTTTGCCGCCAGGTGCTCGGCACGTTGCCGGACGACTTCGACCAGAGCGGCAGCGCGACGTACACTCGCGTGCTGGCCGCCATGTACGAGCGCAAGTTTGGGGAGGCCGCCGGACTGCTGGCGGCGTCGAAGCAGGCGACCCTGCTCGACCTGAGCGGGGTGAAACTGCCCCGGGCGTAGGTCGAAGGGTTGCTCTACCGGGCGACCGGCGAGGGGGACAAGGCGCGCACGGCCATGCTGGCGGCGCGCGAGGCCGTCGAAGCGGGTGCGTGGGGGCAGGGCAAGGACGCCGCCACGTTGTCGTTGCTGGGCAAAATCGACGCGGCGCTGGGACGCAACGAGGAGGCGCGGCGCGAGGGGCAGCGTAGCGTGGAGTTGCGGCCCGTCGCCGCCGATGCGATGAGCGGACCCGCTGGGGAAAGCGCCCTGGTGCTCATCGACGCGTGGACGGGCGACGCCGACCGCGCGTTGCAAGCGCTCGGTCCGCTGAGCAAGCTGCCCGGCGGACCGCACTACGGAGAACTGCGGTTTGATCCCGTTTGGGATGCGGTGCACGCCAAGCCGGGGTTCGAGCAGATCGTGGCGGCGATGGAGTCGCAGTAAGGGGGAAACTCAAAGTCGAGAATTCAAAAATCTAGGAATGGTTTAAGGTACAAGCTGCGGATGCTAAACTTTGAAAACACACCTTGGACCTCGCACGAGAGGTCGTTAGCGTCGGCGATTTCGAGCAGGAGGCGGCGCAGCTTCGCTAACACGCGCTTTTCGATGCGCCGAATGGTGACGCGCGAGCAACCGCACCACGTTCATGATGCTTTCCGATATTTTTCAGCTCGCGCCACCGTTTATCGAAAGCGTATCGTAGAACAATCGTTGCATCCCGCCCGGGTTTCGGTCATTTTCCCGGTAACATGCTTCCATAGCTTAATGGATAAAGCAACGGTCTTCTAAATTAGAACGGCCGTTTTGATCAGGGCATATCTGGAAACAACAAGTCATATCAACATGCTGTGCAGTAGCGGCTTACGTTAAAGGTGTGTCTTACCATCCTGTATCTGGCTATATCCAGCGGTTCTCATTTCCTGCTATAAGGGTGCAACGTAGGATAAAGTCTCAATCCGAATGCGTAGAAGCAAGCGATTTGCTAGGAATTGATCCAAAGTGCGGAACGTCGATATCTCGAGTGCGTGTCGTCGCCGAATCTGCGCTCGAAAGGCAAAATCATATGGCTCATCAATTTAGCACTACTTTCTTGGTCAGCTGAATTCAGTTGAGCTTTTAGTGCTGCTTGCTCATCCGAGGGAATTTCGCCACGCTGAAGTAGAGTTCCCAACCAACGTCCAAACCGACCCGTTATCCCCAAAGTTACACAAAGGGTGGGGACCACGGAATTTGCAAAGATAAAGGTAAATCCTCTCCACCTTACCAATTCGAAATCTGGGCATTCAGCAGAAATTGAAGCATCTTCGGTTAACCAAATTGATCCATAGTCACCATGAATGGACGAATTACCAAGAAGTTCGTTTGGGACATGTCTCCATCTGCCAGGAACTTCTTTTTGCCAGCGTATATCGATGCGTCGTGAATTTTCCTCTGCATATATATGCACCTTTGTAACATCGTAACGGACGATAGGCTGCATGCTCCTACCAAGCAGGCGCGGCAGCGGTATAGCCGGAAGAATATCTTTGCCAAGACTGGTAATCAACTGCCTTGCAGGTAGATTAATTCCAAGAGAACCACAAATACCTTCTAGATTGTGGATCAAATCGCTATCCACAGTCCAAAAGTCTCCAAGCTTCTCCATCTCACTCGATGTTACAGCACGGCAAGCATCTCGTTCTTCCAATGCAATTATTCGCAATTCATCCATTGCTTGTCGGAAAACATTATATCGTGCCGGTGACGACTGTTCTAATCCTAAGCTCCTAATTGCGTCCACTTCACGTGATGCTTCTACCAATCCAATTCCGCTTCGCACCAAACGATCAAACTCACCTTGGATGTGCTTACCCAACACGGAATAAACTCTTAGCAGTGCTTTATCAAGCTCGGGAGATGCTTCGATGTCAGAACGAGCCACATTCGTTTTCGGCGAGGTTCGACCAATCAAGTTCACAAAAATCCACGGCGAGTTATCAGTATCTGAATAGCCGGCAGGCACAGAACGAACTCTTATTCCTTCAATACACATCCCCGGGAAAACACGCAAAGAGCTTTCAGCCTCATTAGAATATTGTGCGCGGGACATTTCATACATCGTCTCAAAATCCCAGACACTCATGTAATCCCATTTGGCAATTACATAGGCTGTTTCACTCGCTTCATCAACTTCGGAAACAATCTCATATTGAAAGTTCTTCGAACGTATTTTATTTGATGAACCAAAAAAATGTTGAACAACTGAACGAGCATCTTCGAAGCCGATTTTTACAGGGGACGTATCATCTGTCTGGCAAGTGATTGAACACTGTGGGAGTACCATCCAGTAACGGACTAGATCCTCGACATTTTGCAAGTCAGCTGACCGACGTATGTGCAAGATTACCTCTGTCCCATGAGTGCCTATATCTTGAACAGAAGAATCGTTTTTCAAGATTTTTTTGATTAAATAACTTTTACTGCAGAAGGCAGCGTCAGCTTTAGCGCATATTCTTCATCTGGATGCACAGTGAGAATCTGCACTTCGTCAGCGATCATAAAAGTTGAAAGAACACCAATTCCGAATCGGCTGATAGACGAAAATGTAGCATGCTTTTTAACGACAGATTCACTTTGATAAAAGCTGGATCCTACATTTAGCAAAAAGCCTTCTATGGTTTCCTGCGTCATGCCGGTTCCGGTATCTCTTATAATTAAAATTCGATCTTTACTCTTCCAAAGCACTTCTATCTTTCCTATAGGTTCGCTGGGAACTAAATGATTCCGAAATCGTACAGCATCAAGAGCGTTCTGGAGCACTTCTCTCACGGCAATTCTAGGGTCATTGTACAGTGTATGCCCCGTCAACAGAGTTGAATCTTTTCTTGGTCTAGCCTGAAGCTATATGTATGACCTTCAAATCCGCGCGGTTCGACTTGGGAAGAGTCAATTTGTTTCCAAGGAAAGATAAATAATGATCCTTTGTGTTGAGCTAGTTTAGCCCATTCGTAGCATCGAGTCAATTCTTTCGCAGCGTACTGCTGTATGTATGCCAATAGACCGAAATATGCTTTTTCCTCTTCGAATAATGCATGTATTTCGATGGTGTCGCCTTCACTTCCATCAGGCAATTTTGTTGGCTTTATGGCACGCACACCTGCTTGCTTTGCCCACTCTTCTTGACTTTTAGGGTTACTAGGGTCAATCAATTTATATAGCACTGTCGGAACGCGCTTCTTTTGAATTTGTAAAACATCCGCACTTCTTAATGTTAGCGCTACGTAATGTAGATTGGCTTCACCTTCATGGTGATCTCCATAAGCTCTATTTATTTTATATTTTGTCAGGTCATACAAATCATCTTCGTGATGACTCAAGCAAATTTTTGCTAGATCATCACGTACAATTCTTTCCAACTTGCTCAATAATTCGTTAATGGCGTTAACAGATGTCTGGGCATCTCCGTATTGTGCGTCATTATCACCTTTTATCCAATGATAGATTCGCCTCGCATGAAAGTGTCGCACAAATTCTTGGTATAAAAACTTTTCGCGATCTTCGTCTGAAAGCTTGCCAATCGCCTCCTCGTAATCCTTGCCCTTCTCGTCCATTAATATGTCTTTTCTGAACTTTTGAAATTCGTCGTTCTCATGGCGCTTTTCAAACTCGCGCCTAGTTACAACCAACCCTAAATCGTGAAAATAACATGCTAGCACAATTAAAAGCCAATCAGCTGTTTTCATCTTCGCCCCCGTAGTAGCAGGGATCAATTTATCCACAAGCGCCAATAACTCGTCGATATGATTGGCGTCGTGTAGCGTGTATTCTTCAAATATGCCATTTCGCCCTATAACTTTCAGAATCTCATTCACGTTCTCCCTTATGTCGGTCAAGTTTACCCCACCGAAAATTGAGGGATAATCTTCCGCTTTTTTAGCTTGAATTTCCGCTTTTGAAGTCAACGTGTTTGGCATATCGAGGTTTTTAGCGCGTAAAAAGGTATGCAGTATGCAGGTCATCCGTCGTCCACAGAATCTCACATAGCAATTCGACTGGTTCGTATACAAGCCAGTATTTGAGAATGACCTAAACGTCAAGAATTATTGAAGCGCATTTCCTAGCCGTACCGTAGTCGTCACTGCCGTTAGTTCCGCTTGAACTCAGGCGAGCTGACGAACGATTTGACCATCTTCGCAGTGGGGAACAGGTCGGTCATACCAACGCCTAGCACGTCGGCAAGTAAGTAAAGTTCAGCGTCGGTTACCCAGCGCAGCTGTGCCTCGATCTTGGCCAGTGATGCGCGGCTAACATCCCAGCCTGTCAGTTGAAGCTTCGCCGCCAACTCGTCTTGCGTAAGATTGAGCCTGTACCGCACCTTACGCACCTGTGGGCCAATAAGGTTGCGGAGATGCTTCATCAGTCGTTGCTCCCGAACGGGAGCTTGACCGTAGGCGCAGGCCGTGCAGTTATTGTTCCTGATCAGGAGCATGATGAACACCGAACCAGCTGTCACGAAGGCTGAGCATCCCGGCGACACTCAGAAGGTTGAGTTGCTCGGGCGCAACCGTCTCATCGACGAGTTGCTGCGCGACGACTTGGAAGTAGCTCTGCCAGTGCGCGACCGTGGCATCGACCTGATCGCCTACGCCGACCTGATCTCAGCAACGGCGACCTACGCGGCACGACCCATTCAGATGAAGGCGGCGTGGACGAACTCTTTCGTTATCGAGCGGAAGTACGCCAAATTCCCCGGTCTGCTTCTCGCCTACGTTTGGCATTTGGACGACCGTCAGCGAGCCGTTACGTTCGCAATGAGTTACGAGGAATCGTTGGCCATTGCCAATAAGATGCGTTGGCTAGGCGGTGTCTCTTGGGCACGCGGCAAATACTCGACGACGAAACCAAGTGCCGAATTGATCCGTTTGCTCGAACCCTACCGGATGGGGCTAGGCAGTTGGCGGCAACGAATCTTGGACGGTGTGGCCATGCCAGACGCGCCGACCTTGTGATTACCCTCAGCAGTGCGCACGGCGCGTTCTGACGAGGTCCTGAGCGTGCAAAGGAGGAAGGCCAATCTTTTCACGGTCTCGCCGAGAACTGGCAAACGGCCCAACGCAGGCTGCCTGACGGCCTGTGCCACGTTCTCTGACCCGATAGGGATCAAATCTTGTGCTGGAGCTTGAACGACACGATGGCAGCCTGCGCGGCTTTCAGCCTCTCGACGAGCATTGCGCGATGGGCCGGGTAATCGGCGATCATGAAGTCCACCTCGGCCATCATCGAACCGGCGTAGTTGCGTTTCCGCCAGTTGGCGCGGCACGCCTCCAGCCAGTTAGGACGGCCCGTGACGAGGCGCTGGTACTCGGATTCCAAGTCGCCAAGGTTATCCTCGGTGCTCTGGCGCGCGGCTTCCAAGTTTCGGAGATCAGATTGGAGCTTGGCCAACCGATCTGCCTCAATCTCTGCCTCGCGCTGGAGGCGTGCTGCTTGGTCCTGTTTGCTTTCTACTGCTTTAAAGAGTTTGGCCAAGAGGCCAGGGTTGGCGTCGCGCTTGGGATCGTAGCCGTGGTGAACAGGCTGCTTTGGCAGGTCGTCAGGACGCACTGGCTGGCGATTGTCTGGTGCGTCGCTTGAGTGGATCGAAGTAAAGCCGTCAGCGTTTTTCATGGTGAATAGGTTCGTTGTCGGTCGAATATCTGCAGTGTTGAGGGAGGAAACTGTTCGCGCTATGCACGCTTCGCGTAAAACGCGGCCAGCAATGCAACGCCGTGAAGTTTGCCGTCACTAGAAGAAACGGGGTCAGCGTCACCAAGTCCACAGCCGGTTGGCTGGACGCATAAGCTCGGGCCACCCGAGCGGTGCCAGTCGCCGCCATCGCCGGAGGGAATGATAGGGTGGAGGGCGGCTGGGCAGCGGGCGCGATAGGCTTGGCTGGCGTCGGCAAGAGTTCGAGGCCGCGCAGGACGGTGTTGGCGTCTAGAAGGTCGATGCGCGCCTCGCTCTTGGGCAGGCCAAGTCGTGCTTCATGTTCGGCAATGCGGGCGTTGGCGGTCGGTAGATCGTCAACAAAATTGAAGTCTCTGGTCATGATTGCGTTTGGTGTGGGCGAGTTTGGACTGGTCGGAAGTGTGGAAGCGCAACAGCGCCTCCGTGAAGCGTTTAGCGTTGGCCGGATCGAGGACGATCCTGCCGCCACGCAGGAGGACCATGATGTCGCCTTTGGTGCCTTCGGGCCGGACAGCAGCTACCTTCTCGAAAACAATGATGTAGCGAGAGTCAAGGCTGACCCAAAGTGATGGTTTCATGGTCGGCGGAGTGTCAGTAACGACGGCGCAAGGCCTCGCGCAGTTCGGGCAGGCGGACGAGGTTAAAGAGTTGCGTGCGACCACTGCGAAAGTCGGGCTTGATCTCGCCCATGTTAAGGCGGTCTTGGACGAGCCGAATGGACACTTTCGCCTCGCGGGAAAGCTGCGCGGCGCTTAGGAGTTCGGGTGTACCTACGCTCAGGTCATCGTATGAAGTGGTAGCCATATACGTGCAAGAGGGTTGTCAACGGTGCGCGGTCACTCGGTCGAAGTCGGCCACGATGCCCGCGGCGCCCTTGCCGAACCGAAGTTGTGCGCGCAGACCGCGCGGCAACGGCTGGTTGCCTCTACGACGCAGGAGCCATGAGATGAGCGTCGCAGGTGCATCCAGCGGTGCACCTTGTGCGCGCCAGCCTGCCACCGTGCTCACGGTGCAGCGGTAAACGCTGGCGTATTGTTCGAGCGTGAGGGCGGAACCGGGCTTCTTGTGGGCTGCCATGCAAAACGACGGCTGTCAGCCAAAGCCACCGAGCCATCGAAAACGCAGCAAACTCAAAAACGCTCCCCGGTTCCCCAACCCGACCGGGCGGTCCGGGGTGGTCAGGAATCTGTTCACCGGGGGGGGACTGCCATGACCGCTCGCCCAACTTGGCAGGTGGTCGGCCAGCACACGCGCCAACGCGCCCAGGACGCGCCGTGCTGAGTCGCAGGCTGCTGGACCATGTGGAAACTTTCAACGCCATGTCCGGCGAGAGGCTGCCGCGCGTCGTGCTCAGCCACAGAGCCACCAACCACCGCGTCGGAGCACATGGAGCAGATGTTTTCCCACTCTGCCCTGCGTATACCTATGTGTGCATTGGCTGGTTTGATTACTTCCTTTCCACATAAATACTTAAATTTACCTGCTCCATGTGCTCCGTGCGCAGCTAGAAGGCTTGAAATGAGCGACTTGCATGGAGCACATGAGTCAAGGGGCGTCTGCTCCGACCTGCTCCATATGCCCCACAACCGTAGTAGGCATGCGCAGATTTGCCGCATAAGTGCAGCACTGTCTACGCACTTGCGCAATAAGTATGAACAAAACTGGGTAATATCGCACTTGGCCGCAGTTCTGGGACCATGGAGCAAGGCATGCAAGCGGGTCTGTTCCAAGCTTGCATGCCTTGCTCCACCAAACAAGTTTACGATGTTGGCTGCAGGGCAGTAGCAGGCGCGCGCTCCGGGCGCACCACACGCCATAGCTGGACTTTGGTCCGGCTATCTTTTTTTCAGCTGTCGCACAGCTTCAGGCCGCTTACTGGTAAGCTTGCCGAGATACCTGCCGATGCTGTTCGGACCTCTCAGTAGGTCGTAAGCCTCGCGCTCAGTGAGCGTCTGCTGTGCCTTGAGGGCCACCTCAAGCTCGCGCGCCGTGCCAGTCCACTTTCCCTCCGCGTCGAACAGTTCCTCGCGCTGGTAGATCATGTCGAGCAGCCGGAACTCGGGGGCAAGGCTATCGACGCCTTCGACCAAGTCCGGATGATGCCAATTCATCACGCCGAAGCGTGTGTCGAACAAAGTTTCATCTAGCTCGAAGGTGTTCATCAGCCAATGGACAAACCATGCCAGTTCGGTCAAGAGCATCGTCCAGTTCTCGTGGCGCGAGCGGCCCTGTTCCCCCTCATCAAGCAGCGAGCCGACCGCTTTGAGCATCACGAGCTTGTCCTGAACGCCGCGCTCTAGCGGCGGCAAAACTTGCAGATTCTCTATCTCATCGTTGAGGCAAAATACCAGTCGACAGAAGAACTTGGTCGGGAAGGCGTCCTTACCTTTCGGATGGCAGCGTTGTTCGTCAACGGCCACAGTGCGTTTAACGAAATCGCCCATCTCCTTCCTCGCGCTGTAGCTATCGCCCATGCCTTCGTCGTCGAGGACGTGCACCTCGGCGCGTGTAAGATCATTGTTGAAGGAGGTGGTGCCCTTGGCGTGCTGGGCCGGGTACGCCCTGCGTCCGCCGAAGCATTCCACAACCAAGTTGAGCAAGAGCGACTTGCCCAAGCCACTTGCCCCGCCGATGACGAGCCCCATCCCCACATTCCGCCCCGTCTGTCGCGTCAGGAACTCGTACAGGTCACCCAAGCCAAAGTGCAGCCATCCGCAGAACAACTCGACTTGGTGCGCGTCGCCAAAGAAGCGTTGCAGTCGTGACAGAAACCGCGTGTGGTCACCCTCAACTGGCAGCAAAGGCTTAGGCGATTCGACCACAAGGATTCGCTTTCCCAGAACAGTATACGTTCCGGCGTTGTACCCCGCGAGCGCGAGTGCCGCGTCGACATACTGCTCGTTCATGATCCGCTCAATCTCAATGTCCACTTCGGCCATCTCTCCTTGGTGCTGTGCGCCATCAAGTCCAAGTTTCAATCGAAGACGTTTGCGAAGGTTTTGCTGCGTGTAGAACAACCATTTGCTGCCATCGTCTCCCAACACCCAGAAGCTGCTACGTAAGTGCTCGTAGTAAACATCTTTGGCTTGTGGTATTTCGAGGCTGTGCACAGCGGTGGTAAGCTGACTGGATTCGGTGTTGTCGTCGGTGTGTTTCATGAGAGGTAGAGGAGGGTCTGGAGTTGGTTGGTGCTGGCACGCCACGCGCCGGCAAGACGCACCGGCTGGGTTGTGGTAAGTGGCGCAGGATCGCAGCGCAACGCCTCAATCGTCGCGCGCAGTTCGTCGAAGGCTTGGTCCGGTTTCCATTCGAACCAAGCGTGCAGGCTGGCATTGCCGCTGAACACGATTGCGCGCAGCACGAACTTCGCCTTTTCCGCCAGCCAGCGAAACGCCGCACCGACCTCGTCGCGGTCAAGGCCGCCATTTTTCACATCGCTCTCGACTACGAAATATCTTCTGGTCATGACCGCGTTGTTACAACGGCTGGCGGTGCCAGGCAGAAAACTGCACTGGCTGACAAACTCGGGCCGCCATCCGTCATGGATGCGCCAGTAGGCGTCTTCGATGGTCGTAAAATTTCGGGCGTGTTTGGCTTGGCCAGTGTCCGTTGCCTTGACGCCAAACCACAGACGATCCTCCGGCCACCAAAGGGCCGCCAGAAATGCCCACGTTTGCGCCAGTGGCTCAGCAGGCACCGGCAAAGGGCTGGCAGCTACCATCGCCGCTTGCGGCCAGTGAAAGTCTCGCAGGATCTCGCTGTCCAAACTGCGAGCTACCGTCCGCCGCAGCCGTGAGAGCGCAGCCTGACGCTTGGCCGACGCTGACTTGTCGAAGGTGGAGTTCTCCACGGTTGCAGATCGTCTGGCGTGCCACCGAATAATGCTTTTGATCTCGCGGTCTGGAACGTCGGCGTCATACCGCTCGCGCAGCCGTTCGAAAATTTGCTCATCGTTCCATCCAGCCTTGAACAGGGCTGGTACAAGTTTGAGCATCTCAGTGTGCCGCCCGCCTTCACTGGCGGGTTGCTCCAGTCGCCGGACAATGGAACTCGGCAACGAGTTTTCTCCTGGCAGTGAGGAGCTTAAAAGATATGATGACATTGAGATTGTCGTCTCATAAGTGGAGAATGACCCGCTGGTAACGGGTGGTTCAAAAGATCGAACAAAGATAGCGGCGGCCTGGACGTGGTAATCCGGGCCGCCGCCCTTCGTTTTATCTATTCTTGGGTCCGCTTGAGAAGGCGTTCCAAGTCGTTGCCGTGGACAACACGGCGCGCGCCGATCTTACTGGTCTTCAACTCGCCCTTGTAGGCGAGGCGTTTAATCGTGAGCGGCGAGAGGCTGAGCATCGCCGCCGCTTCGTTGATCGAGTAGGCCAGCTTTCCGGCAGTTGCTGGGACTTTATAGACCTTCAGATATTTAATGTCCGCGGGAGCGGCAGTTGCGAGGCA
>CAXTBX010000036.1:0-17936 GCA_964242205.1 uncultured Chthoniobacterales bacterium
CACGCCGCCGTGGATCGGGGCGTTACCTTCTTTGACACCGCCGAAATCTACGGCCCGTTCACCAACGAAACGCTCGTCGGCAACGCGCTCGCCGGGGTGCGCGACCGGCTCATCATTGCCACCAAATTCGGGTTCGACCTCGATCCGCAGCAGGAACCCGGCGTCATGAATGGTTTTCCGGGTATGAACAGCCAGCCCGCGCACATCATGGCGGCGGTCGAAGGCTCGCTCCAGCGGCTCAAGACCGATCATATCGACTTGCTCTACCAGCACCGCGTCGATCCAAACGTGCCCATCGAGGACGTGGCCGGGACGGTCAAAGAACTCATCGAGGCGGGCAAGGTCCGGCATTTCGGGTTATCGGAAGCCAGCGCGCAGACGATCCGCCGCGCCCATGCGGTCCAGCCGGTGACGGCGTTGCAAAGCGAGTATTCGCTGTGGACGCGCGAACCTGAGACGAAGGTCTTGCCAACCTTGGCGGAACTCGGCATCGGGTTTGTGCCTTACAGTCCGCTGGGCCGGGGTTACCTCACCGGCAAGATCGACGAGAGCACCACCTTCGACGGCAACGATTTCCGCAACACCAACCCGCGTTTCAGCGCGGAGGCGCGCAAGGCAAACCAGACGCTGGTGGATTTGCTCGGGGAGATCGGCAAGAGAAAGCAGGCTACCCCAGCGCAGATCGCGCTGGCCTGGCTGCTGGCGCAGCAGCCTTGGATCGTGCCGATTCCCGGCACCACGAAGTTGCACCGCTTGGAAGAGAACCTGGCCGCCGCCGACGTGGAGTTTTCCGCGGAAGAGTTGGCGGAGATCGGGAACGCCGCGTCCAAGATCGAAGTGCAGGGAGAGCGTTACTCCGAGCAATCCGGTCGGACGATTGATCGTTAATTTCGAGCATCCTTGCACGCGGCGAGGGCACGCCAGCGATGGAGGCAAAACCATTGCTGGCGACGTGTTGTGATGACTTGGTGACTATGTGCATGGGACCAAGCGGTCAAACCTGATTCTCTTGGAATCTCCCTTGCAGCTTGATGCTTGAATCTTGAACCTTCCAGCGGAGGCGTCTTGAAACTCCCCCTCCGGCAGGCTACCTTCGCCGCCTCCGATGGCCAAGGTCTTCCTCAAAACGTACGGCTGCCAGATGAACGAGCGCGACAGCGAACAGGTCGCGCGCCAGCTCATCGCGCGCGGCCATGAGATGACCGGGGCCGAAGCCGAGGCCGACGTGGTCCTGCTCAACACGTGCAGCGTGCGCGACCAGGCCGAGCAAAAGGCCATTGGCAAGATGGGCAACCTCAACGCCCTCCACCGCGACCGCCCGGAGGTCGTCTTCGGCTTCCTCGGCTGCATGGCCCAGAGCCGTGGCGCGTCCCTCCTGACCGAAGTTCCCCGCCTGGACCTCGTCGTCGGCACGCAGAAGTTCCACCGTGTCGCCGACTACGTGGACGACGCCCTCGCCCGCCGCCGCACCCGCCAGGGCGAGACCTTTCGCCGCGACGACCTGCGCTACTCCGTCGTGGACGTGGAGGAGGAAGCCGGGTCGCAGGAAACCATCAACCAGCACAACCTCCGCCCCGGCCAGCCCAGCGCGTTCGTGTCCATCATGCAGGGCTGCAACATGCGCTGCACGTTTTGCATCGTGCCCGACACGCGCGGCGCGGAACGCTCGCGTTCCATCGACGGCATCGTGGAGGAAGTGCGCGGCCTCGTCGCGCGCGGCGTGAAGGAGGTCACGCTGCTCGGGCAGATTGTCAACCTGTACGGACGGCACGAATTTCCCAAGGCCGCCGATGGCCGCAGCCCGTTCGTGCAACTGCTCGACGCCGTCCATGCCGTCCCCGGTCTGGAACGCCTGCGCTTCACGTCGCCGCATCCCATCGGCTTCCGGCAGGACCTCGTGGACGCCTTCGCGCGTCTGCCGCGTCTGATGCCTCACGTCCATTTCCCGATGCAGAGCGGCAGCGACCGCATCCTGCGCGCCATGCACCGGCCCTACTCGTCAGCCAAGTACCTCGACCTGATCGAGCGCCTGCGCGCCGCGCGGCCCGGCCTCGCCGTGACGACGGACATCATCGTCGGTTTCCCCGGCGAGACGGAGGAAGACTACCAGCAGACCCGCGCGCTGACCGACCGCATCGGCTTCGACAACGCCTTCGTTTTCCGTTATTCGCAGCGCAAGGACACGCCCGCCGCCGCGATGGACGGCCAGCTCTCCGAGGAGGTCAAGGAGGCGCGCAACCAGGACCTGCTCACCGTCGTCAACGCCCACGCCAAGGCCCGGCACGCCGCGCTGGTTGGCGAGCGCGTTGAGGTCCTCTGCGAAGGCCCGAGCAAGCGCAACGCCCTGCGGTTCACGGGCCGCACGCCCGGCAACAAGATCGTCGTGTTCGAGGGGCACCCGCGCCAGGTCGGGCAGGTGTTCGATTTGCGCGTCGTCCATTCCAGCGGGTTCACGCTTTACGGCGAGTGCGATCTGGCGGAGTCTCCCGCCGCGCCGGTCGTACAGGAGGCCGCGCTCGCTTTATCATGAATTACGGTTTTTCGCTCAAGCTCGTCGGGGTGGTGGTCAGTTTGCTGTTGATCGGCGCGCACGTTTTCGCGTTCCTGCGCGGAGACGACACCCGGCGGCTGCTGAAGGGTTTTCCGCGCTCGCGGCAGGCGGGCGTCGCGTTGTTGACGGTCGATCTGGCGTGGGCGTTCTGGCTGTCGTGGGTGATGGATTGGGGCGAGTTCTACTACATGCAAAAGTGGATTCTCGTTTTGCTGCCGGTTTTTTACGTGCTGACGATCCAGTTCGTGGACGAATTTTTGGCCGTGCGTGCGCTGGGCATCCTGATGCTCCTGGCAGGTGGGCCGCTGCTGGACGCCGCGTACCTCCAGCCGCCCGTGAGCCGCCTGCTGGTGGTGGTGCTGGCCTACGTGTGGATCGTGCTGGGCATGTTCTGGGTCGGCCAGCCGCACCTGTTGCGCGACCAGTTCGACTGGGTGCAGCGTTCCGCCGGGCGCTGGCAGGCGGCGGTGATGGCGGGGATCGTGTACGGCGCGGTGACGCTCGTGTGCGCGCTGGCTTTTTATTGAGGGCAAGTTTTAGCCTTCCACCGGTCGCGCAGGCAGGGGCGGGGTTTGCGGCAGCGAAAGGCTGCGCAGATAAACGACTAGATTGTTTATCAGGACCACCGGCGTAATAAAAAACGAGAAGATGCCCCACCAGCCAAAGAGCAGCGTGATCGGGGTGTATTCCCAGAAAATTCTGGCGATGCACACTTTGCAAAAATATCCTTTGTACGACTTGTGAAACATCAGGACGACCGCGCCGATGTGTCGGTTCAAACCGGCCTTCATGGTGGGAGCCGACGATCCACAAGCTTGACAGAATGCTGGTTTTACTAGCGGCGAGGGCTTCGGTTTCGTCCGCGAAAAGCAAAAGTAGGCCAGCCACGCGAAAAACAACGTCGCCACGGCAGCGGCGATCAAAACATGCAAGGTTTGCGGGGAAGAACTGATGGACCAGTCCCCGTAGGTAACGGCGGCGGTGGTGATCGAGATCACCAATGCAAGAAGCGACGCAAGGCCGCCCAGGATGAAGCCAATCTTTTGGCCGGTCGAAATGGAGGTGTCGTTGGTTGGGTCCATGGTTGTTGATGAAAAGCGCGGTCGGGCCGACAGACGCTGCCTCCGTGCGGCGACATCTATGCTGCCCGCGTCGGTACTATTTTCATTCGATGTTCAGGTTCAAGTAAAACCGGACGCAAGGTCTGTTTTTGATTTTTGTTCTCGACCACTGGCTTTGAGAGCGCGCTTGCCTGAAAAGTTCTGTTCCCCAGAGTCAGGATGAAAGAATTACTGAGCCCAAAGACGTGCCAAACTTGACCAGACTCGGGTTCTCGGCGCAACCTCAGACATGCCCCCTGCTTCCCCCACCGATACCTCGGCGCGCGGCTCCAGTGGATGTGGCGAACATTTCTTTCATTTCTCTCGCTGCGCTGGCAGCCTCCAGTCCCACGCCGAAACACCATCCGGCCCGCCAAAAGACCGCCCGCCGCGACGCCTGATCCCTAGCAATCTTATGCATGGCAAGCCAACCGTAGAGCAAAGAATGTCTCGGGATTTTCCTCGCGGGTTCGCGATTGTATCGCTCGCCTGGATGGTGCTTAGTTTGGTCCCGCCGTCACAGGCTGCCGAGCCAAACGCCAACCGCCTCGCCGACGTGCTCCAGCCCTACGTGGACGCCCACCGTCTCGCCGGGGCCGTCACGCTCGTCGCCGACCGCGACGGCCTCCTCGACGTGACCTGCGTCGGCAACGCCGACGTGGCCGCCGCGACGCCCATGCGCGCGGATGCCCTGTTCTGGGTCGCCTCGCAGACCAAGCCCTTCACCGCCGCCGCGCTGATGATGCTCGCCGACGAGGGCAAAGTGAACGTCGATGAGCCGGTGGAAAAGTACCTGCCCGTGTTCCGAGGCCAGATGCGCATGACCTCGCGCGGCACGGAGTACGCCCTGTTGACCCGGCCCGCGCACCCGGTCACCGTGCGTAATGTGCTCACGCACACCAGCGGCCTGCCGTTTACCTCCGCGCTCGAAAGCGTGCTTGACGCGCTGCCCCTGCGGGTCGCCGTGGGCAGCTACGCCATGACGCCGCTCAACTTCGAGCCGGATACGATGTACCAATACTCCAACGCAGGCCTGAACACCGCCGGGCGCATCGTGGAGGTCGTCAGCGGGATGCCCTACGAGGATTTCGTGCGTACGCGCATCCTCGAACCGCTCGGCCTGCGCGACACGACCTTCTGGCCCGACGCCGGGCAACGCGCGCGGCTGGCGACCGTCTACAGCCACGACAAACCCGACGATCCCTTGCGCGCGGTCGGCATCAACGTGCTCGGCACGCCGCTGGAGGATCGGCAGGCGCGCTACGCCGTCCCGGCGGCGGGTTTGTTTTCCACGGCGGCGGATTGCGCGCGGTTTTGCCGGATGATCCTGCGCGGCGGCGAACTGGACGGGCAGCGCTATCTTTCGGAGGCCGCCGTGCGCCAGATGACCACCCGCCAGACGCCGGAGAAGCTGCCCGTCAGTTATGGCTTCGGCTGGAGCACGGACGGCGAGCGTTGCGGCCACAGCGGGGCCTACCAGACGGACATGGGCCTGGATCGGGAGCGCGGGCTGGTCTACATATTCATGGTGCAGCAGGCCGGGTACAAGGACGACGCCGAGCGGTGCAAGCACGAGTTCTGGCAGGCGGCGAACGCGCGGTTTGGAATCGGAGCAAAGCCTGAATAGAACCATCAACGTGGTAGGTAAAAAGCGTCGTGGACGCGGAGGTATGCGTGGTGGAACCTTTTCGTGTGCCCCGGGTTTAACTAACGTCCCATGCCTTTCTTCCTCGAACGCTCCGGTATCAGCCGTCGCCAGGCCATCCGCAACACGCTCGTGTTCAGCACGGCGCTGCTGGCGTCGCGCTGGACCAACCTCACGCTGGCACAACCCACCGCCGGGCCGGGCATGGATCTGCTTGCCGTGGGAGACTTCGGCACCGGCAACAAGCATCAGACCGAGGTGGCCCGGGCGATGGGCGCATTTGCCCGTGGGTTGCCCGCGCCGCCGACCGCCGTGCTGGCGCTGGGCGACAACTTTTACAGGAACCTCCAGCCCGACCGCTTCGAGCAGCACTTCGAGCAGATGTATTCGGCGCAGGACCTGCCGTGCCCGTTCCATGCCATCCTGGGTAACCACGATTACGGCCCCGGTTACGACGACCAACACCCCCAGGGACCGGCCAAGGCGCAGATGCAACTCGACTACGCGCGGGATAACCCCGGCTCACGTTGGAAACTGCCCGCCAAGTGGTATTCCATCGAACTGCCCAACCCGCAGACGCCGCTCGTCAAGTTGGTCTGTCTGGACAGCAACTATTTCGAGGGCGCGTTGACCCCGCAGGAAAAACTGGAGCAGCAGCGGTTTCTCGCGGCGGAACTCCAGCGACCCAGCCGCGCGCCGTGGCTCTGGCTGGCGGGCCACCATCCGCTGTTCAGCAACGGCCAGCACGGCGACGACGAGGAGCAGATCAAGCGCTTCGGCCCGCTAATCGCCGATCACCCGGTTTCCTTCTACCTCTGCGGCCACGACCACACCTTGCAACACCTCGAAGTGGATGCCTACAAGACGAGCTTCGTGGTATCGGGCGGTGGCGGCGCGGACCTGCACGATTTCAAGCGCGGCGACCGGGGTTTTGTGAACAAAGCGTTGGGTTTCAATCATCTGCACGTCACGCCGGAAGCAGTGGACGTGCAATACATCGACCAGGGCGGGTATTGCCTGCACTCCTTCCGCCGCACGCTGGCGGGGAAGGTATCGGTAACGACGCCCGGGTGAAAGAGTCCATGGAACTAAGCAGCCAAAGAACCAAGGAACCAACGAACTGAAGCGTTTTCAGTTAAAGCGTAGCCGCTGAGTTGTCGCCGCGGCGCTCCGTCGCCGGTGTTGCTCGGCGCACAAATTGTAGGGCGGGCGCTCCGCCTGCCAAGGTTGGGAGGTGTTTCCCCGGCGGCAGGCGGAGCGCCCGCCCTACAATCCGCCGCAACACCCACCTGCACACCACCCCGTCGCCGTGCTATGTTGGCCCGACCAGCGGCTGATAAGTTCGAAGGGTGGTTTTATGAATGATAGGAACCGGTGGAGTATTTGAGCACCTTGAGGCGCCGGCCATCACGGTCGTAGATGAGCGCGTAGTTCCAGTGCTCGCCGTCTTCAGGTGAATATAACACCACTGCATACTGGCCACCACCGTCCGTCCGGCAATCCACCGCATAGTCGTTGGTAGCCTCCCTCCTATCGTGGGCTGGCATGGTCTGGAAGTAGGCCCGGGCGTCCTGCTTGATGACCTCGGGTACCGGCGCAACCGTGATCGAGCCCAGTCGCTTCCATTCTGCCAGCGGGTCCGTGTGTGGAACGCGGGTGCAGGCAGCGGTGCCAAGACATGCCACCAGCAGCGGAACGGCAACGGTTTGTTGGATGAAGTTCATTGATTTGCCGGTGCCCAACCGGATGCTGCTGGTGATACCACTCCGCCTTCCGCGTTCCCACTTCTGCCTTCCACCTCACCCCTCCACCAACTCCAACAGCGCCCGCACGCCGAACCCCGTCGCCCCGCGCGCCAGATCGGGCCGGTCTTTGGTGATGGCCGCCGGTCCCGCGATGTCTAGGTGCGCCCAGGGCGTGTCCTCGACGAACGTCCGCAAAAACGCCGCCGCCGTGCACGCGCCGCCGGGGCGTCCGCTGCTGTTTTTGATGAGCGCCACGTCGCTCTTGATCTGCTCGCTGTATTCCGGGTAGAGCGGCATGGGCCAGAGCCGGTCGCCGCTGCGCTCGCTCGCCGCCAGCAGCTTGTCTTTCAGCGCATCGTCCGTCGTCCACAGCCCCGCCGCCCAGTCGCCCAGCGCGACCACGCACGCGCCCGTCAGCGTCGCCAGATCGACGATGGCCGCCGCCCCGCAATCCTTGCGCGCGTAGCCCAGCGCGTCCGCCAGCACGACGCGCCCTTCGGCGTCGGTGTTGTTGATCTCGATCTGCCGTCCGTCATAGACCGTGACAATGTCGCCCGGGCGATACGCGCCGGGGCCGGTCATGTTTTCCGCGCTGGCGATGATGCCCACGACGTTGCGCTTGGGCCGCAGCGTGGCGATCCCGTGCATCGCGCCGAGCACGGCCATGCCGCCGCACTTGTCCCACACCATTTCCTCCATCCCCTGCGCGGGTTTGATGGAAATCCCGCCGCTGTCGAACGTGATCGCCTTGCCGACCAGCGCCAGCGGGGCCTCCCCTTCTTCTCCGCCGTTGTACCGCAGCACGACGAGCCGCGGCGCGTTCGCCGAGCCGCCGCCCACGGCCAGCAGCCCTCCGAAACCGCCTTTGCGCAGCGCCTTTCGGTTGAAAATCTCGACCTTGAGCGCGCCGTCGCTCCCGCTGGCGAGCTTGCGCGCGACGGCGGCGAGTTTGGCGGGGTAGAACAGGTTGCCGGGCTGGTTGCCGATCTGCCGGGCGAAGTTGGTGGCCTCGGCCATGATCCGGCCCCGTTCCCCGGCGGCGGCGATGCCGTCCGGGTCGTCGGCCACGAGGGTCAGCGTCTCCAACTGCGAGCGCGGCGGATCACCGGCCTTCGGTGGCTGAAACTCGTCAAACCGGTACGCGCCGAGCACCGCGCCTTCCACGGCCTCCTGCGCGTGTTTTGTCCATTCGCCCAGCTCCAGCGCCACCTGCGTCCGGCCCTTCGCTTGAAGAAGCTTCGCCGCCGTGCCGCACGCGCGCCGGACGGTGTCGCCAGTCACCTTGGCGGCCTCGCCCAACCCGACGTAAAGCCGCCGCTCGGCGTGGAGCAGGACATGGCTATGCGCCGCGCCGGAGAACTCCGTCGCCGGGACGGGCACGGCGGTCTGGTCGCGGTTTTCCTTGGTGAGCAGCGTGACGACAATCTCGGCGTCGGCGGGGATTTCTCGGGCGAATTGGATCTGCATGGGAGTGTGTGGAAAAGGAACGTTCACGGCGTTCGCGCCGCGTGGCAAACGCAAAGGCTGATCCTCCCGTCACCCCTTCTCTTTTCTCTTCGTGAACCTGGTGGATTTGGTGCGAGGTGACCTTGGGTGCATGTCGTCATAGCGCCTGAGAAACCGCAGACGCTTTGATAAAAGGCTGAGGAAGCCTGAATTATCTTACGTTATCTTGAACGCGAGTCACTTACGACGCGGGCCGGGCGCGTTTGCCGCTTTGATAACTTTTGGCCCCAAAACCGGCAGATTGGCGGCGCTTTGATAAAAAGCGGGCCGTCCATCGGGGCTTTGCAAGGGTCCTGCAAACCGTGTGCACCGGCCTTCCCGACCGGGGAAAATGACAGGATCGGCCCGGATCAGGCGGCAGACTCCTGCAAGAACCGCTGCAAGGCTGCGGGGTGAATCCGGTAAACCGCGCGGGTGGAGGATATGCCCGCGAAGTTGAACGCGGCAAGTTTTCCGGCGCGGATCAAATCGCCGACGTGCTGTTGGCAGCAGTTCAACACGTTCGCCACCTGGTCAACGGTCAACAATCGCGGTTGTGCCGTGAACGGGTCCAGTTGGACGATGATCGGCGCGGGCATGGCGAGTCAGGAAACCACCGCATCCTGCAAAAACGCGGCCAATGCGGCTAGGGGCACCCGGTACAGTTTCCGCTTCTTTGGATTAGGGGCCAAGTTGACCGCTGCCAGCTTCCGGCGCTCAATCAAGCGGTAAGCGTGTTGCAAGGAACAACTCAGCATCTCGGCAACGTTCTCCGGGGTCAACCCGCGCGGCTCCCCGGCCTGTACGATGATCGGGCGCGGGGTGGGAATCATGAAAAGGTGTTGATGATCTTTGGCGCGAGCGTGGCATCTTCGCGGATACGATAGAGGGCGCGGGTCTTACCCAGCTGCAACGCAATATCGATGACCGGCAAGCGGCCTTCTTGAATGAACATCGAAATGGACTGGTAGCTGTAGCCGAGCCGGGCGGCGGTTTGTTCGATGGTAAAATAGCGCGGCAGATCGGGTGGGGGTGGCAGCGCTGGCTTGGTTCTGGACGTGGCGGCGCTGGCGTCGAAACAGTTGGCTTCCAACCTTGGCAAGATAGCTCCCGGCATGAAGCGGAAAATATCACCACGTTAAAACAGCATCAATTTTGGAATCGAAAAATCTTTCCGATTTACGAGATGGGCTGTGGGTGGTTTGCAGCACGGATGATATTGGCAAAGATCAGTGATGCGATCTTTCAAATCCAAAGGCTCTAAAGTGAGCTTGCCCTGCTCGACCAGCCAACGGGCTATTCTGACCTTGTCCAACGTGGGCTTGCCCTCTGCTGGCCTCCTGATGCACCGGGTCAAACGAGTAGCAGGTGGATCGTGAGGACGCTCGGCTGGTTCCTCTTCGTCCAACGCTTCTGCGATGGCGCTGGTCGGGACATAATTCTCTACTTCCCGCCCCGCTGTCACCCATGGAAAACCTTGATGATTTCCCCACTTCTCCAAGATTCGTCGCTTCGTGGCGCTAATCTCCTTTTTCTTGGGATGAAGGTCGCTGTCCATCAAAATAACGGTGGTGATCAGTTGACCGTTGCTTTGTGTTGGATGGTGAGGTTGTAGGTGATGACGAACAGGTGGATGGCATCCAGGTGGTTTTCGGCGTGTTTGGAGAACGAGTACGCCCGGCGAACCAAGCGGCTGGTTCTGGCCCGCAGGGTGCCGAACCAACGCTCGACGTGGCAGGTTTCACCCTCTTCTTTGCCGCAGCAACGATGGGTTCTTTGTGGAAACGCGGCGGCGTAGGCGTCCCAGTAGTCACTGCGGGTCGCACAACGACGGTAGCCCTTGGGCAGGTCCGCCCGCAGGTCGCAGGCGCTTTGCAGGCTGCGGTCACCGAGGGTCCAAGCGACGATCTGGCGGGTGCGACGGCACAAGGCCACCCAGAGCCAGAGTTGCTGCGCCTTGGCACCCACGAAACTCCAGAGTTCATCGAGTTCGAGCACGTCGCCCTTCTCAGCGGGCAGCAGCGTGTCCACGAACGCCGGGAGCGTGGCCGCTTTTTTCCCCTACCCAACGCAACACCGTCTCGTAGCACACCCCGAAGGTGCGGGTGATCCCACGGATGCTCATGCGGTCTTGGTAGGCGGCGACCACCTGATCCTTGAATTTGTCGTCGTAACGCGCCCCCTGGGGCTGCAAGACGAACGTGCGTCCACACTCCAGGCACTTGGCTCGCTGGTCGCCATTCTCGGCGTGGCCATTTTTGCGGATCTTCCCGCTGCCGCAACGTCGGCAAACGTGGACGATAGTCGTGGAAAGCATCGCCAAACATCGAGCTTGATCTATCCACAAGCAACGGTCAGCTCATCACCATCAAAATAACCATGTTGCGATTGAGCTGGCGGAGAGAAATAAACTCTTCAACATCGGGATCGTCGGGAGTAAGATGGGCGAGGAGGCTGCCGCCATAATGCATGATCGAATAGTCGATGGTTTCGGTGAGCTTAGGATCATAGAGTCGAATCCACTCGCGCAGGTAGATTCGGTCCGAAGGGCCTTCCACCCAGATGATGCAGTTCGTCTGGAGTAGGTCGGAAGCCCGATACCCCAGATCAAGGCAGAGCGCAAAGTGCTTAGATGACTCGACCACCGGGGCAACTTGGGAGCCGTTCTCGGTGAATGAAACGTGGAAGATAGCCGCTCCTGGATGGTCAAGCAGATGGGCTGAGTGGGTGCTCAGAAAATACTGGTTGTCCGTGTGCTTTTCCAAGTAGCGCAGGAACTTTTTCTGCAAATCTGGATGCAGATGAACCTCCGGCTCTTCGATGCAAATAACGTGCTGGCTGTGCTCCGTACAAATAGCGGCCATAATGATGACCTCGTGAATGCCGGTGCCAAGGCTCTCAATGGGCATGGATCGACCATCCATGTGCACGATCAAAGTGTTGCGGTCGTGAGGCACTTCGAGCTTCGCATCAGGCCTTTCAGCCACATCTTGCAAGAACGCTTCGATGGCTTGAAATTTGAGCTTTAATTCCTGCTCATCATCGTTCGGATTCTGAAGATGAGCGAGCCGCTTGATAAGCTGCGCTCCATCATAATCCTTGCCATCATATTCGGAATCACCGACCTGACGCAGGGCCTTAATAGGAATGCATTTTATGTCTGCTTTAACGAGTTCCTTCGCGAAATGAGACAAGATGTACCCTACGGAATCGGGAAATCTTAAAGTCTCGTGGCTGAGCCGTTCCACGAAGCCTCCAAGTCTGACAATGAGATCAGGATCATTCTCGAATTTTTTGAACATGCTTTGGCTGACATAAGTTCGATTCGCACCGGGGGGTAGTTCCGTATCAAGCCACAAAGAGTCGAGTGATCGCTTGTCAGACTCTGCCCTGAAGGCCCGTTTTGCCCACGACGCTAAGTGGTCACTCGCGTATTGACCGTAGATCGTGGCCCATCGGCTGTAATCCTCATCTGAAGGTTGCAAAAGGAAACTAAATTTCGGTGTCACCAGAGTTCCTGAGCGATACCTCTCTTGTTTCTCAAAGGATCTTGGGATCAGATTGCCGACAGCCGCCAAGGCGACTTGATTGTAGTAGTCTTGGATGAAGCGCAGAATGTTCGATTTTCCCGAGTTGTTTTGCCCGATGATTAAATTGATTTTCTTGCACGGTCCGATTCGCTGAATTTCTGGGCCAAAGCTGCGATAACCCGCCAAGCCAAATCCCGGAATAAGAATATCTTTCTCGCCGTCCATGACCTATTTTTGGGGAAGTTCCTGTCGGTTGCGAGAAGAATTCTCCACACCGGCCAAACGAAAGCGCCGGGCAGGTTTCCCCGCCCGGCGCTTTGCGTCTGCCGCTGGTGGTTCGACTCTACGGCGCGGGCAGATTCACCAGTTCGCGCCCGTCCACTTCCATGAAAACGGCGTGGAGCGCCGAGACGGGCACTAACAAGATCGGGTGGACGTTGCGCCCGTCCACCGGCTTGTGGATACCGATGTCGTGGTGGCTGCCCACCAGGCCGACCGAGGCCGTGGCGCGAATCGTGAGCACCGAACGCGCCCGGCCCTGCCAGCCATCGCCTTCCTGGCTGGCTGCCAGCCGCCTATTGAAGCGGAGTTCATAGGGGTCGCCAAGCTCCAGCCTGACAGTGAGGAAGTGCTCCCACGGTTGGCCGGGCGGGGGCGGGTTGAACTGCTGCTGCATGGCGACCTGCCCGCGCTTCTCTTCCACCGCCGGGGTTCCCACCGGGCGGACGAGTTCCAAGGTGAAGGTTTCCGATTCCGCTGGGATGGCCGGGGGCGGCGGGATCGGGCGGGGCGGTTTGGTTGCCGGGGCCGCGTGTCTCGCGTGAGACACATGGTGAACCGGCTGCTTTGAGGCGCGGAAACTTTTTTCCGTTTTGGACTTTACGAGGGCGGTAGCAGGGCGCAGAGTCCCGGCACCAGAGCGAGTGACATTTCTCATGGTTTCGATTTGAAGAGCACCGGGATTGCCGTCCCGGTGCTCTTCGCGTTTTGGCTGTGGGTGTTGGATCGCGTTACGCGATAGACAAAAAGAAGCCGTTTCCTGCGGTGGTGCGAAAACACCTTCAGCGCGCGGCAGTACCCGGTGCGCTATAGCAGAAAACGGCTTGTTTCTCTCGACTTTGAAGCCTCCGGTTTACTAGGCCGGTAGTGAGTGTGGCTACCGTTGTTTTCGCAACGGCGTTTGCAGCATGCTAGGATGCAAGAGGGCTGTCAAGTGCCACGCTTCTTTTTCGTCCTTTGAGTAGCTGTGCGACGCACGATTTTTTGCACGTTTTTGCTTTGCGCTACGCTCGCTTTGACCAGCCGAGCAGCCTTTTCTAAAGAATCGGCAAATCGTGCGATCACATCCTCAGGGATCAGTTTTCTGCGCTCGGGATCGTTGAAATCGTCAAGCAGAAAGGCGAGACGTTCAACGAAGCCATCCGGGCCAAAGTAGGTCTGGTTTGCCTTTTGGGCCTCATCCTCAAAGCGGCTCTTGAAAAGACGGTCACAGACTGTGCTCAGCAACTCCCGGTCTTGGATTTGATCGCTAAATTCACTGTCATCGAACGGGCGCGAAGTAGTCACGGCGCCCAATTCATAAACCAGCCAATCAGGCCGAACGAAGAACCGCCGGTTGATGGCTTTGAAGAGGCCGTAACTGAGCGGAGTGACGCCCAATTCGCAGTTTAAGAGACGTGCGCCAACAATCCCTGAATCCGCCGCGAAAACCGTGCGGGGAATCTTGGTGCTCTCCCTAAAAGCACGAAGGCGCTGGCAAATCGCCAATTCTCTTTCCGGTGGTTCTGCTTTGCGGGGCACACGGCAAATTATCGGAGACATAAAGAAGGAGGCAAATGTCTTTACAGGGTTAAAGGGTAGAGATATATATCTACCCTATATGCCTTCCGAAACGAGATTAGGCAAGCGTGCGGTGACATTGCTCATCGCCTCGACGGACGCATGAAATCGAAAACCATGAGCCAAGATCAATCTCCCACTGACATCGACGCTATCGATGCCGAGTTGCTGGCTCCCGTCGCTACCCCTGCCGCGCTCACCATCCAGCAAACAGAACAACTAGAAAGGTGCAGTCATCATTTAGTCCGTTTGAACAAGCTCATTTCCGGGCGCGAACTCCATCTGGTTTATTTGTACGTTGAAGCCGGTTTTTACTTGCTCAAGGCTCATGCCATTCACCGTGTGCGACACGGTGTCGCAAGGGAGTACCGGGCGTTTTGAATCGGCAGAAAATGGCTTCGGGAAATGGTTGGAATCTCAGCAGCATCCTATCGACCGCCGCCGTGCTGAGCGATACATGCAGGGCGCGCGAAACTGTGGATTGACTGCGGAGAGCAACATCACATCGCTTCAAGCCATCAAAGAAGAAAAGCGGCTCCATGGTCGGGACCCTAACGGCTCACTGCCGCAACCCGGTGGATAAAACGGACAAGCAAGCGGACGCCCACGAAGTCACCGACGAGGAACGAATGGCCGACCAGTTAGATGGGGTGAAAGAGGCTTATCGACTGTCCGGGCATTTTTTGGAGTCGCAAGTAATCCAGGAACAGACTTGGGCGTTACTCTCCGAAGAGCAGTTTGATGCTTATGCGGGTCTGCTCGCAGAAGCGACACGCCAGGTCAACGCCGCCCGGAAGAAAGCCAAGCATCTTCCCCGTCCTATCCCCCGCAAATGAAACTCTCCCTCCCTTTGACCGACGCGCAACGCCAGCGGGCGAGCGCCACGCTGGATCAACTCGGCAGCGCGCACGCCGAGTTCGAGGCGAAACTTGCGGCTTTCGCCGAGGCGACGGCGACCCGCACGACGCTGGAAAGGCAGGTCGGCGCGGCGCGTTACCGGCTCGGAGTCTCCGAAGACGCGGCCACACGGCTGGCGGCGCAACTTGCCGCCATCAAGGGCGTCTGCCAGACCCGCAAAGGGGAAATGGAAGAGGCGCGGGCGGCGGCGGTCGCGGCCATCGGGCTGGCGGGCAGCGTGGTGCGCGAAATCGCCGGGCCGCTGGTGGATCACTTCAAGCGCGGGCTGGAATCCGCCTTGCAACCCTTTTGCATGGATGCTGCCGGGGCGGTGGCGGCGCTGCTGCCGACGAACCGCACGGAGTTAGCGGCGCTGCAAACTTTCCTGAGTCGGGGCTTGCACGTCTCGCGCACGGCGACGGCGGAAGACCTGGAATTTCTCACCTCCGAACTGAGCCAGACCCTCCAAGCCATTCTCGACGGCGGCGACGTGTGGCGGCTGCCGGGCCAGCCCGCCGCGCCGCTGGCAGCCTGACATTTTCCGACGCTTTTCCAGACCACCAACCCAATCACCCATGAAACTTGAAAATCCCATTTCTGCCGCGCAACGCGCACAACTCGTAACCATCAAAGGACAACTCGCCGAAGTTGTCGCCGCATTGGACAAGGGCGGGGCGCGCCTTGCCACGCTCGAAGACGAAAAAGCGGAGTTGGAAGCGCAGATTGCCACCATCCGCACCACGGGCGGGCACTCGCGGGAACACGCTGCCGAGTTGAACACGCTGACAACCCAGCTTGACCTGATGGAGCCACGCATCCGGGAAGCCGCTGGGTGTTTTGAGCAAAACCGGCAAGTGGGAAGCAACGTTGTGCGCAACGCCGCCGAAGTGATCCGGGGTGTGCCTGCCGCTGTTCGATCAGTTGAAGGCAGAGGTGGAAACAGCACTCAGGCCGTTCTACGTGGACCCGCTTGGGAAGGCCGGGCAAATCATGTCGGGCATGGACGTGCAGACCGCTCTGCTGCACTTCGTGGGCCGGGGCAGCTACCTGTCACGCAACGTCAGCGCCGCAGAGGTTGGCCAGTTTCTACTCATTCGACTCACCACACCCACCCAACCCACGACACGACCCATGAACCCATCCTCACGAACCTCCGCCTCGGCGGACACCCTCATGCTTGCCATCCCGGACGGCATCGACTATGGGCTGGACCGGTACAACCAAAAGTATTTGCAGGCGGCGCTGGTGCTGCCGCCCGACCTTGCCGCCCGGCTGCGATACCCGATTCTCAACTGGCGGGAATTCGTGGCCGTCGCGCGGGAGATTCACCGGTTGATCGACGCGCGCACCGAACACGAGTTGGAAGGGTGGGAGCGGTGCGGGTTCATCGTCCACGAATACCGGCTCTCGCTCGATGGCCAGCAATGGATCAACGCCGAGGCCGGTTTGCAGGCGATGGACGCGCGCCAGCGGGCGGAGTTTCACGCCCGGATCGAAGCCACACCGGGCCTTTGGCGCACGCGCAAACTCTCGCCGCAGGAAGTATGGGAGGCGGGGCGGCAGGAGCTTGTCACCGTGCCCGACCACGCGTTGCTCATGTTGCTGAACACGGACGACGCCCGCCACGGCGAGCGGTGCGAGGCGAACCGGCTTTTCATCCTCAAGGATCGGACGGTGGCCGCCGAACCGCTGCACTTTGACGCCAGCGTGCTCATCCGGCAGGGAGGCGTGCGGACCGGCGAACGCTACAGCGTGTTTTTGAACCCTTTCGACGCGGAATCTTTGATCGTTTGCGACGGCGCGTTGCGCTACCTCGGCACGGCCCCTTTGTGGGACCGCGTCGCCCGGCTGGATCGGGGCGAGGCCAACCGCCGACTTGCCTACATCCGGGAGGATCAATCGGCCTGTCTGAACAACCTCGCGCGGCGTGGCGCTGGCCAGACGCGCCGGATGCTCGCCATGCAGGAAAACAACGCGGCGCTGTTGACGGGCCGTTCGTCCGCCACGGATCGGCGCGCGGCGGCCATCCTCCAGGCTGCCGAGGACGCGGCCATGCTCGATGCCGACACGTTTGCCCTTCCCGCATCCCCCGCGCCGCCTCTGGCGCTGCCCTTCGCGGCTGAACCTTCCTCCGACTTGGACTTGCTCTAAACGATGACCACGGCAACAGAATCCACGTCGGAAGAGATGGACGGCACCGGCCTGGTCAACGTCGGCGGCGGCTCGGGCATTCCGTTCAACGGCAACCAGGTCAAACGCGCGGTGGCCATGCTGCCGCGCGAACAGGCCGGGGCGCTCGTCTGGCTTTTCGAGCATGGCCGGGACCATCAATTCGATTTGGACGGGTTGGCTGCCCACCTGCGGCGCGCACGGCCCGGCGGCGTGTTCAACCAACAGATGCTCTACGCCATCTACCGGGGCCGGTTCAACGGCAGCCTGCCCGACGTGGTGGCCGCCATCGTGGCTTACCGCTCGCTCGTGCTGGCGCGGGAGAGCATCGGGCGGCCCGGCTTCATCACCACGAAGCTGACCAAGCGCATCCGACAAGTGTGCGACCACGCGCGGTCTTACCAGCGCGTTGCGCTGCTCTTTGGAGACGGCCAGATCGGCAAAAGCAAGAACCTCGAAGAGTACGCGCGCACGACCGAAAACACCCGCTATCTGCGGTTGCCCACGGAAGCTCCGTTACGGCTGACGGTGGAGCTGCTCGGGCGCGCCTGCTATCTGAATACGCACCGGCCAAGCACGACGGGGCTGCGGGCCGAAATCGTCGCGCATTTCGACGCCGGAATGCTGCTCATCATTGACGAGCTACAGCAGATCACGCTGACGCGCACGATGTGCGACCGGCTTTCCACCGTGGAGTTTTTGCGTGAGATTTTCGACACGTCCGGTTGCGGCCTGGTCTTGTGTGGAACCAACGAAGCGATGCGCGAAGTTGAAAGCGGACCGAACGCGCGTTGGCTGCGCCAGCTTCGCCGCCGCGCGCTGCCGAAAATCATGCTGCCAAACGTAGTGTCAGACGCGGGTATTTTCGCGTATGCGGAGCACTTTGGGCTTGGGGATGAAGTACCCGCCACGGCCCTCGTCCACGCGCGGCAGCTTGCCGCCACGATAAGCGCTCGACACGATTTGCATGCGGCC
>CAXTBX010000036.1:17946-41854 GCA_964242205.1 uncultured Chthoniobacterales bacterium
AGGATGTTGTTCCGCCGCCCGCGCAGGTCCGAGAGCTTGCCGCCGACGATGGCGTGGGCTTGCTGATTACCTATTTACAAGGCGCTGCCCGGATGGCGGCGGCTGAGCGCGTCGTGGTGACGTGGAAACACTTCCTGCGGACGATTCGGGCTTTTAGCGGAAAGGAGGAAGTGTCAGACTGAGTTTTGCACGACCGGTGCAACCGCGCTGCAAATTGGCTGCAAGTGCGTTTTTTATCAAAGCGCCGCCAATTTTTATCAAAGCGCGCGCCGCACTACACGCCACCCGCCACAAAAATCACTTGCAAACTGTACCGGCTGGACGGTACTTAACGACGTTTACCAATGGCCGTCTCCCTCTCCCCCGCCGCGCCGCCCACCCCGCGTCTCCTGCCGGGAGACCCCGCCGCCGCCCCGCGTCGTCCCAGCTCCCGCGAGGCTATCCTCGACGCCGCCGAGGCCGTGGCTGCCGCCGATGGCGCGGCCCACCTGACGCTCGACGCCGTGGCCGAGCGCGCCGGGATCAGCAAGGGGGGCCTGCTCTACAACTTCCCTACGAAGGAGGCCCTGCTCGAAGCCATGCTCGATCGCCACATGCGCCATTTCGAGGAAATGCAGTCCCGGGCGCTTGCCGCCCTGCCGCCCGGCCCGGGCCGCGCCCTCAAGGCGCTCGTGCTCTCCGCGAACAGCAAGTGCCAGGACAAGGACCAGCGCAGCGGTTGCAGCACGCTCGCCGCCCTGGCCCACAACCCGCGCTTGCTCGGACCCATCCGCGCCGCCCACCGCCGCCGTCTCGAACGCCTCACCGCTCCCCCCACCGACTCTGCCGACTCCGCTGCCATGGCGCTGCCCTTCGCGCGCACCGCCGTCGTCTCCTTGGCCGTAGATGGCCTCTGCCTGCTGGAAATTCTTCAGATCAGTCCCTATCGCGCCGAGGAGCGTCAGCGCATCGTTGACGACCTGCTCCGCCTGGTTGATGAAACCGCTTCCGCCGCCGTAAGTCAGTCCTGCTCATAACCGCTACCAACCCATGCCAGTCTCGTTCTCCGAAGATCCGACGTTGCCCGAACCGGCCACGGCACCCGTTTACGAAAACCGTCGCGCGGCCCAGCCGCCGTCAAATAAACCGGGTCATGCCCACGGCAACCTCGTCGAAGTCGCGCCCCGGGCGCGGGCTCACGTGTATGTCGTCGCGTGGCTCCTGGGTGCGCTGCTAGTGATGCTCATCATCATCGACGTGTTCGCCGCCAAATTCATCGGCGGGGTGATGGGCATGAAGAAACTCGCCGACAGCGGGGCTTTCGATCCGCCGCCCGTCGCCGTGACCACGAGCGTCGTTCACGCCACGAAATGGCTGCCGAGCATGCACGCCGTCGGTTCGCTGGAGGCCGTGCAAGGCGTCACGGTCAGCGCCGACCTGCCGGGCATCGTCAAGGAACTCAATTTCGAGAGCGGCAAGGCTGTCAAGAAGGGCGACATCCTCGTGCGGCTCGTCACCGACCAGGAACAGGCCCAGCTCGAAGCCAATCAGGCTCAGCGCGATCTGGCCGTTTACCAACTCAAGCGTCAACGCGATCTGCGCGAGAAAAATACTAATTCGCAAAGTGAATTTGACAACGCCGAGGCCAACCAGCGCCAGATGGAGGCGATGGTCTCCAACGCCCGTGCCGCCGTCGACCGCAAGACCATCCGCGCGCCTTTCGACGGCCTCCTCGGCATCCGCAAGGCCAGCCTGGGCCAGTACCTCAACAGCGGCGACCCGGTGGTGACCCTGCAATCGATGGACCCGATCTACGTCAACTTCTCGCTGCCGCAGCAGAACCTGAAGGATTTCAACGTCGGCTCGGCGGTGGAAGTCCACACCGACGCCACGGGCGACGCGACCTTCAAGGGCAAGGTGACGGCGGTCAATTCGCTGGTGGACGAGAGCACGCGCAACGTGCAGGCGCAGGCCACGCTGGCTAACCCGGATGGCAAGCTGCGCCCCGGGATGTTTGCCACGGTGGACGTGCAGTTGCCCACGGAAAACAATATTTTACCCGTGCCAGGGTCATCCATCTATTACGCGCCTTACGGCAACTCGGTGTTCGTGATCACCAAGGATCTGCAGGTGGACGACGTGAAGAAGCCCGGCCAGAAAAAGACGCTGCCGCTGGCGGTGGTCCAGCGCTTCGTCAAGACGGGCGAGACGAAGGGCGACCTCGTGGCCGTGTTGTCGGGCTTGAAGGAGGGCGAGGAGGTTGTGACGAGCGGGGTCTTCAAGCTACAAAACAAAGGTGCGGTGCAGATCAACAACAGCGTCAAGCCCGGCGCGGAGGAAAACCCGAACCCGGAGGAAAGCTAAAGGTCCTGACGGCTCTCCGAGGCCGTCCGTGGCACTGCCCACACGTGAAAGCGTCGAGTAAAAAGCGTTGTCATCCTGAGCGGAGTGAGGAACGAACGCAGTCGAAGGACCTTCCGCCGTCGGAGGCACCGCAAACATCGCAGCAATCGCAGTCACAGAATTGAATTATGCTGTTTTTTCGCTTCATCGCCGCCCTCGCCTTGCTATTGGCATCTGGTCTTTCTCTTCACGCCCAGACGCCGCCCGCCGCCTCCACGAGCGACAAGGCCGCCAGCGAAAAACCGCTGAATTCGCGCGAAAACTATACCAAGTACGAGTACCGCGTCCCCATGCGCGACGGCGTGAAACTCTTCACCGTCGTCTACGTCCCCAAGGACCAGTCCACGACCTACCCCTTTCTCATCAACCGCACGCCCTACAGCGTCTCCGTGGGGGACGGGGGCGACGGCTCGCGCAACTACGGCGTCGATCACTACCCGCCAGAAACCAGGCGCCTCGGTCCCTCCGACGACTTCGACCGCGCCGGCTACATTTTCGTCTTCCAGGACATCCGCGGACGTTATGAATCCGAGGGCAAGTTCATCGAGATGTTCCCGCATAACGACCATAAGCAGGGCACCGACGTGGACACCAGCAGCGACATGCACGACACCGTCGAGTTCCTGCTCAAGAACGTGCCCAACCACAATGGCAAGGTCGGCATCTGGGGCATCAGCTACCCGGGCTTCCTCACGTCGGCGAGCATCATCGACTCGCATCCCGCCATCAAGGCCGCCTCGCCCCAGGCCCCGATGACCGACATCTTCATGGGCGACGACACCTTCCACGGCGGCGCGTTCATGCTCAACGCCACGTTCAATTTCTACAGCAGCTTCAAGCCGCAGCACAACCCCACGCCCGAACCGAAGAAATGGCCGCCTTTCGACTACGGCACGGAAGACGCCTACGAATTTTACCTCAAGCACGGCACGATCAGCGACCTCGATAAGTTTTTCGACAAAGACGTGATCTGGGAGTGGAGCGACCAGGCGCGCCACACGACTTACGACGACTACTGGCAAGCTCGCAACCTCGCCCCGCACCTGCGCAACATCCACTGCGCCGTGCTGACCGTCGGCGGCTGGTACGACGCTGAGGACCTGCAAGGCCCGTTCACCGTGTTCAAGTCCGTCGGCGAGCAGAACCCCGGCATCTGGAACGGCTTGGTGATTGGCCCCTGGGTCCACGGCGGCTGGGCGCGCTACGATGGCCACCGCCTCGGCCACGTCGATTTCGCGGCCAACACTTCCGAATACTACAACAAAAACATTGTCTTTCCCTTCTTTGAGCAATATCTCAAGGACAAGCCCGACGCAAAGCTCGCCCGGGCCACAGTTTTCGAGACGGGTACGAACGTCTGGCGGCGCTACCCGGCTTGGCCGCCGCCCGGCGTGCAAAACAAAACGCTCTACTTCCAATCCGGCGGCGCGCTCGCCTGGAACCCGCCCGCCGCCAACGCGCCGTCCGACGCCCGCGACGAGTACGTCAGCGACCCGGCCAAACCTGTGCCCTTCGTCGGCTACACGGCGCTGGCCGTGCCGAAGGAATACATGGTCGCCGACCAGCGTTTCGCCGCCAAGCGCACGGACGTGCTCACCTACCAGACCGAACCCCTGGAAGAAGACCTCACCGTCGCCGGTCCCGTCTCGCCGAAGTTGTTCGTATCCACGAGCGGCACGGACTCGGATTTCGACGTGAAGCTGATCGACGTGTACCCACCGGACTTCACGCCGAAGGGCGAGGAAAACGCGCCCGTGCCTAAGGACGTAGGCGTGCCTGGCGTGGAGATGTCCGGCTTCCAGCAGCTCGTCCGGGGTGAGCCGTTTCGGGGTAAGTTTCGCCATGGTTTCGAGCGGCCCGAACCGTTCACGCCGGACAAGGTGGAAACCATCGACTTCACGATGCCCGACATCGACCACGTTTTCCGGCGCGGTCATCGCCTCATGGTGCAGGTGCAGAGCAGTTGGTTTCCGCTGACCGACCGCAACCCGCAGACCTTCGTCAACATCCCCGACGCCAAACCGGCAGACTACCAACCCGCCACCGAGCGCGTCTATCGCAACGCCGCCCAGCCCTCCGGCCTCGTCCTGCCCATCCTCGCCAACCCGTAGCAGGCCTCTCCCACCACCCCTTCCTACCTCTCCGTGCCCTCTGTGCTGAATCTCTTCCTTCCGCCGCCATGAAAATCACCGACCTCTTCATCCGCCGGCCCGTGCTGGCCATCGTCATCAACCTCGTCATCCTCCTAGCGGGTTACCAGGCGATCCGTTCGCTCAACGTGCGCCAGTACCCGCGCAGCGACCTCTCCGTCATCTCTGTCACCACGGCCTACGTCGGCGCCAACGCCGACCTCGTGCGCGGTTTCCTCACGACCCCGCTGGAGCGCGTCATCGCCAGCGCCGAGGGCATCGACTACATGGAGAGCACCAGCGCCCAGGGCGTCAGCACCATCAACGTCCACCTCAAGCTCAACTACGACACCAATGCCGCCCTGACCCAGATCCAGGCCAAGGTCGCCCAGGTCCGCAACGACCTCCCGCCCGAGGCCGAGGCCCCGGTCATCAACGTCCAGACCACGGACGACCAGATCGCGGCCATGTACCTGAGCTTCTACTCCGACGTGCTGGAGCCCAACCAGATCACCGACTTCCTCACGCGCGTCGTCCAGCCCAAGATCACCGCCGTCAGCGGCGTCCAGCGCGCCGACATCCTCGGCGCGCGCACCTTTGCCATGCGCGTCTGGCTCCAGCCCGACAAGATGGCCTCGCTCAAGGTTTCGCCCACTGACGTGCGCACCGCCCTCGCGGGCAACAACTACCTCTCCGCCGTCGGCGCGACCAAGGGCTCGATGATCTCCGTCAACCTCGTCGCCAACACCGACCTGCGCAGCGCCGCCGAGTTCCGCAACCTCGTCGTCCGCCGCGACGGCAACACCATCATCCGTTTGGAGGACGTGGCCACCGTCGAACTCGGTGCCGAGGACTACAATGCCGATGTGAAGTTCGACGGCTCCAAAGCCACGTTCATGGGTGTCTGGTCGCTGCCGACTTCCAACACGCTCGACGTGGTCCACGCCGTCCGCAAACTCGTCCCCGAGATCGAAAAATCGCTCCCCGCCGGGATGAAGGTCGGTGTCCCCTACGACTCGACCAAGTACATCGAGAACGCCATCAGCGAGGTCGTCCACACCCTCACGGAGACGCTGATCATCGTCGTCTGCGTCATCTTCCTGTTCCTGGGCAATTGGCGCTCCGTGCTCATCCCCGTCATCGCCATCCCGATCTCGCTCGTCGGCGCGGCGTTCCTGATGCTCGCCTTCGGCTTCACGCTCAACCTCCTCACGCTCCTGGCCATCGTGCTCTCGGTCGGCCTCGTGGTGGACGATGCCATCGTCGTCGTCGAAAACGTCGAGCGCCACATCCACGAGGGCCAAGCGCCCTTCCAGGCCGCGCTGCTCGCCGCGCGAGAACTCGTCGGCCCGATCATCGCCATGACGATCACCCTCGCCGCTGTGTACGCGCCCATCGGCATCCAGGGCGGCCTCACCGGCGCGCTGTTCCGCGAATTCGCCTTCACGCTCGCGGGTGCGGTGTTCGTCTCCGGCGTCGTCGCGCTGACGCTCTCGCCCATGATGGGGTCAAAACTTTTGCGTAGCGGCGACAGCGAGCGCGGCTTTGCCGGTTGGCTCAACCGCCGCTTCGACGGCATCAAGAACCTCTACACGCGCCTGCTCGTCGGCACGCTGGATTTCCGCGTCGTTACCCTGACCGTTGCCGGCATCAGCGTGCTTCTGCTGATACCCTTTTACTTCCTTTCTTCCCAAGAACTTGCGCCCAAGGAGGATCAGGGCGTCGTCTTCGGCATCGTCCAGGCCGCGCCGAATTCCACCCTCGACCAGACCGTCCGCTACACCGAAAAGTTCCGCGAGGACGTGCTGGCCACCACCCCTGAGCGCGACCACATCTTCCAGTTGACGAACCCCGCCGGCGACGGCGCGGGCTTCTCCGGCGTCGTGCTCAAGCCTTTCAGCGAACGCACCCGCACGGCCCAGGACGTGCAGACCGACCTCACGATGAAGGCCTCCAAGATCCCGGGCATCGGTGCCATCGTGGCCACCCCGCAGCCGCTCCCGGGCGGCAGCAATTTCGAACTGGAATTCGTCGTCGCCTCCACGGGCGATCCGCGCCAGTTGCTTACCTTCGGCAAGCAGCTCCAGGCCAAGCTCATGGCCAGCGGCACCAGCCCGTTCTCCCTGCTCGATCTCAAGTACGATCAGCCCCAGTCACAGATCGTTTTCGACCGCGACAAAGTGGCCTCCCTCGGCCTGAACCTCTCGCAGGTCGGCGCGGACCTTTCCACGATGCTCGGCGGCAACTACGTCAACCGCTTTTCCATCGAGGGCCGCTCCTACAAGGTCATCCCGCAGGTCACGCGCGCCGAACGCCTCAACGCCGATCAGGCGGAGAACTTCTACGTCAGCGGCGGCGGCAAGAATCTTGTCCCGCTCGCCACCTTCGCCACCATCAAGACGACCGCCGAGCCGCGCCAGCTCAGCCGCTTCCAGCAGCTCAACTCAATCAAGATCCAAGGTGTCATCTTCCCCTTCGTCACGCTCGACAAGGCGCTCAAGGTGCTGGAGGACGAGGCGGCAAAAATCCTCCCGAAAGGTTACGTTATCGACTACGCCGGAACCTCGCGCCAATTGCGCGTCGAGGGCAGCAAGTTCGGCGGCCTCTTCGCGCTCTCGCTGGTGCTCATCTTCCTCGTGCTCGCGGCGCAGTTCGAGAGCTTCTCCGATCCGCTCATCATCTTGCTCGGCTCGGTGCCTCTCGCGCTCGCGGGTGCGCTGGCCTTTACGTTCCTGGGTCTGACGACGATCAACATCTACTCCCAGGTTGGCCTCGTCACCCTCGTCGGTCTCGTGTCGAAAAACGGCATCCTCATCGTCGAGTTCGCCAACAAATTGCAGGAGGAAGGTCTGGACAAGTTCCAGGCGGTGGTCAACGCGGCGGCGACCCGTCTGCGGCCCATTCTCATGACGAGTGTGGCGACGGTGGCGGGTCATTTCCCGCTCATCCTGGCGCGCGGCCCCGGCGCGGGCGCGCGCAACTCCATCGGCTGGGTGCTCGTCACGGGCATGATCATCGGCACGGCGTTCACGCTCTTCATCGTGCCGTCGGTGTACCTGATCTTGGCACGCGACCGCAGCGGGATGCGCCAAGGCACCGGCGATGACACCGACGCCGACCTGGCCCCGCGCCCCGCCGCCGTGCCGGAGTTCGCGGGTGTGTGATTGTATATCCAGATCTCTCTGTCTGCTTGAACCTTCCGCCGCAAGCGGCCCTACTCCTCCCCGTCGAAATAATCCAGCCCCTCCGACCGCAGCAGCCGTCGCTCGGGCACGCGCACGAGCCATTTGCCACTGTCCGGGTAATAGCACGATTCCCCGACGGGATTATCCGCGATGACGAAAAACACCAGGTCCTCCGTCGTGCCGTCGTTGATGATCTGGTGCGGCTCGCCCGGTTGAAAAATAAAACAGTCGCCTGGACCAATGGGCGTAACCCCGTCCTTGTGCCGCACGCTGCCCTGACCCGACACGACGTGGTAAAACTCCGACTGCGCGCTGTGCGAGTGGTAAGGGAACATCGCCTTGCCCGGAGGCACGTGGTTGAGTTCGTAGTCGAACGGATGGCGGATGCGCAGGTCGTGGGATTTGTCGTCGCGCCCGAGCGCGAGCGAAATCCCCTGGCTGGTGCAAGAAAATTTACCCTTCGGAGAGTCAAATGGCTCCTTCGCCACGTCCTTGATGTTGACCTTTTGCATTCCGCCTATTTAGCCCGACTTGCGCGGCACTGCAAAACGCATCGCGCGCCAATCCAGTTCAAACCCGTCCCGGCAAAAATCCGCTCCCAGTGCCCCGAACACCGGCGGTAGGAATGCCCGGTCTGCCGTGAGCGCTGGCACGTCGCGCAACTTCCTCGGCCAGCCGCCGGCGCTCAAGTCCAGTGTGGGCACCACGTTGATTTGCAACGTGGCGTTGCTGCCCACGCCACGCTGCCGCGTGGCGCGCGGTGTCGATCCTGCCAACGCCCCGGGAAAACGCTGTCCGAACCGCCGCGCCAGGTGTGTCTGCTGCATCCCGGTGTCCAGCACGAACGGCAGGGATTGACCGCGATACCGCGCTCGAACCAACGGTGCCAACCCGTCAAAGGCCAAGTTCTGATTCCCGTCCGTCGCTTGCCCCGGTAACCCTACTTCCAACCGGCTCTGCGTGGCGTCGTAGCGCATTCTCTCCAGCCCCAAAATCAGCGGCAGCCCGACGATCAAACTCGACGCCTCGCCGGACCCGGCCAACGTCATGTTTCGGCTCGGCAGGATCGTGAAAACAACGTGGCGAAAACTCATCCCGCCGATTTGCACCTCGTCCGCCACGCCGACGCGCGCGGCAAAAACCTGGCCGGTGATGGCCTCCATTTTGATCGGCTCAGCGAGCATCCGCAACCCGTGTTGCCGGGCAAACGTCTCCGACGCGACGTTGCCGTTGGCCAGGGTGTCGAACATGCCGCGCTCCGGATGCCCGTTGATGCGCAAGCCGACGTGCAGCCACCCAAATTTGTCCAGGTCGACGGGCAGCTTGACGACCGGACCTCGACGGCTGGTCGTTGGCGATGGCACGTCCCGTAGCGCCCGCGCCACGATGAGGTTTTGCTCTGCGTCCGCCTTCCGCGCGGCGGACAACCCCCGGCCACCCTCGTGCAGCCCTTCTGCCAGGGCCCGCGCTGCTCCGGCATATTCGCCGCGCCGCAACCGGCTGTTGCCCAGCGTGAGAAGCGCCTCGTGCCGCCACGTTCCATCTACACCAACCGTCTGGACGAACCGCCCCAACTCCTGTTCCGCCTGTGCGTCGCGCCGAAAAGCAGCGTCCACCTGTCCGGCGAAAAACGCGCGCCGGGGCTCGTTCGCGTCGAGGTCGGGCAGGCGTGCCGCGAGCGTGAAGAAATCCCGCTCTAGATAAAGGGCGTACAACTCAGAAATCTCGGCACCCACGGCGCTGTGCAGCGCGCCCAGATAGCCAGCCGCCAGGAAAAGAATGAAGATCCAACGACTCACCGCCGGAGCATGTCTATTTCCCACGAGCGGCGTCAAGAATGGGTTCCGGGGTGGATCGTGACCTCCGGGCGCGATGGCAGAACACTCCGCAGCGAAGCTGCCTGACTGTCCGGTTGTAGGGCAACGGGCCCCGTTGCCGACAGAGCACGCGCGCCTCTCTCGGGTTGCCCGAAAACGTCCTGACGGTTCTCTGTGGCCGTCCGTGGCCTGCCTCCGCCCACACCCGCTCTTCTCCCGCGCTGTCGCTCGCCCGTCCGGTCTACAACCATCATCACCCGATCACCCGTCCCATCCCCAACAGCCCCTCGTACTGCTCCCGCGTGTCCACATCCACCGCCGCCGCGGGCATCTCTACCGCCACCACGTGTCCGCCGTGCCGCCGCAGCAACCCTTTCGCCCCCGCGTCCTCCGGCAGCGCGCCCAACTCCGCAAGATACGCCCGCCCGAACCACACCGGCACGCCCACGGTCCCACCGTAGGCCGCCGCGACGATCACATCCTCGTCCCCGCCGTGTCCCGCCTCCACGATTTTCCTCAACTCACCCGCCCCGACGAGCGGCTGATCACCCAGCGTCAGCAACACGCCCCGCACCCGGCTAACCTCCGGCGCTGCCACCCCCCGCCGCACGCTGCCGCCCATGCCCTGCGCCCAATCGAGATTTTCCACCACCGCGACCCCCAACCCGTCCAACTCGCCCTGCATCGCCTCCGCCCCCGCGCCGAGCACCACGACCACCGGCCCGCCCTGCGCCGCCTCCACCGCCGTCGCCGCCGCCCTGCGCAGCAACGTCTGCCCCTGGTAAACGAGCAACTGTTTGGCCGATCCCAACCGCGTCGAACCTCCGGCGGCGAGCACGATCACGGCGGTGTCTTTCATAAAGCATTCGCATCCTACCGTTACCACACCTCGCCCCGGCCTCCACTTCTGCCAATCTGCGAAAATCTGCGGACGACTTTCACACCGCCGCCAACACCTCGCTCGCTGTTGTCACCTCCAGATGCCGTGCGGCAATGTCCTCCAGCTCTGCCACCGACGCGACGTGAGAGAGTTGGCCGCGCAACAGCCGTCCGCCCTCCATCCCGCGCGTGTACGCCATCAGCCGCGCGCGCATCGACGCCATCGCCGCGCGCTCGCCGCCGTGCCGCCGCCGCGCAACCGCCGACCGGCAGTGCCCGACGACCATCTCCCACCGCGCCGCCAACTCCGGTTCGGGCGGCACCACGCCCGTGGCCAAGTACGCCTTCGCCTGCGCGAAGATCCACGGCGCGCCCATCGCCGCCCGCCCGATCATCACGCCTGCCACGCCCGCCGTGTCCCGCCGCCGTTTTACATCTTCCGCGCTGGCAATGTCTCCGTTGCCGATCACGGGCATCCGCACGCTCGCGGCGACCTCTGCGATCACGTCCCAGTTCGCCTCCCCGGCATACCCCTGCGCCCGCGTCCGTCCGTGCACCGCGAGCCTTTGGATTCCACACCCCTCCAAAATCCGCGCCACCCCCACCGCGTTGATCGACCGCTCGTCCCACCCGATGCGGATCTTCCCGGTTACGGGCACCCCTGGGTGGCTCCGCCCGACCTCCCGCACCACCGTCGAAGCCACCCGCTCCAGCAGCGGACAATCCTTCAATAGCGACGATCCGCCGTTCTTTGCCACGACCTTATTCACCGGACACCCGAAATTGAGATCGATGAAATCCGGCTGTACCCAGTCGAGCACGGCTTTGGCGGCCTCGGCCATCCGGTCGGGGTCACCGCCAAACAGTTGCACGCCCAGCGGCCTTTCGACCTCCGGGTCAAAATCGAGGTATTCCCGGGTCCGCTCGTTGCGGTGCAAAATCCCGTCCGCCGACACGAACTCGGTCGTCAGCACGTCCGCGCCCTGCGCCTTGCAAAGCTGCCGGAAAACGGTGTCCGTCACACCCGCCATTGGCGCGAGAAAGAGCGGGAAATCAGGATCGTTCAACATGGTGGCGGAGCGTCAAAACTAACCGCAAATCCATTTAGGCGCAAAGCCCCCTTGCTCCCTCTCCGCGCCCTCCGCGTATCTTCGCGTCTCCGCGTTAAACTCCCGGCGGCTAGCCCTTCAACAAAACCGCCACCTCCGCCTGCACCTCCGGCACCTGATCCAGCCGCAACCCCGGATCGACCACCACGAACGTTTCGCCCGTCCGCGCGTGCTCATAAAACAACAGCTTCGCGCCCGTCTCCTCCTCCAGGCGGGTATCCGTGGGCCGCAACACCTTCTTGCGTTCGAGCATCACAGCCAGGATGTACACGGCCCGCCGCTGCTCGGGCCGATTCTCGCTCAGGAACCGCCGCAGCAACCCCTCGGCGTCGGCCTTGGGCAAAGCCTCCGGTGCGGGCGGGGCGGGGGCGGCGAACCTCGACCGCCAGAACGAGAACGGCGCGTCGGCCGCCGGGTCCCGCTGCAACGCGCGCCAACTCGCCTGCGACACGTCGCGCCGGTGCAAGGTGTCCTGCTTTTCGTCCCGGTAGAGGAGGGTAAAAAAATGCTCGCCGTCGGCAAAAGGTTCCCCGCTAACCTCGCAATGGTTGGCGCGGGATTGGATGGTCCACTCGTTCATGCAAAAAGCTGCGACGCCTGCGTTATCTGCGACATCTTTCAGGCATTAAAACGCATTTTCCGCGCAAAAAATCACTCACGCCGTCAGGTAGTCCCAGATCCGCGCCGGGGTGAACGGTAAATTGTCGCGGTTCAACCCCTTCTGACGCAGTAACACCAGGCCAATGAACCCGAACACGCAGTTCACAGTCCAAGCTGCCCAGAATGGACTAATCCCCCGGTCGCCGCCCCCCAGCGCCCGGAACAAATTGTCGAAAAACAGGATGCCCAGGAACAATCCAATCGCCGCCGCCACCCCGGCGATCACGCTGCGGCGTTGGTACACAATGCCCAGCGGCGCAGCGAATAACACCACGACGAAGCACCCCCACGGCAGCGCCCAGCGCACCCAATGGTAGGTGCGAAACGGGGCCAGTTGCGTGCGGTTCAGGTCGGCGTTGATGCGCAGGTACTGGTTCAACTCCGGCACGGTCAGCTTATCCGGCTGGAGCTGAGCACTATAGATGCGCCAAGGCGTCTCGCTCCACCCGTCGATTTCGTGTCGCGGCACGTTCTTGAGCGTCCCCGGCTCCACGTCCCCCGCCGGGGTGTAGTGGACCAGCCGCGCGTTGGTGAACACCCAGCTTCGCCGCTGGTGGTCGAACTCGGCTTTCTCGGCGTACACCTTGTCGGTGATGTCGTCGTTGGTGTTCTGCTCGGTGATCTGCACGCCCTCCAAGGGTTTACGCAGATCAGACCACATTTTTTCGACGTACCAGAGGCGGCGGTCCGAGCGGTTGCGGAACAGGTAACCGAGCGTGTATTTGAGCCGCTCGAACTTGTGTCCGGCCTCGATCTCGGCTTCGGCGATCTCGCGCCGGGCGTCGGCGCGCGGGGCGGGGGCGTAGCTCAGGACGGTGCTTAAACCAGTTACCAGCAGGCCGATGCAGAAGATCGGCAGGAGGATGCGCCCCAGGCTCACGCCGCTGGAAAGCATGGCCAGGATCTCGTTGGACTGCGACATGCGACCCAGGCAATACAGCAGCGCCAGCAGCAGCCCGATGGGCAGGACGATCAACCCGACGGATGGCATCTGGCTGGCGTAAAACAGCACGATGCCTTTGATCGACACGCCGCCGTTGATGAACTCGGTCGCGTTGCTACCCAGCTCGAACACCAGCCAAACGGCGATGAACCCGAGCACGCAGTACACGAAAGGCAGCAGGAAATTGCGGACGACGTAACGATCAAGCTGGCGCACGGCGGGAAGTTAAGGAGGGAATCGAAAAATGTCCATCCCGCGCCTGCGGTCATCCCGGACAACCCGGCGCACCACCGGAAATAAATTGTCAGCCCTGGAATCTCCTCGCGGTTTTCCCGGCTTCATCCTAAGACGAAAGCAAAAGTCTTCCCGGTCAACGATCCTCTCATCACACTCATGCCAAGTAGCTTGCATTTCCTGAACCCGGCGTTGCGCCGGGCCGCCCTCGCCGCCCTTTTGTTCGTGGGGGGCCGCGCCCGCGCCAACGACGCCGCGCTGGACCTCACCTTTGCTCCCCGCGAGACACCCACCGGTTTCATCTCCGAGGAAGGCGTCCGCGCACTCGTCGTGCAGACTGACGGCAAGGTGGTCATCGGTGGTGACTTCCAGGGCAGCCCGGGCAACCTTGCGCGGCTGCTGCCGACCGGGCGCATCGACACGACCTTCAAATCCACCGGCATCAACTCGCGGGTCGAGGCCCTGGCCAACCTGCCGGACGGCAAGGTGCTCGTGGGCGGATTTTTCAGCAGTGTGGGCGGGGTGGCCCGCGACGCAATTGCGCGCCTCAACGCCGACGGCTCGACGGACGCCGCCTTCGGCCCCGCCGGGACCTACACGCGGCCCGGCAGCAACATCGACGTGACAGCCATTGCCGTGCAGCCCGACGGCAAGGTCCTGATCGGCGGCGCGTTCCGCACCACGCTCGCCAACGGCACCACGCGCGACAACCTGATGCGCCTCAACGCCGACGGCACCGCCGATCCCGGCTTCACGCCTGCCGAGAGCGCCAACCTCGTGCACGTCAGCGCGCTGACGGTGCAGGCCGACGGCAAGGTGCTCGTCGGCAACACGGGCGGGCACCTCCTGGCCCGCCTCAACGCCGATGGCAGCGCCGACCCGGGCTTTGCGCCGAGCATTATCAACGGTGCCAACTTCGGACGGCCCACGGACACGATTCACTCAATGGTTGTCCTGCCGGACGGCCGAATCATCGCGGGCGGGCGATTCGTGGCGGTAGCCCCCGGGAACCAGAGCCGCGCCAGCCTGGCGATTTTTAACGCCGACGGCAGCTTGGACCTCGGCTTCGACGCCAAGATCAACGACTATTCAGCCATCTACGGCCTCGCGCAGCAAGCGGACGGCAAGATCGTTATCGGCGGCACCTTGGCCAATCTTACGGGCACCGCGATTCACAGCGTCGAGCGGCTGAACCTAGACGGCAGCCTGGACGCGAGCTTCGACGACGGGGCCACGTCGTTCGACGAAAGCGGGCGTCTGGCGACGATCTATGCCGTGGCGCTCCAAACAGACGGCAAGGCGCTCATCGTGGGCAACCTCGACGAATACGGCGGCCAGCCGCGCGCGGGGGTCGCCCGGCTCGGCGGCAACGGCACGCCCCCGCCGCCGGACAAAAAACTCGCGGACCTAAGCGGCAGCATGGCCGGGGTCAAGGCCGGTCCCAACGCCAAGGGCACGCGGCTCAAGGTATCCGGCACTCTGACCGTCAAAAACAGCGGGGTCAAACCGGCCAAAAACGTGTTGGCCGCCGCGTACCTGTCCGCCGACCAGACGTTTTCGGCGAGCGCGGATCGCTTGATCGGCACGGTGGCACTGGCGGACGCGGGTTTCCCGAAGATCGGCAAGAACGGCAAGCAGGTCACGTTGCCGGTGTTGTTCAAGGGGAAGCTGTCAGACCTCGGGCCGACGAGCGGCAAATACGTGTTGGTCGTGCTCGATCCGCAGAACGCCATCGAGGAAAACGACGAAACGAACAACGTGGCGCTGACGCAGCAGTTGCCGTGAAGAGGGTCGGTTGATCGTTTGCTGTAGCCACGGCGCTCCGTCGCCGTGTTGAGAACGCCACGCAGGCAGACACAGCGACAGAGCGCCGTGGCTACAGCTGGAACCGATGCCTGCTATCCGCGGACTGGCGCCGGGCCAGGAGCGTTGCTTTCTCCCTGCCCGCCGGTAGTTTCCCGCGCCGCCCACGCTTCAACCCTGCCGCACCCATGCCCAATTCCGCCGCCCACGTCCTCATCGTCGCCACCAGCCTGAGTTCGCGCTCGCGTTCGCAAGTCCTCGCCCACCTCGCCGCCGAAAAGCTGGCTGCCAAAGGCGTCGCCCACACGCTGCTCGATCTGCGGGAGTCGCCGCTGCCCTTCACCGGTGCCGACGCCGCCTGGGGCGACCCGGCAGTCGCCGCCGTCAAGGCACAGACCAAGGCCGCGACCCACGTGCTCTTTGCCACCCCCGTTTACAATTACGACGTGAACGCCGTGGCCAAGAATTACATCGAGCACATGGGCAAGGACGCGCTGGAAGGCAAGACGGTCGGTTTCCTGCTCTCGGCGGGTGGCGCAGGCAGCTACATGGCCGTGCTGCAGTTTGCCAATTCGCTGATGCTGGATTTCCGCTGCTGGATCGTGCCGCGCTTTCTTTACGTATCCAAAGACCTGGAGGACGGCAAGCTGCCCGCGCCGCTGGAGGAACGGCTGGACGGTCTGCTCGCCGACCTTTTGAGCCGTGATACACACGTCCAATAAACTTTGAATATCGAACGGTTTATACACGACTCATCCAACATGCTGATCAAAACCTGTTCTCTCCTCACGGTCGCCTTGCTGGCGATGGCCTCCCTCGCCACGGCCCAGACTCCCGCCGCCCCGGCGGCGACGCCTGCCGCCACCGCTGCACCGAGCGCCACCCCGGCCAAGCACCACCACAAGAAGAAAGACGCGGCTAGCCCCGCGGCCAGCCCTGCCACTACCACCAGCGACGCCACCGCCCCGGCTGCCAGCCCCGCCGCCTCGCCGAAGCTGACCCGCGCGGAAAAGAAGGCCGCGAAGGCCAAAGCCAAGGCCGACGCCACGGCGACACCCGCGCCGTCCGTCGCCAGTGCCAGCCCGGCGGCCACCACCCCCGAGGCCAGCCCGGCTCCCAAGAAGAAGACGCGCGCGCAGAAGACAGCCGCCCAGGCCGAAAAAGAGGCTCCGAACACCACCCAGGCGGCGGGCGGCGGCCCCGGCATGGTGTGGGTGAACACCAAGAGCCACGTTTATCACGGTGAGAAATCCCGCTGGTATGGCCGGACCAAGGCAGGCAAGTACCTCAGCGAGAAGGATGCCCAGGCCGAAGGCGACAAGGCCGCCACGGGGAAGGAGTAGCGTCTGCCTCCGGTTCCCCGGGGAGGGAGACCGTGGCGGCCTTCTCCGGGCGTGCCAAGCACTCCGGCTCCCTCCCGTGGTTTCACCGGTCGGTGGTGTTCACCTCGGTGTGCTGCTGAGTGTAGGGCAACGGAGCCCGGTGCCCTACATTCTTTATCTAGAGTCTTTTGGTGCGTAGGCAGGCGCTCCGCCCGCCGGAGTGAGGGAGGTACCCCGGAGCAGCAGGCGGAGCGCCTGCCCCATCATTGAGCGCATCCCAACCAACACGAAAAGTGGTGTGAAAAGCGGTGTGCAATCCCTGACGGAGAAACCGAACCTGACCGGAGATTCGTCGTCCGCTGGTGGGGTATTTCCCCTATTTCCTGCTCGGGGACATGCACGACGCCGACGACAGCCGAAAGTCTGGTGGTGACCCCATCGTCGTGCTCCAGCGAAGAAAACCGGCTAGCCGCACTACATTCCTACGGAATCCTGGACACTCCACCCGAGGATGGGTTCGACCACATCATTTCCGTGGTTACCCGGCTGTTCGGGGTCCCCATGTCTTCGATTACCCTCGTGGACGCTGACCGGCAATGGTTCAAATCCGTCTTGGGATCATCTGCCCGCCAGACGCACCGGAACGTTTCGTTCTGCGCGCATGCCATGTTGGGCGACGAGGTGATGGTGGTGCCCGATGCCACGCTCGACCCCCGGTTTGCAGCCAACCCCCTGGTCACCGGTGAACCGCACATCCGTTTTTACGCGGGCGCGCCGTTGCGCACCCCCGAGGGTCATGCCTTGGGCGCGCTTTGCCTGATCGACTACCGTCCCCGCCACCTCAGCCGTGCCGAACGGAGGATGCTGCTGGAAATGGCCGCCCTGGTGGAGGATGAACTGCTTTTACGCCGGGCGGCCACCGAACTCGGCGTGGAAAACTTCTCCAGCCAGCCTGCCAACGGCACGCCGGACGCGGGCAATCCAATGGAGACAGGCCGACGGTCGAAGCGCCGGTCACCGCAGGCCAAGGCACACCGGAGGGGCTGCATCCGCGGCGCGGTTCGACCTGAAAATGGCATTCCCGCCGACGAAAATCGCTTCCGGCACATTGTCGAGCAGGCGGACGATGCGATTGTCGTCTGCGACCTGCAGGGACGATTCCTGGAGGCCAACACGGCGGCTTCCCGTCTGTTTGGTTACGAAAAGTCGGCGTTCTTGCGGTCAGGCATCGCGGACCTCGAAATCGGATTTTCCGCCGCCAAGCGGAACAAGCGTTGGCTGGAAATGGGCGTCGGTGAAGCGGAGACCTCAGAAAATCTTTACCAACGCCAAGACGGCAGCTTCTTCTGGGCCGAGGTGCGGAGCACCGTGGTGGAAACCCACGGCGGGCGATATTTGCTGGCACGGGTGCGTGACGTCACCGAGCGCAGGCAGGCGGAAACCTCGCTGCAGATGCGCGCGCGGCAGCAAAGGGCGGTGGCGAAGCTGGGGCTGAAAGCCTTGCGGAGCACGCAGGTGGGCGCGCTGCTGGACGAGGCGGTGGCAGTCGTCGGCGAAACCCTGGAGATCGAGTTCTGCCGGGTGTTGGAGCGCGTGCCGGAACGGGAGGAATTCGTCACCCGCGCCGGCCTAAACCTGCCGGAGGAGGAACGGGGCAGGGCAGCGGCCCCCGACGGCCCACAGCACGCCGCCGGCTACGTGTGGCGCACGGGCGAACCCGTGATCATCAGAGACGCGCTGAACGATCCGCGCTTTCTGCCTTCTCCCTGGCTCAAGGCCTGCGGCGGCGTGAGCGGGCTGCACGTCTCTATCGGCGGCGACAGCTGCCCGTCGCCCTGTTACGGGGTGCTGGCCGCCTACACCAGGGAGGCCCGGGCGTTCAACGACGACGACGTGTCCTTCGTCCAGTCCGTCGCCAACGTGCTCGCGGCGGCCATCACCCGGCAGCGCGGCGACGACGCCCTGCGGGCCGTGGAAGCGCGCTACCAGCGGATCGCCGCCCGCACCCCGGGTGTCGTGTACCAATGCCTGCTGCGGGCGGACGGCACCCTGGAGTTTCCGTTCATCAGCGAGGCGTGCCGCCAGTTGTACGGGCTGGAGCCGCAGGAAATCCAGGCGCACCCCGAGCGGATGATCACGGCGGTGCACGCGGAGGATCGGCCAGCTTTCAAGGCCACCGTCGCCGAGACCAAAAGAACGCTGACCCCTTTGCACTGGCAGGGCCGCATCGTCCAGCAAAGCGGCGAAATCCGCTGGGTGCGTCTCGATTCGATTCCCGAACGCCTGCCCGACGGCAACGTCATCTGCGACGGCATCATCGTCGACATCACCGAGGAGGAACAGCAGCGGGACGCGCTGCGCCAGAGCGAAAAGCGTTTCCGGCTGGCGAACCTGCACTCGCCGTTTCCCATCATGCTGTTCACCGACGACGGCGAGGTGCTGCTGATCAACGACGCTTGGATCCACCAGAGCGGCTACCGTCCCGAGGACATCAGGACCGTCGAAGACTGGCTGCGGCGGGCGTACGCGACGGAGGAAGCGCGCGAGGAGGAAAGGCGATTCCTGGAGGACCTCGCCATGCACGTCGGCACCGTCGCGCACCCCGCCCGGCGCATTCGCTGCGACGGCGGGGAAGAAAGGGTCTGGGACCTCAGCGCGGCCAACTTGGGCCGCTCGGCGGACGGGCGCTGGCTGCGGATCGCCACCGCCGTCGATGTCACCAAAAACCACCGGCAGGAGGCGGCTTTGCGGCTGGCCAAGGAGGAAGCCGAGCGAGCCAACGCTGCCAAGAGCGTGTTTCTCTCGCGCATGAGCCACGAGCTGCGCACCCCTCTCAACGCCATCCTTGGCTTCGGGCAAATCCTCGAACTCGGCTCGCTCGACGGGGACGACCGGCAGAGCGTGAGCCAGATCATCAAGGGCGGTCGGCACCTGCTGGCGCTGGTGGACGAGGTGCTCGACCTCGCGCGCGTGGAAGCCGGGGAACTCGACCTGACGCTGACCGCCGTTTCCCTTCAGAAGCTGGCGCGGGAATGCGTCAACCTCGTGGCGAGAACGGCCCAAGGGCGAGGAGTGATCTGTAAGCTGGCCACGCACGGACCCTGCCAAAAGGCGGTACTGGCGGACGAAAGCCGCCTGCGGCAGGTGTTGCTCAACCTGCTCTCGAACGCCATCAAATACAACCGGGTGGGCGGCCAGGTCGTGCTCGATTGCGAGTACGGGCAGGATCGGCAATCGCTGCGCCTGAAGGTCACGGACAACGGCAACGGCATTTCCGCCGAGGGACTGGCGCAACTGTTCGTGCCGTTCGAGCGCCTGGGCCAGGAGTTTGGCAAGGTGGAGGGTACCGGCCTGGGCCTGGTGGTTTCCAAACAACTGGTGGAGGCGATGAATGGTCGCATCGGGGCGGAAAGCACGCCTGGCGAGGGCAGCATGTTCTGGATCGAACTGCCCATGGCGGGCGGTGAAAAATCTGTGGCGTCGAAAGCCGTCCGACCAGCGAAGCGAACACTAGGCCTAGCAGGCTTGGCCAAGCCGACGCTGCTTTATGTCGAAGACAACGAGTCGAACGTCCAGGTCCTCAAGATGGTCGTGGCACGGCTGCGCCCGGACTGGAATTTCCTCTTTGAGATCGACGGCGTGAGCGGGTTGCGCTGCGCCCGAGCCAAGTTGCCGGACGTGATCCTGCTCGATCTCCAATTGCCGCACTTGAACGGCGATGCCCTGCTGGTGGAACTCAAGACGGGTGAAGACACGCGCCACATCCCGATCATGATGCTTAGCGCTGACGCGATGGCGCACAGCCGCGAGCGCCTGCTGTCCCTTGGCGCGGACGATTACCTGCCGAAACCTTTCAACGTCAACGACCTACTGGAAAGGTTGGACGCGCTGCTGGGAACCGTCGCCCGGCGAAGCCACCGGCGGCAGACGGCGACCGCACATTCCTGATCGGTCGCCCACCCGGGACGGACCCTGCCTCCGCTTGGCGACCACCCTTGCCAGCGCCGACGCCGGGTTCTATGCTCCACCCCTATGTGCGGCATCGTTGGTTACATCGGCAAGGCAACCGCAGCCCCCATCCTCCTGGACGGGCTGCGGCGATTGGAATATCGCGGCTACGACTCGGCGGGCCTCGCCACCATCGACGGCGGCCAGCTCGAAACCCGCAAGACTGCCGGGCGCATCCAGATCCTCGCCGACTTGCTCAAGGAGCAACCCGCCGCCGGGCACGTCGGCATCTCGCACACGCGCTGGGCCACGCACGGACGCCCCAACAACGAGAACGCCCACCCGCACTTTGACCAGTCCGGGCGGCTGGCATTGGTCCACAATGGCGTCATCGAGAACTACCAGGTCCTGCGCGCGCCGCTGCTTGAATCCGGCCACCAGTTCCGCTCCCAGACCGACACCGAAATCCTCGCCCACCTCATCGGCAAGCTCTACGACCAGGCGGGCGGCGGCCATTCCAAAGCGCGCTTGCTCGACGCCACCCGCGCGGCGCTCAAGCAGGTCATCGGCACCTACGGTATCGCCGTGCTGCACCTCGACGTGCCGGACGTGGTCATCGGCGCGCGGCGCGGCTCGCCGCTGGCGGTCGGCCTCGGCAAGGGGGAGAATTTCCTCGTCAGCGACCCCCAGGCTGTCATCGCGCATACGCAGGACGCCATCTACCTGAAAGATTACGACGTGGCTGTGTTGGAGCGCGACTGCTTCGAGATCAGCACGCTCGAAGGCGGCATCACCGGAAGCTACGAGGTTACGAAGGTCGATTTCACGAGTGACGACGTGGAACTGGGCGAGTTCCCGCACTACATGCTCAAGGAAATCTTCGAGCAACCCAACAGCGTGCGGGATTGCCTGCGTGGACGGCTCTCGCTGGACGACGCCAGCGCGCGCCTGGGCGGCCTGAACATGAACGCGCAGGAGTTGCGCGACGTGGACCGCATCATCGTCACGGCCTGCGGCACGGCGTACCACGCGGGGCTGGTCGGCGAATACCTCATTGAGGCGCTGGCGCATCTACCCTGCGAGGTGGATTTCGCCAGCGAGTTCCGCTACCGCAACATGCCGCTGGACAAGGACACGCTCGTTTTTGCGGTCAGCCAGAGCGGCGAGACCATCGACACGCTGGCGGCGGTGCGCGAGAGCATCCGCAAGGGTCATCGGACGCTCGGCATCTGCAACAACGTGGCGAGCACCATCGCGCGCGAGTGCGGCGCGGGCGTATACATGCACGCCGGACCCGAGATCGGGGTGGCCGCGACGAAGTCATTCACCTCGCAGGTGACGGTGTTCACCTTGCTGGCGTTGTTGCTCGGACGCATCCGGCACCAGTCCACGAGCGAAGGGCTGCGCATCATCAAGGAACTCGAAGCGATTCCCGACCAGATTTCGCGCATTTTGGAGAGCAGCGACCATATCCGCGAGATCGCCGCGAAGTACGTCGGCGCGAAAGGGATGCTGTTCATGGGCAAGCAGTACAATTATCCGGTGGCGCTGGAAGGCGCGCTCAAGATGAAGGAGGTCACTTACATCCAGAGCGAAGGCCACCCGAGCGCGGAACTCAAGCACGGATTTATCGCGTTGGTGGAGCCGGACCTGCCGAGCGTGTTCATCGCGCCGGACGATGCAATGTTCGACAGCAACGTCAACAGTATCGAACAGGTCAAGGCGCGGCAGGGACCGGTCATTGCCATCACGACCGAGGGCAAGAAGGAACTCAACAAGATCGCGGACGACATCATCTACATCCCGCGCTGCCCAGACTACCTGTCGCCGCTGTTGACGGTAATTCCGTTGCAATTGCTGAGCTACCATATGGCGGTGCACCTGGGCCGCGACGTGGATAAGCCGCGCAACTTGGCCAAGAGCGTAACAGTGGAGTGATCCCCAAGTCAGCTACCAACAGAGTGATGCTTTAAAATAAAGTCGTTTTCCTTAAAATAAAGTCGTTTCCTAACTCGTGCGCCAAAGTGTAAGCATGCTTAAGCAATATCGTACACGTTTAGAGAGCACTTCCGCAGGGATGGTCCGCCGTAAACAGAGATTAGCAAATCGAGTGCTTGCTGGAACTTCAAAACGAAATCTTTTTCGTGATTATCAATGTAGGGGTGCAAAAACGTATAGATATAGAGGTTACGTCACTTGTTAATCTTTGCTCGGTCCAAGGGGGGCTTTACCTGGAGAACGCTGGCTTTGATCATCCCTCCGCGCGACTGAAGGGCAATAATGACGGAAATCACAGGCAACACAATCACGTGCTTCACCACAAGCTATCCAGTGATTGGGTATATTACCGTGTTGATACTCGTCAAATGCAGACTGTTCGATGCTAGTGATGGTATCATCAATACGAGTAAGTGCTTCGTCTACGGCATCTTTGGAGACATCAACGATACGGATTGCTCGCTGTAGCCGGAAGCTGTCGCTAAATGGTGGTAAGTCATCGCCACCGTCCCAGCGGGTAAGAGCGTAATAGTCATCTGAACCGGATGATGGTACGATGTCAGCCATTCCAGCCTTGATTTCGGCAACATAGTGTCGCAAGTCTGTTTTCGATGGAAATAATTCACTGATGTACACTATCACTGCCGACCCTACCTTTTGGGCGCCCGGTGCCGTCTCTCGGAGCCAAGCGTACGTTCTGAGTTGTCATGCTTGATTGTTCCAACGGCGGTCTACTTTGCCAGGCCTGCGCTCGGCTTTGTAATCAACAATGAGATCACTATTCAACGGCATGTTATGTATTGCCGCTTCGAGAAGTTTTACAAGCTGATTACGGTGTTGATCAATCAGGCTTAGCTTTGATATTACGTCTACAATACCCGTCAATTCGTAGCGATCAGCACCACCACGCCAAACTCCCGTCGAACTAGGTAGAACCCGGGTACCAGAGAGCCGCTGCTCCGCAGCGGTAATCAGTGGGAACAAATGCGGGCCAAGTAGATTAACTGCAGCGTCGACGCGCTTGTAAGCAATGCTACGAGTGTCGCGGCTACGCGGTTGCTTGCCACTGGCTGTTAGCCGGGATTCAATGGCATCACCGATTTCACCCAAATCATAAGATGACCGTTGAGGTGCAACTCCGCGCCGTTCCTCCCACGGGGTTGGGTTGCAGGGCCAAGGGAATGCAATGTCCTGCTGGCACCAGTATCTATAGGCTTCTTCTAATACACCGTGCACAAACTCGCCGGTCCACATTTGGACGGGGCGAGAGGGAGGTAGTGCGCTGCCGTTGTAATAGCGGTATTGCAACCCACAGCGTTGGTATGCGAGAACATCGCCTGTGAGGCTGTAGGAAGGAATTTGAAACGTCGGAGCGCGGGGAGATATAATCACGGCGATGCTCGAAGGTAAAGTTTAAATCAATGCCACAGTGGTGGAAAGTGTAGGGGTGGTGATCAACCGTGTGTTGCCCGCTGTTTGACGGCGAGGTTGTAGGTGGT
>CAXTBX010000037.1:0-16370 GCA_964242205.1 uncultured Chthoniobacterales bacterium
GAGCGTCTGGAGCTGCGGGTCAATGGTCGTGTAGATTTTGAGGCCGCCCGCGTCCGCCTGTTCGTCGGTCAGCAGCGTCGCCAGTTCGGCCTGCACGCCTTCCATCGCGTAGTTTTCCTGGACGCTGTTGATCCGGTTGCGGTTGACCTGGATTTTCTCGGCCTTGGCCTCGTCCAACTGCGCCGGGGTGATCATTCCGAGCCCCTGCATCCGTCCGAGCACGGTGTTACGCTCGCGCGCGGCGGCGTCGGGATTGTTGAGAGGCGAGAAATACTTCGGGCTGCGGATGAGCCCCGCCATCATCGCCGCTTCGGACAGGTCCAGGTTCGCGCTCGGCTTGTTGAAGTAGGTCTGGCTGGCCGTCTCGATGCCGTTGACGCCCGCGCCGTAGTAGATGCGGTTGACGTAAAATTCGAGGATTTGTCGTTTGGAGTAGCGCCGCTCGATGCGCAGGGCGACGAACGCCTCTAAAATCTTGCGCGTGAGCGTCTTGCCGCCGAGCGGCAGGCTGTTGCGGGCGAGTTGCTGGGTGAGCGTGCTCGCGCCCTGTGCCGCCCGGCCGCGCGCCAGGTTACGCAACACGGCCCGGCCGATGCCGCGCGGGTCCACGCCGTGGTGCGAGTAGAAACGGGTGTCCTCGCGGGCGACGAGCGCGTTCAGGAACTGCGGCGACACCTTGTCGATGGGCACGACGATCCGGTTCTCGCTCGCGCGCAGGGTGCTGTACTGGTTGCCGTCGAAGTCGTAGACCGTGGCGCGCTGGGGCATCTCGCCGAGTTTGGAGATGTCGAACGTGCCCGCCCAGACGATGAAAAACGTCAGCACGCCCACGACCGGCGCGACGACTAGTAACAGGAGCACCTGCCACCACCGGGGTCGGGGCCAGCGGCGGGGCGGCGCGCCCGGGCTGCCCACCGGAACCGTCCGAGCGTCCACACGACCCGCAGGCGTGGAGGCGGACGGGTTATTGAGGGTGTCCATCGGGTGAGGCGGCAGGGGACTAGAGAGCACGCACCCTGCCGCAGCCTCCAGCGAAAAGAAAGGGGGACGGCGTGAAAAAAGTTGCAACCCGCCCCTTATTCCCTAGGGTACGCCTCGACAAGATTATGGCCGATTTAGAGAACAAATACTCCGAAAACGTCACGGGAGAGTTTTACGTCGATGACCAGTGCATCGACTGCGATCTGTGCCGCGAAACGGCCCCGGCGAACTTCACGCGCAACGACGACGGCGGACATTCCTACGTGTACAAGCAGCCGTCCACCGACGAGGAGCGCACGCTCTGCAAGGAAGCGATGGAAGGTTGTCCGGTCGAGGCCATCGGCTCCGACGGCAACTGAACATCGTCTGATCACGGTCTACGTCTGTCCATCGTCTCCGCGCATGGCTGGCCGTTATCCCGACCGTTCGCTGGGCAGCAAGGTGCTGTCCGAGTGGCGAGGCTACCGCGAACCGCGCAAGGTGTTCGACCGGGTGCAGCCGGTCGGCGCGCTGCTCGGCAAATTGGTCCAGACGCTCGGGCTGGGCGAACGGGTCCGCGAAGGCGAGGTCCTCGCGGCGTGGAAGGCCATCGTGGGCGACTTTATTGCCGCCAACTCTATGCCCGACCGGCTGCGGGACGGCGTGTTGTACGTGCGGGTGCTGCAACCGACGATCCGCTTCGAGCTGGAGCGGCTGCGTCCGCAGATGCTGGTTAAATTGAAGGAGCGCTTTGGCGCGCGGGTCGTGCGCGAGGTGCGCTTTCAGTTGGGTTGAGGCGGCGGTTTCGCCTGCTTTCAAAGCAAGACTTGTGGTGATCATCCCCATGCTCCCACCCGACGAAATCCACGTTGCCAGTCTCGTTCTTCGCGCCCACGTCGGCGTCACGGATGCCGAGCAGGCCCAGGCGCAACGGCTGACAGTCTCCCTGACGATCCAGCCGAAGCGCGGACTCGCCAATCTGGACGACCGGATCGAAAACGCCGTGAATTATTCGACGGTCTGCGCGACCGTCCACGCGCTCGCCGCCAGCGGCCCGCGCCGACTCATCGAAACCCTCGCCTGCGAGATCGCCGACGCCATCCTGACACAGTTTCCCGTCGCCTCGGTCACGGTAGAACTGCGCAAGTATATCCTGCCCGACACGGACCATGTCGCCGTCCGTCTGACCCGCGACCGCCCGCCCGCGCCGGAAATCTGAATGCGCCCCGCGCGCCGCCGTCGAATCCGTGTTATCATGCCTGTGTCCGGCGGCTTCGCCTGCGACCGGCGACAACTTTTCACGCCATGGCGACAACGCGCGCTTTTCCTTTCTCCGTCCGGGGTGCTATAACCCCGTCCAAACCGATGGACAAAGCGGAACCGCCTGCCGCTGAGACGGCAACCGACGACAGCGACGACGTGCTCGTGACACGCGCCCGCAAGGGCGACGCTGACGCCTTCAGCGCGCTCGTCACCCGCTACCACCCGCGTCTCTACGGCCTGGTCTACCACATGACCAGCAACAACGAGGACGCCCGCGACCTGACGCAGGAAATCTTCCTCAAAGCCTATCGCTCCATCGGCGGGTTCCAGGGCAACTCCAGTTTTTACACCTGGCTGCATACCATCGGCAAAAACATGACCATCAACTTCCTCAAGAAACGGGGAAAACGGTGGCTGATGAGCTTGGATGACGTGGATTCCAACATCCAGAACGACCGCGAATTTCTGGAACTTACCGCTTCGAGTGACCCCGTAAGGGAAGCAAATCTCTCGGAACTGCAAAAGAGATTGAACGATGCCATGCAGAAGCTGTCGGTAGAGCATAGGATGGTCGTGACGATGTTCGACATTCAGGGGATGCCCCACGCCGAAATCAGCAAGGTCCTCGGCGTTTCGGAGGGCACCGTCCGGTCCCGCCTGTTCTACGCCCATCGCCAGCTTCAGAATTATCTCGAAGAATTTCGCAAGTAAGCCAGCCGCCCGCTCACTAATCCCACCGATGCCTATGGACGATGAATTCAACGACCTGCAACGTCTGCTCCGCCTCAAACGATACGAGGTGCCGCCCACGGAATACTTCGAGGATTTTCTCTTCGAATTCCACCGGCGCCAAAGGGCGGAACTGTTGCAGCGTCCGCTCTGGCGGTTGGCGTTGGATCGTCTCGAAGGTGCGTTGCCCACGTTTAGCCCGGCACGGTATGTTTACGCGGGCAGCTTCGCCGTCGCCACGGCGGTCGCGCTGATCGCCTCAAGTAACATTTTGACCGCGCAGCCGCACCGCACCGTTGGTGGGGTACAAGTGGCACAGGTGGACACACTGCCCACCGCCGCCCAGCCCGTGGCCCCTGTTGTTGCAGCGAATCACCTGCGGCGTCTGGATCTGCACAACGCGCGGACGACAGTTCGTCTGCCAGAGTTGAACTTTGACCAACAGCCCGCCCAGCCCTACACGGCAGTTTCTGCCCGGAGTGCGCGACCGCGCTACGTGTTGGACACGCAGCCTGTCAGCTATGAGCAGCCGTCGAGTTTTTGAGGCGGCGCGATGGTCGGCCCGCTCGTGCGCTTCGGTTTCGTTTAGCCTGCTGTTGCTCTTACCCACCACGGGCCGGGGGCAATCGCCTGCGTCCGGTCCCTTCCCGGCGATGACATTGCGGCTCGCGCCGAGCCCGACGCCCGGCGTCGTCCCGGCGGTGGGCAGCGAACTCGATGCTCCGTCGAGCCTCACAGCCAAAACCGCGTTCCAGTCGATCAGTGGCGAGGTGGAAGCCATCTTCGCCAAGTGCAAAGGCGCGGTGGTGCGCATCGAGGCTACCGACGCCTACGGGCCGCACGCCGGGACGGGATTTTTCATCGACCCCGCCGGGACGATCTACACACATTATTCCGTGGCCGGGCGGTCGTGGAACTTGCTCGTAGAGTTCGCGGGTAAGAAATATCCCGCCACCTGTTTGCTGGCAGACGTGCGAAGCGGTGTGACGCTGCTCAGCATCCAGGCCGGGCAGACGCCGTTTCTGCCCATCGGAAATTCCGCAGATTTGAAGATGGCTTCGCCGGTGGTGGCCATCGGCTATCCGATGGATTTGCCCGTTTCGCCGACGTTTGGCCTCGTGTCCGGTTTTGACCAGCGGTTTCTCAACCAATACCTGCCGACGACCCACATCCGCGCCAACGTTCCGGTGCAGCCGGGTGAGTCCGGCGCGCCGCTGCTTAATGATAAGGGCGAGGTGATCGGCATCCTCACTTACCAGTTCGACTACGGGGCGGTGTGCCTGAGCTTGCCGATCCGAGCGGCGGAAAAAGTGCGCATGGATTACCTGCGTTTCGGCTACGCGCGGCAGGGCTGGGTGGGGGTGATCGCCAAGCCAGTCACGGGTGGCGACGACGATTCGATGGTGCGCGTGGACGGCGTGGCGGAGGATGGCCCCGCCGCCGTCGCCGGTTTGCACGAGGGAGACACGATCCAGAGCCTCGACCACAAACCGATCCGCCGTTTTACGGATCTGGTGGATGCCTCGTTTTTCCTGGCGGCGGACGCGACCGTGCCGATCACCGTGCAGCGCGACGGCGAGGAGATCACGCTGAATTTACACGTTTCCGACCCACCTGGCGCGTCGATGGCGTTGCCGCCCACGCGTCTCCTGACCGAGCAAGCAGGTGGGCACCTGACACTCCCGGCGTCGCGCGACCCGCGCTGAAACGAAGCTAGGCGCGTTCCGCCTTGTGCCCGGGCCGGATTTCGGGATGCTTAGCCCCGCCATGTCCAGTGTTCTCGGCCAACTTTTTCGCATCAGTACGTTCGGAGAAAGCCACGGCGGTGGGGTGGGCGTAGTCATCGACGGCTGTCCGCCGCGTTTGGAACTGAACGAGGAGATTATCCAGCGTGATCTCGACCGCCGCCGTCCCGGCCAGTCCGACCTCGTCACGCCGCGCAAGGAGGCCGACCGCTGCCGCATCCTCTCGGGTGTATTCGAGGGCCGCACGCTCGGCACGCCCATCGCAGTGCTCGTGCCCAACGAGGACGCCAGGCCTGAGGCGTATTCAGAGATGGAAACCGCGTTCCGTCCGAGCCATGCCGATTTTACCTACCAGGCGAAGTACGGCATCCGTAACTGGCAGGGTGGGGGACGTTCCAGCGCGCGGGAGACCATCGGGCGGGTGGCCGCCGGGGCGGTGGCGAAAGTCGCGCTCGCCGCGCTTTGCCCGGGGTTAGAGATCGTCGCTTACGTCAAAAGCATTTACCGGCTGGAAGCAGTCGTTGACCCAGCTACGGTGACGGTGGCACAGGTGGAGAGTAACCCCGTGCGCTGTCCCGACCCCGAAACCGCCGAAGAGATGGCCACGCTCATCCGCGCGATGCGCGCGCGGGGCGAATCCGTCGGCGGGACGGTCGAATGCGTCGTGCGCGGCGTCCCCCCCGGCTTGGGTGAGCCGGTTTTCGACCGCCTGGAGGCCGACCTCGCCAAGGCGATGCTCAGCCTGCCCGCGACCAAAGGCTTCGAGATCGGCAGCGGTTTCGAGGCGACGCGGATGCTCGGCTCCGAGCACAACGACGCCTTCGAGATGCGTGCCGGGCATGTCCGCACCGTCACCAACCGCTCGGGCGGGGTGCAGGGCGGCATCTCCAACGGCGAGGACGTTTTTTTCCGGGTGGCGTTCAAGCCGACCGCCACCATCGCGCAGGCGCAGCGCACCGTGACCGTGGCGGGCGAGGAAACGCAATTGTCCGCGCGGGGTCGCCACGATCCCTGCGTGCTGCCCCGGGCCGTACCGATGGTGGAGGCGATGGCGGCGCTGGTCCTGGCCGACCATGCGTTGCGCCAGCGGGCGATTTCCGGGTTCGGGCAGCCGTCCGGCGAGGGGCCGCGCCACGAAATCCTAACATGAATAAATTCCTCGCTTCGATGGCCGTCACGTTGGGACTCGCCTTGGGTGGTACGCAGGTGGTCTTGGCGAAGGACGCCGCCGCCAAGGCTCCGCTGCACGCCAATCTCTCGAAAGACACCAAAGGCGCGTCCGCGACCAGTTTTGGGTCAGCCGATCCTGCGATTTACATCGTCTACCACGGCCATGCTCTGAAGAAAGGCGACAAAATTGGTGCGTCCCGGTACATTGAAGACGGCGGCAAAACGATCACAAAGAACGCCAAGGTTTCCGAAAGTGCACCTTTGGTCGCCGACCGCGACAACGCCGAGGGTTTTCTGAACCTCGTGCGTCCGGCGACCGGTTGGCCGGCGGGAAAATGGCGGGTGGACCTGTTCGTGAATGGCGTGGAAGCCGGTTCGTACCGGTTTACCGTCGGGAAGTGATTGTGTGATTTGGCCGCGTCCGGAGGTCACGACCCACCACCCCGCTAGGCTGCCGCTTTAAGATAATCGTCGAGCAGCTTGAGAAACTGGCCGACGTTGAATGGCTTTGTCAGGAAGTCGTTCGCGCCTTGGTCGTAAGCTTGGCTCCGGCGAACCGCCGTCGCGTCGGCGCTGACCATGACCACCGGCGTGTCCCGCGTAGCCTCGTCGGCGCGGAGATCGTGCAGCACGAGCTCACCCGAGGTGTCCGGCAGGTGCAGGTCGAGCAGGATCAGGTCGGGATGGTGTTCGCGTGCCAGCGCCAGCCCTTCCTTCCCCCGCGACGCCGTCAGCAGCCGCAACGTGGGGCGTTGCGCGATCAGCATCTCGATCAACAGCCGGTTCGCCTCGTTGTCCTCGATGTGCAGAACCGTCCGGCGCGGCTCGGCAACGGGTGCTGGACTGGCCGGGTGGACGGGCACGGGCGGGTCGTCCGAGCCAAGCAAACCGTCCGCAAACAGGTTGTCGAGGCAGGAAAGCTCGTCGGGGGCCGGGGCCGCCGCCACCGGTAGGTCGACCCAAAAGGTCGTACCCACGTCGGGTTCGCTGCGGACGCCCAAGATGCCACCCTGCGATTCCACCAGCCGTTTGGAGAGCGCCAAGCCCATGCCGCTGCCCTCCACGGCGGTGTTCTCCGCGCCCAGACGCTCGAACGGTGTATACAGGCGCGAAAGATATTCCGGCCTGATCCCGACGCCGGTATCGGTCACGGTCAAACGGATCAGTTTGCCGTCCGGCGAAGGCCCCGCGCCGACCGTCACGCTGCCGCCCTCGCGGTTGTACTTCACGGCGTTGGAAAGGAGGTTGAGCAACACCTGGCGAAGCCGCTGCCGGTCGGCCAGCACGAACGCGCCCTCGCGGACGGGCTCGTAGCGCAGCCGGATGGATTGCCGGTTGGCCAGCGGCCGGATCAGGTCCAGTGCCTCGCGCAACAGATCGTCCACCGCGAGCGGTTCTGGCACCAGCGCGATGTTGCCCGAGTCGATGCGCGAGATGTCCAGCACCTCGTTGACCAGTTCCAGCAGGTGCCGACCCGCGCGGGTGATCTGCTCGACGCTCTCGCGCTGCCCCTCGCCGAGCCGGTCGATTTCGAGCAGTTGGCTGAAGCCCAGAATGGCGTTGAGGGGGGTGCGCAGCTCGTGGCTCATGCGCGAGAGGAACTCGAGTTTGGCGTTGTTGGCCTGTACTGCGCTCTGCTGGGCCTGGCGGATGGTGTCCTCCGCCCGGTGGCGTTCGATGGCCGCCGCCAGGATGTTGGCGACCGACTGCATGAAAAAGGCGTCGTCCGCCGTGAAACGCCGGACTTGGCGCGACTGGCCGCTGATCAACCCGAACGGCTGCGGGTCGCCCGGAATCTGCACGGTGATCCCGCTCTGTACACCCGCCTCCAACAGGCGCTCCGGCGGACGGAAGCGTCGCTCCTCCGACAACTTTTCGTAGCTCACCGGTTCGAGCCGCCGCAGGGCGTACCCGGCAAGACCGGTGGGGTCAGTGGACGCAACGGGTTGGCCGATCTCGCTGCCTTCCCAGCCAGCGCCAGCCCGGAGGTGGAGGACATTGCTCTGCGGATCGACGTGTTCGAGCACCGCGCCGAAATCGACGTTCAGCACGGACACCACGCAATGCACGGCGCGTTGTGTGAGCGTGGCGACGGAGGCCCCGGTCAGCGCCAGACGCCCGAGATCGGCGACAGCCTCCTGCTGACGCGCGCGCGAGCGGATTTGCGCGTTGGCGCGGGCTAGTTCGGCGGTGCGGCGCTCGACGCGGGATTCGAGTTCACGGCGGGCGTTTTGCAACTCGCGCCGGGTTTGCAGCCGGGCAGTGATGTCGTGGCAGAGCGTCAGCAGCCGCACGCCCTCGTCCGTAGGTACGGCGGTCGTGTTGATCTCCACCGGCGTGGTGTGCTCCTTCGGGCCGAGGAAATCGATCTCCAGGTCGCGCAGCGTGCCGCGTTCCAGGCAGCGGGCCGTCCCGGCGTTAAAGCGTTCGCGGTCGGGCGGGGAGACCCACTCGGTCGGATGGCGACCCCGGATCGCTTCGGGCGTGTCGAACCCGGCGAGGTGGAGGTACTCCGCGTTCGCCTCGATGACGTAACCTAGCGAGTCGGTCACGACGAAGCCCGTCGTGGTGGTGTCGATCAACGAGCGATAAAAACTCTCCGTCCGGCGCAGGCTTTCCTCGGCCAAGCGTTGTTCGGTCACGTCGCGCGCGTTGCAAAGGTGCAACCCCGGCTGGAAGTTGGCGCGGGCGCGGAACGCGGCGTAGCGGACCCGGCCATCGGGCCGGTGGACGCTGCAGACCTTGGCGTCGTGCCCGTCGCGCAGGAAGGCCGCCCACCGCTCGGCCGTTGGCGGCAGGCCGGGGTGTGCCAGCGGACGGAGAAATGTGTTGATGTCCTGGCCGACGATTTGTGGATGTTCCGCCCCGATCATCTCGCAGGCGGCGGCGTTCACGTCCACGAACCGGCGCTGATCGTCCAAGATCAAGATGGCGTCACTCGAATGGTCGAAGATGGCATGCCAGCGTTCCTCGCTCTGCACCGGGGTCAGCGGGTGCGGGCCGGGCAAGTGGCTTGATTGGATGCTGGTCGGCTCCGTACCCATGTATACGACAAGCTGGGTGGCGCATTCCCTGGCGGCGGCCGCCGCGAGGGGAATGCTTATCCCGAAACCACCTCGCTGAGCTGGAAGATTGGCAGGAACAGGGCGATGACAATGCCGCCGACGATGATGCCGAGCACCACAATCAGGATGGGTTCGAGCAGGCTCGTCAACGCCGACAAGGTCGCTTCAATTTCTTCATCCCAGAAGTCGGCCATCTTTTCGAGCATTTCGTCGATCTTGCCCGTCGATTCGCCTGCGGAAACCATGCGCAGCATCATGGGTGGGAAAATCGGCTTTTTCGACATGGCCACGGACAGGTTGTCGCCTTTTTCCACGTCGGCGCTGATGCCGAGGATGGAGCGTTCCACCACGACGTTGCCCGCGCTGCCGCCGACGATTTCCAATGTTTCGAGGATGGGAACGCCCGAGCGGATGAGCTGTGAGAACGTCCGCGCAAAGCGGCTCATGCAAATCTTGTGGATCAAAGCGCCAAACACCGGCAGCTTGAGCTGCCACACGTTCCAGAGTTCGTGACCCGACTTCGTACGCATGAAGGCGCGGATGCCAAAAAATGCCGCGAGCACGCCGCCGATGATGTAATACCACTGGTTGCGCATCAGGTCGCTCAGGTCCACGAGGAACTGGGTGGGCGTGGGCAAAGGTTTACCGAAATCCTTGAAGATTTCCGCGAACACGGGCACCACCTTCACGATCAGGAACGTCGTGATAAGCATGGCGATGGAGATGACGGCGACCGGGTAGGTCATGGCGCTCTTGATCTTCTTGCGCAGCCGGGCGCTGGCTTCCAGGAAGCCCGCGAGCCGGTCGAGGATCTCGGAGAGCAAGCCGCCCGTTTCGCCCGCCTTGACCATGGACGTATAGAGACGGCTGAAGACGTGCGGATGCTTCATCAACGAAGCGTTGAAGCTGTCGCCACCCTGGACGCGCGCGGTGATGTCGCCGACGACGTTGCGCAGGCCCGCCTGGCGCTTGGGATCGGCGGTCTCGTAGAGGGCGGTCAGCGCCGAGACGAGCGGGATGCCCGCGTCGATCATCGTGGCCAATTGGCGCGTGAAGAGTACGAGGTCGGTTTCTTTGACCGCCGTGCTCTTGTTGCGCTTGGAAGCAGCACTCTTTTGCGAGATGGTCAGGACCATCAGGCCGCGGCTCATCAGGCTGTTGAGGGCGTTCTCCTCGTTGAGGGCGTCCTGCACGCCGGCGATGATCTTGCCGTGGTTGTCGCGGGCTTGGTAGGCGTAGGTATACATGGCGTGGCGTAGCGGAAGAATTGCGTTTGGCTGGCTAAACCAAAGCAACTCTCTTGCCACGCGGCCTGCCCCCTGGGCGGTTACGCCATATCCTCGGCGGCCACGCTGGTCTGTTCCCGGCTGCCCAGGATGCGCGCCTGGTCGATCACCGCTTGCCGCCCGGTGTTGAAACGGTAGCCAGAGCAGTTCGGGCAGAGGGTGACGCGGCGGGTCACGATTGAGTCGCAACCCTCGCAGATCTTGTAGCTGCCGGGTTTGCCGACGATGGCCGCCGCCTGCCGCGCGCGGGCGCTCAGCGACGGGGAAGACGGTGCGGAAAAAGCCTCGTCCATATAGTGTGCCAAATGTGCCAGACCCGGGCTTGCTATTCAAGCCCGGCAAACGGATGGATGGAAAATGCGGCCCGCGCCCGAATACGCTGACCTGACCGGTCCCGGCCCTTGGACCGCCTACCGTTGGGAGGTTTACGACTCCGCCAGCCGGGTTGATCTCAGCGCGAGCGCGCTGGCGGTGGACGGCAAAATTTTCTTCGTCGATCCAGTTCCGCTGGCAAAGCCTGCTCTGGCCGAGTTGCTGGCCGCACACGTCCCGGCGGGGATCGTCGTGACCAACGGCAACCACGGGCGGGCGGCGGACGATTTTCGCCGCCGGTGGGAGGTTCCGCTGTGGGCGACCACCGTGGCAGCGGCGGAGGCTGGTGTAAAACCGGATATCGTGATTCCGCCGGGTGGCGGGACAGTCTGCGGCGGGGTATTCGAGGCGATCCCGGTTTCCGGCGGCGCGGCGGGTGAGGTCGCACTTCATTATCCCGGCGACGGCAGTTTGTTGATCGTTGGGGACGCATTAATTAACCTGGCGTCGCATCCTTTTTCGTTTTTGCCGGACAAATACTGCGCCGACCCGCGCGAACTGCGCCGGTCACTCGCGCGGTTGCTGGAGCGTCCTTTCTCCAGGCTGCTTTTTGCCCACGGCGAGCCCGTGTTGATAAACGCGCATGCTCGCTTGGCAGCGCTGTTAGGCGGGGAGGGGGGACGATGACCGCGCCACCGGCGTCCGCCGTAGCCGCCGCGCCGTCCGGGCCGGTTGGTCGGTTGTTGATGTTCATTCGTTTCTCGCACACGGTCTTCGCGCTGCCGTTCGCGCTGGGTTCGATGCTGGTGGCTGCCCGGGGCCTGCCGACTTGGCGCACGTTCGGGATGATTCTGCTGTGCATGGTGTTCGCTCGCACGGCGGCGATGATTTTTAACCGGCTTGCCGACTGGGAAAGTGATAAGCTCAATCCCCGCACGGCGGGACGCCACCGGCTCGTGTCCCGGCCCGTGGCGGTGGCGGTGTTGATCTTGACTGGTGCGGCCTTCGTGGCGACGACGGCCTGGATCAACCCGCTGTGCTTCGCGCTGTCGCCGTTGGCGCTGGCCATCGTGTTTTTCTACTCGCTGACGAAGCGGTTCACGGACTACACGCAGTTGTTTCTCGGCTTGGCGCTTGCCGTGTCGCCGGTGGGCGCTTGGCTGGCGGTGAGTGGGCGCTTTGACCTTCCTCCGTTGGTGCTGGCTGGCGCGGTGTTGTGCTGGGTGGCGGGGTTCGATCTGATTTACGCCACGATGGACTACGATTTTGACCGCCGTGCCGGGCTGCGGTCAATGGTGGTGCGCTACGGCATCCCGGAGAGTTTGCGGCTGGCGCGGGGGTTACATGTCATCGCCCTGCTGGGGTTGCTGGCGTTCGGTTTTGTTGCGGGGCTGGGGATTTATTATGGGGTCGGGATATTGCTGATCGTCGGCGCATTTGTTTACGAGCACCGCAGCGTCTCGGGCCCCGGGCCGTTGAACGTGGGAGCAGTGAACAACGCCTTTTTCAACGCCAACGCCTTCGTTGGCCTTGTGTTCGTGCTGAGCATCCTCGGCGATCTGCTTTAAGACGCATCTAAATATCATGATTTGATTATTCGTAGCTTGCGGCGGGTGTCCACAAGGTGGTAGATTTAGATTATGCCGCAAAATCCCACGACCCATCCGCTCGAACAACTGCTGCGCGAACGCATCGTCATCCTCGACGGTGCGATGGGCACGAACATCCAAACCTACAAGCTCGACGAGGCGGCGTATCGTGGCGAGCGGTTCGCCGCGCACGGCACCGATCTGAAGGGTAACAACGACTTGCTTAGCATCACGCGCCCGCAGGTGGTCGAAGAGGTCCACATGGCGTTTCTCGAAGCCGGGGCGGACATCATCGAGACGAACACGTTCAACGCCACTAGCCTTTCGCAGGCTGACTATCATTTGGAGCCCCTGGCTTACGAGTTGAACTTGGCAGCCGCCGCCTGCGCGCGCCGGGCGGCTCGCCGCGTCGAGGAAAAGGACGGCAAGCGCCGGTTTGTCGCCGGGGCGGTTGGGCCGCTGAGCAAGACGCTCTCTATCTCGCGTGACGTGAACGACCCCGGCGCGCGGGACGTGACCTTCGACCAGGTGCGCGCTGCCTACGCCGAGCAGGTCGCCGCGCTGCTCGAAGGCGGTGTGGACGTGATCCTCGTGGAGACGATCTTTGATACGCTCAACGCCAAGGCGGCGTTGTTCGCCGTGCAGGAATACTTCGACGAGCATCCGGGCAGCCGCGTGCCGATCATGGTTTCTGGGACGATCACCGACCTGAGCGGACGGACGCTCACCGGCCAGACGGTCGAAGCGTTCTACACGAGCATGTCGCACGCGCCGCTGCTCAGCATCGGACTCAACTGCGCGCTGGGGCCGAAGGAGATGCGCCCGTACATCGAAGAACTCAGCCGCATCGCGCCGATCTACGTTTCGTGCTATCCGAACGCCGGGCTGCCGGACCCGCTCTCGCCGACCGGCTTCCCGGAGACGCCGGAGACGCTTGCGCCACAGATCCGCGAGTGGGCCGCGCAGGGCTGGCTCAACGTCGTCGGCGGCTGCTGCGGCACGACGCCCGCACACATCAGGGCTATCGCCGAGGCCGTGCGGGACTGTCCGCCGCGCCGGGTGCCGACCATCGAGCGGCGGCTGCGGCTCAGCGGGTTGGAAGCACTGGCGGCTTAATGTCTCCGTTGTAAAGGTTGGTCATGCTGCCTGAACATCACCGCCCAGACCGGCTGGAGTACGTTATTCGCTTCTTCTGGGGAACGATTGCCGGGTTGGTGTTTGGTTTCTGCTTGGCGATGCACGACGAGTCACTGTCAACGTCAAAGGTGTTGCTGGAACTCTTTATCCCCGCACTGGTTCTGGGAACGTTTGCAGCTTGGCTGGCGACGCCTTTTGGCGGGTTCTTCTGCGTCTGTTTTCTTGATTGTTTATCGCTTGCATACCTAGCCAAAGTATCCATCCACTCCGGATTTTGATTTCATGCTTGAAGATTCTGCTGCCCTTGCCGCTACACCAGACGACTCCGCTGCCAACCAGTTCCTCCTGATCGGGGAGCGCACCAACGTCACCGGTTCGCCGCGTTTCGCCAAGTTGATCCTCGCGGGCGACTACGAAACGGCGCTCCAGGTCGCGCGCCAACAGGTCGAGGGCGGCGCGAACGTCCTCGACGTGAACATGGACGAGGGGATGCTCGACGGTGAGAAGGCGATGACGCGCTTCCTCAACCTCCTGGCTGCCGAGCCGGACATTTCGCGGGTGCCGATCATGGTCGATTCCTCCAAGTGGAGCGTCATCGAAGCCGGGCTGAAGTGCATTCAGGGCAAGGGGATCGTCAACAGCATCTCGCTCAAGGAGGGCGAGGAGAAATTCAAGCATTATGCCCGCCTGATCCGCCGCTACGGCGCGGCGAGCGTGGTCATGGCGTTCGACGAAGAGGGACAAGCAGCCAGCTACGAGCGGCGCGTCGAAATCTGCACGCGCGCCTACCGGATTTTGACCGAAGAGGTCGGCTTCCCGGCGGAAGACATCATCTTTGATCCCAACATCCTGACCGTCGCCACCGGCATCGAAGAGCACAACAACTACGCGGTCGATTTCATTGAGGCGACGCGCTGGATTCGCCAGAATCTGCCCGGCGCGCACGTCAGCGGCGGCGTGTCGAACATCTCATTTTCGTTCCGGGGCAACACCCCGGTGCGCGAAGCGATGCATTCGGCGTTTTTGTACCACGCCATCCGCGCCGGGATGGACATGGGCATCGTCAACGCGGGCGTGCTGGCGGTGTACGAGGATATTCCCAAGGATTTGCTGGAGCGGGTGGAGGACGTATTGCTCAACCGGCGCGACGATGCCACCGAGCGGCTCGTCGAGATGGCGGAGACGATCAAGGCGCAGAAGTCCGGCGACAAGGCGAAAAAAGAGGACGACGTCTGGCGCGGCGGCACGGTGGAAGAACGGCTCAGCCACGCGCTCGTCAAGGGGATCACGGATTTCATCGACGCCGACACCGAGGAGGCCCGCGCCAAGGCGGTCCGGCCTTTGGAGGTCATCGAAGGGCCGCTGATGGCGGGCATGAGCGTGGTCGGCGACCTGTTCGGCGCGGGCAAGATGTTCCTGCCGCAGGTGGTCAAAAGCGCGCGCGTCATGAAGAAAGCTGTCGCCTACCTGATGCCCTACATGGAAGCCGAGAAGGCCGCGCAGGCTCCCGAGGAGCGCCGCAGCCAAGGCAAGGTCCTGATGGCCACCGTCAAAGGCGACGTGCACGACATCGGCAAAAACATCGTGGGCGTGGTGCTGGCGTGCAACAATTTCGAGATCATCGACCTGGGCGTGATGTGTTCGTGCGAAAAAATTCTCGACGCTGCGAAGACGCACGGCGTCGATGTAATCGGCCTGAGCGGCCTCATTACGCCAAGCCTGGACGAGATGACCCACGTCGCCAGCGAAATGCAGCGTCTCGGGATGAACCTGCCGTTGATGATTGGTGGTGCGACGACCAGCCGCGCGCACACCGCCGTCAAGATCGCGCCGTCGTATGACCAGCCGGTCGTGCACGTGCTGGACGCGTCGCGGTCGGTCGGAGTGGTCAACTCGCTGCTGCACCCGGAACGACGGGTCGAGTTTGCGGAGCAAACCAAGGTAGAATACCAGCGTTTGCGCGAAGAACACGCCGGACGCGGGCGCGAAAAGAAGATGCTCACGCTGGTGGAAGCGCGGGCGAAGGCGACGCCGATTGATTGGGCAACGGCGCGGATCGACCAGCCGACTTTCCTCGGACGGCGCATCATCGCGGATCAGCCGTTGGAGGAATTGGTGCCGTTCATCGATTGGTCGCCGTTTTTCCACACCTGGGAGCTGCGCGGGCGGTTTCCGGGCATCTTTGACGACCCCTACGTGGGCAAGCAGGCGCGCGAGTTGTACGACGACGCGCGGCGGCTGCTCGATACCATCGTTGAAAAGCGGCAGCTCTCCGCGCGGGGCGTTTACGGATTTTATCCGGCGAATCGGGTAGGGGACGACATCGAACTCTACGACAATGAGGCGCGCGCCCATGTCCACCACACGGTCCATCAACTCCGGCAGCAGCAGGCGAAACCGGCGGGGCAGTTCAACCATTCGCTCGCCGACTTCATCGCGCCGAAGGATTCGGGCCGGGCGGATTACCTCGGCGCTTTCGCCGTGACCACCGGGCACGGCACCGACGAGTTGGTGGAGCGTTTTCAGCGCGAGCACGACGATTACAATAAGATCATGGCGCAAGCGTTGTCCGACCGGCTGGCGGAGGCGTTCGCCGAGTTTTTGCACCTGCGCGCGCGCAACGACTGGGGCTACGGGCAAGAGGAAACCGCGTTGAACAAGGAAGACCTCATCCGCGAGCGTTATCGAGGCATCCGGCCCGCGCCGGGTTATCCGGCGTGTCCTGACCACACAGAAAAGCTGGGCTTGTTCCGGCTACTGGGCGTGGAAGAGGCGGTGGGGATCACGCTGACGGAATCGTGCGCGATGCACCCGGCCAGCAGCGTGAGCGGCTGGTATTTCGGGCACCCGGAGGCCAAGTATTTCGCCGTGGGCAAGCTCGAGCGAGATCAGGTCGAGGATTACGCCTCCCGCAAGGGTACACCGCTGGCGGTGATGGAGCGGTGGCTCTCGCCTTATTTGAACTACGAGCCCGCCAAGTAAGCCGTGCCAAGTCGTTGGCAGGTGGATCGTGACCTCCGAGCGCGATCCACGCTCGCTTTTCTGCAAACACGCTGCCCTCCCTCCCCGCGCGGCGCGCCGCTGCCATCGCCGCGCGGCGTGCTGAGCCAGCCC
>CAXTBX010000037.1:16380-41712 GCA_964242205.1 uncultured Chthoniobacterales bacterium
GACCCCCGTCCGTTTTTCGGCAAACGCCCGCCCCCCCCTACGCGGGCGGCGCGCCCCCCGCCCGCCGCAGCACCAGCGAGAACGCTGCGCCCTCGCCCAACTTGCTCCGGCAGACGAGTTCTCCGCCCATGCTCTCGGCCAGCCGTTTGACGATGGATAACCCCAGCCCGGTAGACGACTCCCCGGCGGTGGGTTGTGCACTCAGGCGCACGAATTTGCCGCCCAGCTTGCGCTGGTCTGCCTCGCTCAAGCCGGGTCCGGCGTCGCGGACCTCCACGCCGACCCGGTCGTTTTGCCCATCGACCACATTGACGACCACGGGCCTGCCCGGCGGCGAGAACTTAATGGCGTTGGAGATCAAATTGTCGAGCACCTGCAACGTGGCGTCATGGTCAGCGTGCGCGTGGCAGGGCTGGCCGGACGGAAGAAATTCCAGGGCAATCTGCTTCGCCGTGGCGGCGGCGCGATGGTTATCCACCGCCGTGGCCGCCAGCGTTGCTATATCGCACGGCCGGATTTGCAGCCGCAGTTTGCCTTCCTCAATGGCCTGCACGCTCAGAAGCCGGTCCAACAAGTCGCGCATTCGTTGGCCGCCGTTGTAGATGCGGCCCACGGCGTCCAGGTGCATCGGGTCCTTGGGTGGATTGAACTCGCGCATCAACTGGGCAAAACCCATGATGGAATTGAGCGGATTGCGCAGGTCATGGGCGGCAATGCTCAGAAATGCCCGGCGCTCCTGGTCGACGTGCGCGAGGCGGGTGTTGGCTTCGGCCAGCGCGTCGAGCGCCACGCGCAGCTTGGCCAACGAACGGCGGCGGCCGCGCTCGAAAAAGATGCCGATGGTTGCCATGAACACCGTCAGACTCAGGTAGCCCGCCACCGTAACCATCTCTTCCCAACGCGCGGGATAAAATGGCTGGAGCCGCACCCCGGCAAACTCCAGGACGCAGAACACACCCATGATCGTCAGGCACACGCCGCACCACAGCCAGCCCATCGCCTGATCGACCAGGATGCACGCGCACAGCGGCACCACCGCCAGCCACGCCACGGCGTGACCGTGCAAGCCGCCTTCCATCGCCGTCAGCGCCCCGAACCCCGCCACCAGCACGCCGGCGTAGATGTTCCCGGCCCGTTCCAGGCCCGACGCGCGCACGATCCACGGCGCGCCCGCCATCGCCGCCGTGCAGATCAGCACGACCAGCGCGCCCCACCGGTGGTCGATCAGAAAATAAAACCCCGCGAACGCCGTGCCAAAGACCACCCCTTGCAGGCTGAAAGTGATGAACAGTTGTGCCCGTCGCCTGGCGTCCGCGTCCAGTTCGGGCGGCACGAAATGGTCCAGTCGCGCGGTCAGACGATCTTTCCACGACGCCATGGACACCTCCGGTGCCCGTTCGGGCGCGGCGGGTATCATCGTTGGAGACGCTCCGGCTGGTGGAATCACGAGTAGCGTGGGCACAAGGGAACGCCGACAGCGTCCGTGCTTTTATTCGTTTTGCAAAGGGGATTCGACGTGACGACCGCCAGGTGCACGCCGCCGGGCTGGGTCCCCATGCCAGCGTGGAACCGGGCCACCACCGTCGGAAGCGGAAACTTCTGCTTGTCGACACGGTGATGCTCCGCTAACCGTGAAGCCACTCATCCCCAATGTATCCTTTCATTTTCAAGTCGAATTCTTCGTGGCAGACCCGCCTCGCGCTGCTCGCCGCCTGCCTGGCGGCGCTCCTCTTGCCGCCGTCGGTTCACGCTGGTCCCGCGCCGACCCCCGCCGAGAAAGAAACCGTCACGACGGTCGAGCAGGACCCGATTTTTCACCACGGTGCGATTGATTTGCAACTCATGGGCGGCCTGATGTATTCTCTCCAGCGCACCACCTTCCTGCGCCCGAATTTCGACTACGCGCCGGTCGTGCTGCGGCTCGGCTACATGGTCAACAACGTGTATGGTTCGGGCTTTTTTCGCGGTAACGACGAGGTGATACTCGAAGCCATGGGCGCGCCGGTGTTCGTGGGGCCGGGCTCCGGCCTGGGCGGACTCAGCCTGATTTACCGCCGCAACTTCCTGTCGCCGAACGCGAAAGTGATCCCGTATTTTACCGCAGGTTTCGGCGGCGTCTACACCGACGCGTACCACGACCGGAATCAGCGCGCGCTGGGTTCGCCGGGCGAGTTCGACCTGCAAGGTGGGATCGGTCTGCGTTTCCGTGTTTCCACCAAACTGACCGTGGACACCGAGTTTTCCTACCGTCACCTGTCCAACGCCGGACTGGCCGACCGAAATTACGGCACCAACGCCATCGGCGGCATGGTCGGCATTAGCTACGGCTTCTGAGCCCGCCGCCGCGTTGGATGCGGTGGTCGCACGGGTGCTGCGGTAACGCGCCCCCGCGGACGAGGGCCGAGGTTGCCCAGTGTGGCGGCGGACGCTAGTATCTTCGACTGCCCGCCAGGGCAACCTTGCTTCCAGTCTTATATTTGCGCATGAAATACCTGACAACCATCGGTTTGGAGGTCCACGTCCAACTCAAAACCCACAGCAAGATGTTCTGCGGTTGCGCGGTTGAGTACGGCGCGGGGCCCAATACCCACACCTGCCCGACGTGCCTCGGGCTGCCCGGCGCGCTGCCCGTCATGAACCAGCACGCGCTGGAGCTGACGACGCTCACCGGCCTGATGCTCGACTGCGCCATCGCACCTTACTGCAAATTCGACCGGAAGAATTATTTCTATCCGGACATGCCGAAGAACTATCAGATCAGCCAATACGACCTGCCAATCTGCGTGGGCGGCACGGTGCCGTTGCACGATTTGGCGTATCCCAAGGACGCGCAGAAATCCATCGCCACGCCCGATAAAAAGGTGGGCCTCGTGCGTATCCACCTGGAGGAGGATGTCGCCAAGAGCTTCCACTACGACACCAGCACCGGCATCGATTTCAACCGCGCCGGAACACCGCTGATGGAGATCGTCACCGAGCCGGAAATCGGCTCGCCCGAAGAAGCTTTCGCCTTCCTGACGAGCCTGCGGCAGATCCTGCTCTACGGCGGTGTCAGCGACGCCGACATGGAGAAGGGGCAACTGCGCTGCGACTGCAACGTGTCGGTCCGGCCCGAGGGGCAAGCGGAGTTCGGCTCGAAGATTGAGATCAAGAACATGAACACCGTCAGCGGCGTGCGCAAGGCGCTCGCTTACGAGGTGCAGCGCCAGATCGCCGAACTGGAGGCGGGCCGCAAGCTGCAGCAAGAGACGCGGCGCTGGGACGATGCCACCGGCCAGACGTTCCTCATGCGTACGAAAGAAAACGCGCACGACTACCGCTATTTTCCCGACCCGGACCTGATGCCGGTGCGGACGGAAACGCTGGTGACGACGGCACGCGCGGGAATGCCCGAGCTGCCGACGGCCCGGCGGGCGCGGTTCGTGGACCAATACGGCGTCAGCGCCTACGACGCGGCGGTGCTCGCCGACGACCAGGATCTTTCGGCCTACTTTGAAACCGCCGCCGCCAGAGCCGCCAAGCCCAAGGCCGTGGCAAATTGGGTGCTCAACGATCTGCTCAGCGCCGTGGGCACCGCCGGGGTCTCGCTGCACGAGTGTCCGCTGCCGCCCGCCGCGCTGACGGAGCTGGTGGACCTGATCGACAGTGGGAAAATCAGCGGCAAACAGGGTAAGGAAGTGTTCGCTGAAATGTTCAGCAGCGGCAGGCCCGCCGCCGTCATCGTGAAGGAAAAGGGGCTGGAACAACTCAGCGACACGGGCGCGCTGGAGGCGCTGGTCGAACAGGTTATCGCGGCGAATTCGAAACCGGTGGCCGACTACAAGGCGGGTAACCCCGCGCCGCTGAACTTCCTCAAGGGGCAGGTGATGAAACTCTCCAAGGGGCAGGCGAACCCGGTGGTCACAAGCGAGATCTTGCAGCGTAAGCTGTCGGAGTAAACGGGGCGGCGGGTAAGGACGGCCCACCCTTGGCCGCCGCGACGTTACCGGCGGCGGCGGGACGTTTGATGCCGTTCGCGCTCTCAATCCACCGTTGCTTCCACGAGGGGCGGCGTGTATGCGTCGGGCAATGTCCCCGAAGGTGCCTGAACGCGCGCTGCACGCTCTGCCCGCTGCGGCGTTGGCCCTCGTCCTGAGCTGGGCGGCCTGGGAGCGGTTTCGCCTGCCCATGACACCGAGCGCCGACCCCGATCTGTGGGTCTATCTCGCGCCGGGCCTCTCGGCGTTGACGGGTCATGGGTTCACGCACGTTTACGGCCAGTGTTTCCTGTACCCCGGCTTCCTGTACGCGCTCCTGCGGATTGGCGGCGATTTCCGCTGGATCACGGTCGTGCAAAGCAGTCTGGGCCTTGGGACGGGTGTTTTGTTCTATGCCTGCTGGCGGTGTCTGCGCCCGTTTCTCGTCTCCTCGCCTTTGCCCACCGCTGCGTATCGGCTGCTGGGAGCAGCGCTGGTCGGTATTTACCTGCTCTCCACCGCGTCGATCAGTTTCGAGCGCGCTCTGCGGCCCGAGGCAATCTTTCCATTTTTTGTGTCGTTGCATCTGTACTGCAACCTCCGTTTTATCCGCTTCCGCTTCCACGATCCGCAGTCCCGGCGGGCAGTGACCAACGGGAGTTTGGCGGTGTTTTTTTCGGTGATGGCCTTTCTGCTAAAACCCAGTTTCACCGGCAGTTTGATTTTAGGAAACCTGCCGGTGGTGGTTTCGTTGTTCCTGCCGGGGCCCTCGGCTCTTAAGAAAATAGCGTTGGTCGGGTTGCCCGCCGTGGCGGTCGGCGCGCTGCTGTTGGGACCGGAGTGGAAACTACGCCAAAGCGATGAACTGGGCAGCCTGTTCGTGGCCCGGTCGTTGTTCAGCATCCACGCCGATTTCATCGACGACCAGATGGCGCGTGACCTCGCCGCCGGGGAACAGGGGCGTTATCCACGGGCGTTTCTGGTTGAGGCACACGCCGCTTTGACCCAGTCGCTGCGCGAGAGCCGGACCGGCGTGGGCAAATACTGGCCGACGCTCGGGTTCAACCCCGACTACCTAGTCTACGGCGACACGGAGCACCGGCCATTCGCCGAATGGGTGGACGATCACCTGCCCGATAACAACGCCCGGGCTGCTTTTTATCGTTACCACTACCGGCGGGCGGTGAACCAGCAGCCCGCAAAAATGGCCGCCAAGGCCCTGCGTCAATTGGGCGCGTTTTACCGGTTCGGGGACTGCCCGGCTTATCTGGCGGACGACCGGCTTGACCTCGCCGACAGTTATCAACTGGCTGCGACTGTCCTGGAAACCCAACCGGCAACGTTGTACCATTTTTCCTACGACGCGCTGACGCACGATGTCGCGCTTTTGCGGAACATTCGCGACGAAATCGGCCCTTTTCGGCTGACACAACGGGCGTCGCGCTGGTTGGCGAAATGGTATTTCACGCTGCTGCTGGGCGCGTTTGCCTTGGCGGCGGGGACACGGTGGCTCCCGGCCGTGCGCCGGGAATACGGGGCGACGTTGACGGTACTTTGTCTGTTGTACGCCTACAACTTCGGCACGGTTTTTTCCCTGGCGATCACGCACTCGCTGGACGTGGGACGCTACAGTCGTTACCAACTCGTCTACACGTTGTTACCCGAGGGCGTGTCGATCTGGTTGCTGGCCCAAGTGGCGTTCACGGTAGTTGCGGACCGGACGCGCTCGCTGCGGCGGCGCGTTTACGACCGCTGGGCCTCGCGGCCGCTTTTGACTCCACGTCATGAGGGGGCGCATTCACGGGCTCCGGTTGTTTCCGCCTGGCTGCGCTGGTATGTGTTTGGCTGGTCGGCAGAGAATGGGTCCTCCCTCAGCAATTCGCTTACGCAATGCGTTCGCTGCCGTCCTTGGGTAACACTGCTCGGTGTGACCGGCTTGGTTTTATGCCTGTCCGGTCTCGCAACAAGCGTTTCTTCGTGGCGACAGGCTCACAAGCGGGGGCACCACTACAAAATCTCCAAGGTGCTCGCATCGCCGGTGCTGTTCGGCGCAGGATTAGCGACGTTCCACGTCGGCCTGCTGCTCGGAAGTCAGTCCGGAAAACCCGGAGCCTACGGGGCTCGAACCCGCAACCTCCGCCGTGACAGGGCGGCGCTCTAACCAATTGAGCTAAGGCTCCTCGTCCTCACGCGGAAGTCGCGTTTGGCGGGACAGCACTTCTAGCGGCACTCGCCGCCGGGTTCAACTGAATTTTTCGCGGAAATGCAGCGGCCCTTAAGTTGCCGGGACCGCCTCGATCCGCCCGGGCGGCAGAGCCGCGCGCGGCGAGGCGAAGCAAAGCGCAGTCAGGAATGTCACCAGCGTCCCGAACATGATCCGCCACGGAAATTCGATGACCGGCAGCCAAGTGGGCTGCTGGTAAAGCCGGATGCCGACGATCTGCGCGAGGTCGTTGGGCAAGCCGGTCAAAATCGCCACGGCCACGAAACCTGCCGCCATTCCGATCACGTTGCCAGTGTCGCTGCCTCGGGTTTTTGTGAGCATCCCGACGAAAAAAACGCCCAGCAGTGAGCCGTAGGTGTACCCGAAAACACCCAGGATGATAGGGATAATCCGCAGGTTGCGGGGCTTGGCGTGATCGGCCTGCTCCATAATGGCGGCGGCGTGGTCCGGGTCCGCTTGGGCGCGGGCCTGCGCCGCCGCGTACACGGCCTGCTGCTTGCGAGTCGCCTCCGCCCGCTGGATCACGAAATACGACGTAGCCGACGAAACCCCGATCATTAGGACGGCGAACACCACCGTGGCCCACCGCACCGCGCGCAGCGTCCCGTGTTCGCCCGCGCCCGGATTGATGTACGGCTGGTACCAGTCGCGCACGAAGCTCGTCGCCAGCGCATTGAGCGCCGTGCTCAGCGAGCCCATCGCGGTCGAGAAAATCCCCGCCAGCAACAGCCCGCGCATCCCGGCGGGCAGTTGGTGCAGGATGTAATAACAGAACATCTCGTTGGTCGCGGCGGGTTTGTTCGCGTCGGGGTGCGCTTGATAAAACGCGTAGAGCAGGACACCGACCACCAGGAACACCCCGGCGATGGGGATGTCCGCCAGGCCCGACAAAATCAGCGAGCGGCGGCTGCGTCGGATGTCCGGCGCGGTGAGCATCCGCTGCACCATGTCCTGATCCGTGCCGTGGGTCGCCATCGTCACGAAAATCGACGCGATGATCGCAAACACCGTGTATTCCTGCTCGAACATTCCTTTCACTTTGTCCCAGCCGTGCCGGGCGGGGTCCAGGCCCGAGGCGAAGAACAGATCGAGCGTGCTACTCGCCGACAGATGGCCCTGGACCTCGTGCCAACCGCCCGGGATCGACCGGTACAGGATCACCATCGCCGCGACGGCGCTACCCATCATGATCGTGGCCTGGATAAAATCCGTCCAGATGACCGCTTTGATGCCGCCGAGCGTCGTATAGATCGCGGTCAGCACGGTGATGGCCACGCTGGCAAAGACGTAGATGCGCAGCGTCTGCCCGGCGTCGGGCCGCGCGCCGCTGAACAACTCGTAAACCAGCACCAGCGCGATGGCCGCCACGTAGATTCGCGCCCCCGAAGCGAGCACCCGCGTCACCAGGAACAGCGCCGAGGCGGCGTTGCGCGTCAGTCTGCCGAAGCGTGCGGAAAGGTACTCGTAGATCGAGTAAACGTTGTAGTCGTAGTACGGCTTGATGAAAATGTAGCTCACCAGAATCCGCGCGATGATCGTGCCGACGGCGAGCTGCAAATACGTGAAATTACGCATCTCGTACGCCTCGCCCGGCGCGCCGAAGAACGTGCCCGCGCTGGTCTCCGCCGCGATGATCGACGCCAGCACCGCCCACCACGGGATGCGCCGTCCGCCGAGCGCGAAGTCGTGCAAACTTTCCTCGCGGCGGCCCATGTACAGGCCGATGCCGAGGATGAGCGCGAAATAACCGAGCACCACCGTCCCGTCGATCCACCACGCGAAATTCATCGCGCTATGAGGACTCTTCAGCGCGCCGCTGGCAAGGAGAAATGCGGATTCTCGATGATGCCGATCACGTTGCCCTCCGCGTCGATGACAGACGCCATCCTGATGCCGTCGCCAACGTCAAACACGGGTTGGTGCTCGGTCAAGCCGCCTTCGTTGACCAACTGATCGAAGGACTTCGCGGCGTCGTCCACGCCCCAGTAGGCGACTGCACCCGTCGTCGCTGCTGACTCGATGGGGTGAAGGCCCAACTCGTACCCGCCCACGTTAAAACCGACGTAGAACGGCTGGTCGAAGTATGGTTCTTGACCAAGGGTCTTGGTCCACCACGCTTTCGATCTTTCCAGATCAGAAACGTGGTAGATCACCGTGCGCAATCCGTTAAACATAGCATTTATTCGATGATGACCTTGGTGCCGGGCGCGACCATACCGAAGACTTTGAAGGCATCCCAGTTCGACAGGCGGATGCAGCCGTGGCTCGCGGAGCGCCCGATGGTGTCCGGTTCGGCGGTGCCATGCATCCCGATGCCCGGCTTGTTGAGGGCGATCCACGTCACGCCAACGGGGTTGTTCGGCCCGGGCGGCAACTGATAAAACGTGTCCGAGCGCTTGCCCGTCATCAGCACGGACTTGTCCCAGCGGAACTCCGGCAAGAGCGTCTTGGCAACGACGTGCCAATCGCCCTTTGGGGTCGGGATGGACGAAGAACCGGGCGTGATCGGAAAACACGCCACGAGCTTGTCGCCTTCGCCGCGCACTTCGAGGTATTTGGTGGTCGTGTTGACGTGAAAAACGAGGTGGCTCGAATCCGCCGGGGTCGCGCGCAGGGCGGGTTTGTTGGTGTCGCCGCCCGCGGCCTGCTGGGCGGGCGACGCGGCGGCGTTTTCGGTGGGCGGCACGGAGGGGATCGCGGACGCCGGGGGTGGCGAGGCCGACAGCGCCACGCTCGGCCCGGGCATTTCCTCGGGCGGCGACCCCGCCGGGCTGGCATCTGGCTTTGCCTTCGCTTCCTCGCGGGCCTTGAGCACTTTTTTGCGCTCGGAGGTGTACTTCTGCAAAGCAAGCACCTGCGCGAGGTTAAACGGCGGCATGACGTTGGGAACCTTCACCGTGTCGCCTTCCTTGAGCGCTTCGAGATTCTTCCCGGCATTGATCTCGTGCAGGAACGTCACGCTGACGTGGTAACGCTCGCCCAGCAGTTCCGCCATGTTCGTGTAAGGCAGCACCTTATTCTTGGCCTGCAGCGCGAGTTCCTTGGGCACCTGCCCGATGGCCCCGAGGTCCTCGGCAGCCACGGTGTAGGTGGCGTAGGTGGGATCAACCGAGGTAAACGTTTTCGCGTCGAAATTGTCGGTGATCGGCGTGGTGCCCTGCGACTCCTGGAAACGTTGCCACGACTTCGCGGTGAAGCCCCCGTAACGCCCATCGATCTTGCCGGGGCTAAAATTCTGTTCGTCGAGGTAGATTTGCAGTCGCACGACCTCGTCGCGTGGCGGCTGTTTGGCACCGGCCGGAACGGCGGGGGCTTTGGTGGCTTGGACGGGCAGCGCGCCGCCAAGGAGGAGACAACCGCCGAGGAACGGGGCGAAAAACTTCATGTAGGGATGGTGATGCAGGAATCCAACAAAGCGCGGGCAAATCACGGCGTCAATGGCCGATGGCAACCGGCGGGCGGCGCCCCGCGTAAATCCCTCCGCATGCAGACGGTGATCTACTGGGTTCGGCGGGAGTTGCGGCTGACCGATAACTTGGCGCTCAACGCCGCCGCCCAAGCGGCGCGGAACATCGTGCCCGTGTACATCCTGAGCGGCTGGCAGCGGGAACACCACTGGACCGGGCCGAACCGGCAGGAATTCCTGTGCGCCTGCCTGGAGTCGCTGGCGAAAAACCTCGCCGCCCACGGCGGCAGGTTGATTATCCGCTGCGGCGAGGCCGCCGACGAACTGGAAAAGCTGGCCAAGGAGACCGGGGCGGAGGCCATTTATTACAACCTCGGCCCCGATCCATTCGCGCGGCAGGCCGAAGGCCGCGTCGGCGAGATGGCGGCCCGGCTCGGCATCAAAGTCTCAGCACATCAGGACGTGGCGCTGCACGCGGAGGATGAACTGCTGTCCGGCGCGGGTGAACCCTACCGGGTCTTTTCCCCGTACTTCAAGGCGTGGTCGAAGCTCCCGAAGCCTGCCGTTGGACCCCGCCTCGCCAAGCTGCACACACCAGAGGGAATCAGGAGTCTGCCGCTGCCCGATCTGGCACACTGGAAACTGCGCTCGGAAGGTGCCGACCTCATCGCGGCGGGCGAACGGGCAGCACGGCAGCGGCTGGCGGACTTTGTGAACACCCGGGGCAGCATCCATCGTTACAAGGTAGGCCGCACCGAACTCACCGGCCCGACGACCTCGCGCTTCTCGCAAGATCTGCGCTGGGGCCTACTCTCGATCCGCGAGATTTACCACGCCTGCCGGGAACTGGCCGACGAACTCGACCTAGCCGGGCGCGAGAGCGTCGAAAAGTTCATCGCCGAACTGGCCTGGCGTGACTTCTATTTCCAGGTCCTTTTTCACTACCCGCATGTCCTGGACGATGATTTCAGCCCGGCGACGCGCGGCCTGCCGTGGCGGACGGCGCAGAGCGACCCAAAGCTCTTTGACCGCTGGTGCGAGGGCACGACGGGCTTTCCCATCGTGGACGCCGGGATGCGCCAGCTCTCGGCGCTGGGCTACATGCACAACCGGCTGCGCATGATCGTCGCCATGTTCCTGACCAAGGACTTGCGCATTTACTGGCGCGACGGCGAGGCGTTTTTCATGCGCAAGCTGGTGGACGGCGAAATCGCCAACAACAACGGCGGCTGGCAGTGGAGCGCCGGGACAGGGGCCGACGCCGCGCCGTACTTCCGAGTGCAGAACCCGTGGACGCAAAGCGAGCGTTTCGACCCCAACGGCGACTACATCCGCCAGTGGGTGCCGGAGTTGCGCGATGTGCCGCCGGGCCGTTTGCACATGCCGTTGGCGACGAAAGGACTGCGCTTGGCGAAAGACTACCCTCCGCCCATGCTCGACCACTCCGTCGAGCGCGACGAAACCCTGGCGATGTTCAAATCGCACCGCGCCTACCAAGCCACTGGTAAAACCGAGTTGCGTGAGACCGAATGAACCCGCTATGATCGCCGCCATGAACATCGACGCAGGGATGCAGGCGGCCATCGACGAAATGAAGAAAGGTTTGGCCGAGGGGGGCATTCCCATCGGCTCCTCGCTGGTGTTGGACGGCCAGGTCGTCGCCGTCGGCCACAACAAACGGGTGCAGGACGGCGACCCCATCACGCACGCCGAGATCGACTGCCTGCGCAACGCCGGGCGGCTCGGTGCGGCCAAGCTTCATCAGGCCACATTGTATTCCTCGCTGATGCCTTGCTACCTGTGCAGCGGCGCGGCGGTGCAATTTGGCATCAAGAAGGTCGTCGTCGGCGAGAGCCGCAACTTCCCCGGCGCGCCCGAGTTCATGCGCAGCCACGGCATCGAGGTGATCGATCTCGACCTGCCGGAATGCGTGGAAATCATGGCGCAGTTTGTGCAGGACCAGCCGCACCTCTGGAACGAGGATATCGGGGTGTGATTTCCATGTTGCATTTCGCGAAAGTTTCCGGCAGCCTCAGCGTAATCCGTCCCGGCATAGAAATGCAGACCTCGGAGCGATTGGTGGATTGTCAGTTGGAGGCCACTCTGTTGACAGTTTGAAACCTGGCAATCAGGAACATTCCCGAACAGGCGTAATTCTTTCACGGCGGCGAGCCATTCGACCACGCAACATCAGTTCCCATCCAGTAACCAGTTCCACCTCTCAGACTCATCATGGGCAATCGACTCTACGTAGGAAATCTGTCCTTCAACGCCACGGAAACCGATCTGACAGATCTTTTCAGCCAGGCAGGCCAAGTGAAGGATGTCGCTCTCATTCAGGATCGCGTCACCGGCAAGAGCCGGGGATTTGCGTTCGTGACCATGACCACGGACGAAGAAGCGGCCAAAGCGGTCAGCACGATCAACGGCAAAAACGTCGAAGGTCGCACCATCACGGTTACCGAGGCACGTCCGCGTGAGGAACGTCCGTCTGGCGGTGGCGGCGGCGGTAGCCGGGGCAGCTACGGCGGCGGGGGCGGGGGCGGGGGCTACGGCGGTGGTGGTGGCGGTGGCGGCTACAGCGGCGGTGGCGGTGGCGGTGGCGGTGGCGGCGACCGGGGTGACCGGCGCGGCGGCTACAGCGAACGCCGTGAGCGCGGGGACCGCACCAGTCGCGGTGGCGGCGATTTCGACCGCTAAATACGGATTGTCAGAAGAACTTTGACGCCAGCCTTGGAATTCTTTCAGGGCGTTTTCGTTGAATGGCAGCAGGAGGTGGACGGCGCCCGGGAGGGTGGCATCCACCTTCTTCCATCACACGCCGGGAGGTAGGACCTCAATCGTCACCTGCCCGACGCCGCTGCTCAGTAGGCCGAGCTCACGGGCGGCGGCGCGGCTCAGATCGATGATCCGACCGCGCGTGTACGGACCGCGGTCTGTGATCCGCACCACGGTCGAGCGTCCGTTGCGAACGTTGGCGACGCGTACCTTGCTGCCGAGGGGCAAGCTACGGTGCGCCGCCATGAAATCCTCGGCCTGCCAGCGTTCGCCGCTGGCCGTGCGGTCGCCCTTGCCCACGTGCCACGACGCGGTGCCTTGCTGACTTTTCCGGGCGGCATCGCTACCGGACGAAGTGTGCGCCACACCCACCGGCGAAGCAAAGAGTAGTAAAAACACCGTCACACCCCCGCACCACAGCGGCGTGGAAATGGGTGGCCAGCCAGGTATCCTGTTCACGCGCGAAAACTTGTCGAAAAAACCGCTCAGGGCAAGCGCGGATCGCCGCTGCCCATCAGGCCGTCGTCACGTTCCCTGCAAGCCGCGCCGGACCAGGTTCACGGAGATGGCCGCCAGCAGCAGGGCGACAATTTTGGAGAACGCCCGCATGGCCCGCAGACCGAGCAACGTCTCCAACTTGGTCGCCATCCGCAGCGCGACGAGGACCAGTACGAGGTTGAGTAGCAAGGAAAGTAGGGTCGCGGGCAACCCGGCAGCGTCGATCAAGGTCAACAGTGCGGTCAGCATGGCTGGACCGGCGATCAGCGGCATCCCGAGTGGGACCACGCCGAAATCCCGGCTGATTTCCGAATTGCGGTGATCGGTAAACAAGATGTCCTGCGCGGCCAAGCCGAACAGGATCAGGCCGCCCGCGATCCTGAAGTCGTTCACCGTGATCTGCAACGCGTGGAAAATGAACCGCCCCAGGAACAGAAAGATGACGGCGATGACCAGGGCCGTCCCGACCGCTTCGTTCACCACGACGTTGCGCCGCTCGCGCGGGGTTCCCTGCGCCATGCCCAGGTAAACCGGGATCAGCCCAATGGGGTCCAGCGCGACGAACAACGGAATAAATGTGACAAGAAAATTCTGTAACCAGCCGGGCATGATGGCCATCCATGCGCCGGGTTGATCGTTCGCGCAAGGCCGGCCCACCCAGCCGGTAGAGAAGGTCCGATTTAGACATGGGCCTCACATTCTCCTTCGCATGAAAACCGTTCCCCATTTCCCCGTCTGGCTGGCCTTGTGCGCATCTGGCGCGCTCGCCATTTTGACCACCGCCCCGGCACAGGCGCAAACGATTCCCAAGGGCGATCTCGTCGTGGATCTCGAAAACTTTGCCGTGCTGCCGCCCAGCGCCAACCTGCCCGCGCGCGTCAACCTACTGCGTTCCGCGCCGGACGGGCGGATTTTTGTCAACGATCAGCGCGGCACGCTCTATTTGGTCAGCGCCGATGGCGCATCCATGACGGCCTATCTTAGCCTGGCGGGTTTCGTCCCGCTCCTGCAGGACAACGGCGAGCGCGGATTCCAGAGTTTTGCTTTCCACCCCGATTTCAACACACCAGGCGCGGCGGGTTACGGAAAATTCTACACGATGGCCAGCCAGAGCGACACCACGGCGGCGGCCACGTTCGCGCCCGGCGCGGCGGGGGGGGGGCGGGACCACGACGAGGTGCTGCTCGAATGGACCGCCGCTGACCCGACGGCTTCGGCCTTTGCGCCCGCGAATCCCGCCCAGCCGGTCCGCGAAGTCCTGCGGATCGCCCGTCCGAACAGCAACCACAACGCGGGTTATCTCTCGTTCAATCCCACCGCCGGAACCGGCGCGGACCGTGGCAACCTTTACCTCGGCACGGGCGACAGTGGTGGCGGGGGCGACCCGCTGGGCCTCGCGCAGATGCCCGGCAAGGTGTATGGCGCAGTTTTGCGCATCAATCCGCTGCTGCCTGCTGCGAGCGACGCGCTCAAGAGCGCGAACGGCCAATACAGCATCCCGGCGGACAACCCGTTCGTGTCCAGCGGAGCCGTGCTGCGCGAGAAGTTCGTGCAAGGCTTCCGCAACCCGCAACGCTTCACCTGGGACGCTGCGAATGGTCGGATGTTTGTCGCCGACATTGGGCAAAACCGGGTGGAGGAGATCGACGTGGCGCAGGCGGGGGCGAACTACGGCTGGAACCAGCGCGAAGGCAGCTACGTCTATAACAGCGACGGCTCCATCGGCGCCAACGTACGCGCCGACTCCGCCACGACCGGGTTCACGTACCCCATCGCCGAGTACATGCACTACAGCGCCAGTGGCAACGCCGTCACCACAGGGCCGGTGTACCGGGGCAGCGTGATCCCGGGCCTCATGGGCCGGTTGCTGTTCAGTGATTTCGTCAACGGCGTGCCCTACACCCTGGATGCCGACAACCTCCCCGCCGGAGGATCGGGTGGCATCACGGAACTGCGGCTGCGTTCCAACGGCGTGGAAGCCAGCTTTCTCGACATCGTTCACCAGGTGAACGCCTCCGCCACCCGCGCCGACCTGCGCTTCGGCACGGACGCTGCCGATAACATCTACTTCCTGAACAAACAGGACGGAGTGATCCGACGCGTCGTCACGCAAGCCCCGCCGCCCCCGCCGCCCGCCGAAACGCCGGTGGTCACGCTGACGGTCGATCAAACGGCGATCAGCCGTGGTGCCCACCAGACGGCACGGGTCACATTCACACGCAGCGGCGACGTCTCGACGACTTTGGAAGTTCCGTATGTGGTTGGCGGTGGCACGATTGGCGGGCGTGATTACGCCGCGTTGAAGGGTGTGCGCAAGATGAGGGCAGGAAAGTCCACCGCCAGCCTGTCGATTGTGCCGCAGCCAAGCGGCAGCAACGGTAAGGTCACGGTGGCGGTGCGTCCGAACGATGGATTCATGATCGATCCGACCGCACGGAAGGTGAAGATCAACATTACTGATTGAACGGTTCGGCGGTCTCTGGAGCACTTCGGAGAGAGTTGGCCGCAGATTTCGCAGATTTCCGTAGCTTGAATGTTCAGGGGGCGACCGTGGTGCCGAAAGACGCAAAGAGCGGTTGGCCGTTGACCTGGACCTGACAGTAGAGGCGCAGGAAACCGGCCCGGGGCGGGAAGAAGCGAAAGTCGAGCGTGGGGCCGCCGCGCAGGGAGGGGTCAGTCGCCTCTGCACCCGCCGGGTGGAGGTGGACCACCGTACGGCCGTCGTCGTAGAAGCCCACCAGGTGCGCGAAGGCCGCCATGACCGGTTCGAGGCTCGTTACGGGCTGGCCGGCGGCGTCGGTGACCGTGACGTGAAGGGTTTGCACCTGATTGGCGCGGGGCAGGGCCGACCAATCGAGACGGAAGAAGAGGCCGCCGACCTGGGTGGAAGTGATCTCCGTCTTGTCGATGGCGGGGGGGACATCGCCGCCGCCGGGAAGATCGGTGAACGGGTATTCCTGCACGCCGGTCGCGGCGGGTACGAGGTCCGCGTAAATGCGGTAGCGGGTGGGTTTAGCGGGTGTGAAGGAGAACGTGTACTCGCCGGGAACCGAGGTCGGGAGTGGGTGCTCGTGGTGGTAATCGCCCAGAGATGGGTCGATGATGAGCAGGTGGATGGGTTGGGTATGGACGACTTCCAGCTCGGGAAGGAGGACGGGGGAGCCGTCGCCGTGGGTGAGGCGGACGTTGACGGGTGTTGCATGGCCTGGGACGAGGGGGGTAGGGTCGGAAGTGGCGGCGAGGTGGAGAGTGGGTTCGCCGGGCGGGGTGAACACGAAACTGTAGGGAATCCGGCGCACGACCGGGCGCATCCCGCACTTCGGGCACGGTGCGGCAGGGTCGGGGCCGACCACGTCGGGATGCATCGGGCAGGCGAAGATGTCGGCGGCGACGGTGGCGGGGTCGAAGGAGGCGGCGAGGTCGTGGAGGTTGGCGTGGAAGGCGTCGAGGGAGCGAGTGGCTAGGTCGCGGTCGCCGGCGACCGCGGCCTGGGCGAGCGTGGTCAAGGTGACGGAGGCTCGGACGGCCCCGGCGGCGACGGCATGGCGGGCGTCGGGCGAGGGGAGGGCGGGGGGCAGCGCGCGGAGGGCGGGCGAGCAGAGGGAGGCTTGGTCAGGGATTTCGGTGAGACGGTTTTCCTGGATCAGGCGGTCGAGGTTGGCGGACGCGAGACGGAGGACGTTCCAAGCTTCGGAGGCGGTGGTTGGGTGGAGGACGCTGTCGGGGACCGGGACGTGGGCGCGGGCAAAGCCCGCGAGCAAGCTCAGTCCAACGGCAAGGACGAAGCACGGGATTTTCATGGTCCCCAGATTACGCAGGTTCTCGCAGATTTGCAGGGGCAAAGGAGATCGGTTGGGGAAGGGCGAGCTACCGCAGGGCAGCTTCGTGGACGAGGGACTGCCCAAATTCAACTTGGATTGCCCTGCCGCGAAACCAGCTTGGCCGCAAGCCTACGGCGGGTTTGCCAGCGCGCCCGAAGACCGCTGGCCACCTCGCCCGTCAGGCCGGTTGCGGCACTTCGGCCAGCGGGGCTTGCAACTCATCCTCGTCCGCACGGATGGTGATCGGCTCGGGGCCGACCGGGACCGCCTGCATGAGGATCGCCGCGATAAGCATGAACCCGCCGCCCGCCACCACCGCGAGCACGAAATTGTTGTTCAGCAGGTTTCTCATTACCCAGCCGAACCCCAGCGCGATAACGAGCTCCGGCAACACGATAAACAGGTTGAAAATGCCCAGGTAAACGCCCGCCCGCCCAGGCGGCAACGAACCTGCCAGGAGCGCGTAGGGCATCGACAGGATGCTCGCCCAGGCGACGCCGACGCCGGTCATCGAGAGCAAGAGCAGATACTTGTCGTGGATCAAGCCGAACGACAACAGCCCGGCAGCCCCGCAGAGCAGGCAAAGGGTGTGGATCACGCGAGGCGTCGTCCGGTGGCTAGCGGCCACCAAACCGAACGCCGCGAAAAGCGCCACCGCCATGTACGTCGAGGACAAGATGCCGCCCCAAGCGATACCCTCGGTGTAGGCCGCCGACTTCGGGTCCACCGCGCCGAAAACGCCCCGCGCCACCGCCGGGCCGAGGTGCAGCGACATGCAAAACAGCCCCATCCAGGTGAAAAACTGCACCCAGGCCAGACGCCGCATGGGGGCGGGCATCTCGCCGAGAGCCTGCAAGATTTCCTGCGCGCCCGCGACCAAGCCGCCACGCCGCGCTTTCGTGCGGCGGAACTCGTCCACGTCCTCGGGCGGATGCTCGCCGGTGGTGCACACCGTCCAGAGCGCGGCGAGCAGGAGCGCTGCCGCGCCGAGGTAGAAAGAATACCGCACCGCCGGGGGGATTAAACCCTTCATGGGGTCATCCTGTGGCACATGCACCCAATGCGAGAAAATCCACGGCAGCAGCCCGGCGAGGACCGCGCCGAGGCCGATGAGCCCGCTTTGCATCGCAAAACCACGCGCGCGCTGTGATTCGGGCAACTTGTCAACCACGATGGCGCGGGATGGCAGCATGCCGATGTTGAGGGAGGCGTCCAGGACCCAGAGCAGCCCGGCGGCCATCAGCAGCGAGCTGGAGCGTGGTAGGAGCCACAGGGCAAGGCTGCCGAAGAGTGCGCCGACGAGGAGGTAGGGACGGCGGCGGCCCGGCGGACCCCAGGTGCGGTCACTCAGGCATCCGATGATGGGCTGGATGAGCAGGCCCGTGAGTGGGGCGGCGATCCAGAGCCGGGCGAGTTGGTCGGGCTGAGCGCCGAGATACTCATAAATGGCGCTCAGATTGTTCAGTTGCAGACTCCAGCCGAACTGGATGCCCAGGAAGCCGAAGCTCAAGTTCCAGAGCTGCCAGAAGCCGAGCGGTGGTTTTTGCATCGGGGAAAGAAGGGAAGCTTCAAAATTTAAGCATCGAGCTTTAACGAAGATCCGTGCGGCCAAGGCGCGAAGCCGGAGAGGCAGAAGGCGACAGTTTTGGCGGCGGCCTGCGGACGGAATCAAGCGCAGGTTTGGCGCGTGAAGTCAAGGGGAGGGATCGACTGGGGAATGGAACGTTTTGAGCATGGTTAGAGAAAGAGGCTTGCTTGCCTTCACCCGTGGCAATGAGGCCCGTTGCCCTACAATCAAATGCAAGATGCGTCATTGGCATCGAGTGGCAGCTATCCTCGACACGCCCTCTGAAATGGCAGGGCGGACGGTCCTATGGGGAGTGCAATCCAGCGTGACCGGGCGGCATGCGGTTAAGCAATGCCGAGGATGTTTTGCGGTGCAACGAGTCGGGAATGATGAATGACGAATGACGAAGGCGGAAGGATACGCTGACGGCGGCTGGCTGCCTCTGGCTTCGTCATTCGTCATTCGTCATGAACACACCGAGATATTTGTCCGTTGATACTTAGATATCGAGCGCCAACTGCGCGGTTTCGGCATCATGCCGCGACGCCGCGTCGGCGTCATCGGGGGTCAACAGAAAACGCACGCCCACGCCGAGCAGCCGGACGACGCGCTGCCCGTCGTCGCGGCGCTGCCAACCTTCCGCGAGCAGCGCGTGGTACGCGGAGAGCACCGGCTCGGTGCCGCCACGTTCCACGGTCGTGTGGGAGAAATCCGCGAACCGCAGCTTGACGAATAACTTGGCCACGGGACGTTCCTGGCCCTGCTTCTCCAGGTCGGTTAGCAGGTCGGCGTGCAGTTCGCCGAGCCGCTCCTGGCACTGCTCCAGCGTGGTGAGGTTTTCCGAAAATGTGTTCTCGTTCGAGAGGCTCTTGCGGATGCGGTTGGGTTCGACGGGCCGGTGGTCGACCCCCCGGCAGCGGTCATATAAGTCCGCGCCGAACTTACCGAAACGGCGGCGCAGGTCGTCCCGGCTGAACGCCTGGAGCTGACCGCAGGTTTCCACGGCGATCTCGTCGAGCAAACGCTTGGCGGTCACCTCGCCGATGCCGTGGATCTTGTACGCGGGCAGGTCGGTCATGAACGCCGCGACGCCGGATGGCTTGACGGTGTGCTGGCCGTTGGGCTTGTGGAAGTCGCTGGCGATCTTGGCCAGCATCTTGTTCGGCGCGATGCCCGCCGAAGCCGTCAGGCCGGTGTCGGCAAAAATCCGTGTGCGGATCTGCCGGGCTATCTCCGTAGCCGGGAACGGCAGGTGGGTGACATCCAGATAGGCCTCGTCGAGCGAAAGTGGTTCGACCAACGGCGTGTATTCGTGGAAGATGGCGCGCACCTTGGCGCTCTCGGTGCGGTAGAGATCGAAGCGCGTCGGGACGACCACCAACTGCGGGCAACGCGCCAGCGCTATGAAAGTGGGCATGGCCGAGCGGATGCCGTACTTGCGCGCCTCGTAGTTGCAGGTTGTCAGCACGCCGCGCCCGCGCGAGCCGCCGACGCCGAGCGGTCGACCCCGGAGGTCGGGCCGCTCGCGCTCCTCGACCGCCGCGTAGAAACAATCCATGTCCACATGGATAATTTTCCGGGTTAAACTGGCTGGGTCCGGTTGAATGGATTCAGGTTACCAAACCAAAGGCCGGGCGAAAAGACAATCAGTTCCCAAAACCATGCGCGCTTCCCAGGTGATCCCCCGCCGCGTCTCCGCCACGCTCGACGGCACGTTTTGCGTGTTCTTGATCGGGATGCGCTTCAATAAGCCGTGGAAGGTTCACCGGTGGCTGCCGGTGTTCCTGGCGATGCCGCGCATGTTGGCGGAACTCAAGCGCCAGCCCGAACTCGGCTTCCTGAGCGGGCACCTCTGGTTTGGCCGGACGACGCTGATCTTGCAGTATTGGCGCTCGTTTGAGGCGTTGACGAGCTACGCACGGCGCGACGATCTCCAGCACGTCCCCGCGTGGAAACAGTTCTCGCGGCGCGTCGGCAATGGTGGCGACGTGGGCATCTGGCACGAGACGTACGTCGTCAACGCGGGCCAATACGAGACGATCTACCACAACATGCCCCCGTTCGGGTTGGGCGGCGTCGGGGAGATCCACGACGCAACCGGCCAGCGGATGACCTCGGCGCTGCGGCGTGAACAGGCGTGAAACGTCCCACGTCCTGTGTGTTGGTCCATGTGTCACGCGTCTGGCCGACGCGATGAGTGCCGGTTTCTCCTTTGTGCGGCTCAATCCGCCTTGAGCATCGCGCGGTGCCGCCAGAGGTAGTCCAGCCCGGAATACACCGTCAGCCCGACGGCCACGCCGCTGACCGCCCACCCGCCGTAGTCCCACATCCGCTGCCAGGTGATCGCGCCGCTTACGGTCGAGCCGAAGCCAAATTCGCGCGCAGCCAGCAACATGAAGAAGAAGATGACCGTGGCGATCTGCCACGACGTTTTGTGCTTGCCGATAGGGTCTGCCGCGAGCACGCGCCCTTTGGAAAGCGCCAGTTGCCGTAGCGCAGTGATCAGGAACTCGCGCGTGATGACGATGATCGCCACCCAGGCCGGAATCGCGTGCAGCGGCACCAAGCACACGAAGGCCGCCGCCGTCATGATCTTGTCGACGAGCGGGTCCATCAGCTTGCCGAAATCCGTGATCAGCGCATATCGCCGGGCAATCTCGCCGTCCACGAAGTCTGTGATCGCCGCCAGCAGGAACAGCCCGAGCGCGAGCGTGTAATGATAAGGAAAATCCAGGCTCGCCACCACGACGAACAGCACGGTCAGGAAAAATCGGCTGACGGTGAGTCGGTTGGGCAGGTTCATGCGCGTTGGATATCGAAAACGAGCGGGCTTCAAGCCGCCACCACCGGCGCGTTCGGCGAAAAATCTGCCCCCTGCCGCGCTACCGGATGCTTCCAGATCGGCACGCGCAGCTTCAGTTGCACCACCAGCCACTCCGCGGCCTCGAACGCCGGTCCCCGGTGCGCCGCGCCGACCCGCAGGAACAGCGACGGCTCGGCCACCGGTACGAACCCGATCCGGTGGTGCAGCGTCAGCGACAGCAGCGGGAACCGTTCGCACGCCTCGACGGCCAGTTTGGCCAGTTGGTGCTCGGCCATCGCGCGGTGGGCGTCGTAGTCGATCCCGCCGATGACATTCACGCCCTCCTGCCCGCGCACGACGCCGTAAAACTCGACCACGCCGCCCGCCTCCGCCGAAAACCGCACCGCCGGTCTTTCCAGCGGCGTTTCGGTGAGGAGGATCTCGGGTTCCGGGCGGTTCATAAATGATGCTTGCGTTCGGCCTGAGCCGGTTAGGGTAGGAGCGGTAACCTAATTCCCACACTCTTTCCATCGAATATGGCAACTTCCACCACCTCCTGCGACATTGGTTTGATTGGCTTGGCCGTCATGGGCGAAAACCTCGTCCTCAACATGGAAAGCAAGGGCTTTTCCGTCGCGGTCTTCAACCGCACGACCAGCGTCACCGAAAAGTTCGCCGCGGGCCGCGCCTCTGGCAAGCGCATCGTCGCCACGAAGACGCTGGAGGAGTTTGTCGGCGCACTCAGCCGCCCGCGCAAGGCGATGATCATGGTCAAAGCAGGCGCGCCGGTAGACGCGGTCATCGACCAGCTCGTGCCGCTGCTGGAAAAGGGGGACCTTATCATCGACGGGGGTAACTCGCTCTACACCGACACCCAGCGCCGCTGCAAGGCGATGGCGGAAAAAGGGATTCACTATCTTGGCACCGGCGTCTCCGGCGGCGAGGAAGGCGCCCTCAAGGGACCGTCCATCATGCCTGGCGGCCCCGAGGACGCCTGGAAGATCATCGCGCCCATTTTCACCAAGATCGCCGCCCAGGTGGACGGCGAACCGTGCTGCCGCTACATGGGGCCGGACGGTGCGGGCCACTACGTCAAGATGGTCCACAACGGCATCGAATACGGCGACATGCAGCTCATCTGCGAGGCCTACGCGATCCTGACCCGCGTCCTCGGCTTGCAGCCTACCGAACTTCACGACGTGTTCGATCAATGGAACAGCGGCGACCTCGACAGTTTCCTAATAGAGATCACCGAGAAAATTTTCACCCGCAAGGATGATGACGGCGACGGCTACCTCGTGGACAAAATCCTCGACAAGGCAGGGCAGAAGGGCACCGGCAAGTGGACGATCATGAGCGCGCTTGACCTCGGGGTGGTCGTCTCCACGATCAACGCCGCCGTGGAAGCACGCGTCACCAGTTCGATGAAGGACCAGCGTGTCGCGGCTTCGAAAATCCTCTCCGGCCCGCCAGCTAAGCAATTCGACGGCGACCGACAGCAGCTCATCGACGCCGTGCGCGACGCGCTCTACGCCTCCAAGATTATCTCCTACGCGCAGGGGATGGATCTGCTGGGCGCGGCGGGCAAGGAGCATAACTGGAACCTCAGCTTCGGCGACATTGTCACCATCTGGCGCGGCGGCTGCATCATCCGCGCCCGCTTCCTCGACCGCATCAAGGAGGCCTACGACCGCGACGCCTCGCTACGCAACCTGATGCTCGACAAATACTTCACCGACGCGCTCGACAAGAACCAGGCGAACTGGCGGCACGCCGTCACCACCGCGACCGACTTTGGCGTGGCGGTCCCGGCTTTCAGCGCTTCTCTGGCCTACTTCGACAGCTACCGACAGGCGCGCCTCCCGGCGAATCTCCTTCAGGCCCAGCGCGATTTCTTCGGCGCGCACACCTATGAGCGCACCGACAAAGACGGCACTTTCCACACGGAATGGCTCCAGGAGCATCACGATCTACCTACGCCGGAACGGCTTAAAGACTAAGTGGCGAAATCGTCGCAAATCGCGTTGACGGATCGACGACCTCATCTATTCTAACCGTCCCATCGCGCCACCTGACCCACAAAGTCCGGTGCCGCAATCAACCGAAACTCAGTTTTTCGGTTGACGTTCCTTGGCTCAAATCTAATGTGCGGTCCCGCTCGAACAACGAGCCACGCCTTCACCGGCGGGAAGGGAAACCCGACTCTGCGGAGAAGGGCACACGCGGCAGGAAAACTTAAAAACCCTGTTGACGTTTCCTGGTTCGAAAGTACGATGTGGGCTCGCTGAAAACGGGCTGAGTTCCGCAAGGATCGCAGCATCAACCGACGCTCTCCGGAGCGAAGGGAGTCGACAGAAAAGTTGAGAAACTTGGTTGACGATCTGAGGTTGAAACGTAAGGTGCGGGCCGCTCGAATCGGGTGGAACCCTTCGCAGGAAGGGGCTGAATCGATGATCTCCGGATCGCCGACAAAGCGACGAGAAAGTTGAAACTTTCGAGTTGACGTTCCTTGGTTCCTCGGTAATCTGCCGTCCCGCTCGATAAACAAGCCGCTCGCCGGAAACGGTGAGAGTCGAAAAGAATACGAAAGTTTCCAATTGACGCCGGTGAGAGTTGAGCGAAGATGAGAGCCCGCTGAAAAGCGAGTCACCGGTTGAAGTCAAACCGGCAGGCGACACGAAGAAAGTTAAAACTTTCCGGTTGACGCTGAAAGAAGAAGTGATAGGATTGACACTCGCTCAAATATGAGCAGCCTGGTTTTCCAGGTGTTCGAAAGTAAGAGGTGGATGAGACGGCCTGATTGGCGGTCCGGCACTTCGAACAAATCGAAAACGTTTTTTTGAAAGATTGGCTCTGATGGCTCGACGCCGCGTCTCGCGGGGTGTGAGTCTGAGAAAGCAAGAAATCAGAGTGGGAGAAGGCAAAGATTGAATTGTGCGTTATTCGTCGGTTTCTTTGATTACAAATCAAAAATGTATGATCGAACCGAAAGTCCGCTGATCCGCAAGGGTCGGTGGCAAATTAGGAATCGGTCAGAATTTGTCCGCCCACCTTAGCAGTGGATGGACGCAAACTTTCTACGGAGAGTTTGATTCTGGCTCAGAACGAACGCTGGCGGCGTGGATAAGACATGCAAGTCGAACGGGTATCGGCAGCAATGCTGGTATCAGTGGCGCAAGGGTGCGTAACACGTGGGCAATCTGCCGGGAAGTGGGGGATAGCTCGCCGAAAGGCGAATTAATACCGCATGTGACCAGGGGTGACATCTGCTCGACGTCAAAGCCGGGGCAACCTGGCGCTTCTTGATGACCCCGCGGCCTATCAGCTAGTTGGCGAGGTAACGGCTCACCAAGGCATTGACGGGTAGCTGGTCTAAGAGGACGACCAGTCACACTGGAACTGAGACACGGTCCAGACACCTACGGGTGGCAGCAGTCGAGAATTTTTCGCAATGGGGGAAACCCTGACGGAGCGACGCCGCGTGGAGGATGAAGGTCTTCGGATTGTAAACTCCTGTCATTTGGGAACAAGTGTATGCCAGTCACTACGGCGTACTTGATAGTACCAGAAGAGGAAGAGACGGCTAACTCTGTGCCAGCAGCCGCGGTAATACAGAGGTCTCAAGCGTTGTTCGGATTCATTGGGCGTAAAGGGTGCGTAGGCGGTCGGGTAAGTCGGATGTGAAATCCTGGGGCTCAACCTCAGAACTGCATTCGATACTGCTCGGCTAGAGTACTGGAGAGGTGAGTGGAATTCACGGTGTAGCAGTGAAATGCGTAGATATCGTGAGGAAGACCAGCGGCGAAGGCGGCTCACTGGACAGTTACTGACGCTGATGCACGAAGGCCAGGGGAGCAAACGGGATTAGATACCCCGGTAGTCCTGGCAGTAAACGGTGCGCGTTTGGTGTGGGAGGATTCGACCCCTTCCGTGCCGGAGCTAACGCGTTAAACGCGCCGCCTGGGGAGTACGGTCGCAAGATTAAAACTCAAAGAAATTGACGGGGGCCCGCACAAGCGGTGGAGCATGTGGTTTAATTCGAAGCAACGCGCAGAACCTTACCAGCGTTTGACATGTCCGGACGATTTCCAGAGATGGATCTCTTCCCTTCGGGGACTGGAACACAGGTGCTGCATGGCTGTCGTCAGCTCGTGTCGTGAGATGTTGGGTTAAGTCCCGCAACGAGCGCAACCCCTGTGAACTGTTGCTAACTTGCGCAAGCAAGAGCACTCTGTTCAGACTGCCCTGTGAAACGGGGAGGAAGGTGGGGATGACGTCA
>CAXTBX010000038.1:0-41679 GCA_964242205.1 uncultured Chthoniobacterales bacterium
CCTTGGAGTCCGGTCTGACGCGCCAGAAGAACGCATGCAGCAATGGCCCGGCCATCATCGTCTGTTGCTATCTTTACCAGATCCTCGGCGATTCGTCCTACCTCACCAAGGCGCAGCAAATTTACACCTGGGAGCATGATCACCTGTTCAACACCGCCACGGGCGCGGTGGCGGATAATCAACAGGTCAGCAACGGGTCGGTGAACACGGCCTGGGTCTTCAGCTACAACTTGGGCACCTTCATCGGCGGCGCCAACGCCCTCTATAACATCACCGGCACGCGCTCGTATTACCAGGACGCCCTGTTGACCATGCGCTACTCCAAAAACACGCTTTGCGGCAGCAACGGCATCTTTCCGGCCTCCAGTGACGACGGCGGCGACGGCGGTGCTTTCAACGGGATCGGCTTCCGCTGGATGGCCCGCTTTGTCGCCGACCAGCACCTCTGGGGCGACTTCTATCCCTGGCTCAAGGCCAACGCCGACGCCGCCTGGAATGTGCGCCGCACTTCCGACAATTTGTCCTGGTGCAACTGGAACGCCACAACCGCAGCTGGCACCCGCTATGCGACGGGCTGCTTCGGGTCGGTGACGGCCTTGCAGGTGGTGCCGCCGTCAGATCCCACGCCGGCCTTCATCCTGGTCAACAAAAACACCGGCACCACGGCGGACTTGATCGGTGGAAATACCGCCAACGACGCCTCCATCGACCAGTATGCCTATGATTACAACAACGCGAACCAGCGCTTCGCGCTCGTGCCAAACGAGGCGGGCACCCATTTTAAACTCGTCTCGCTCGTTTCGCGGCGGACCATGCGGGTCAGCGGCAACTCGACGGCGGATGGTGCGTCCATTGTCTCGTCCGACTACGTTGCCACCAACTCGGCGGAACAGTGGGACCTGATCGACGCAGGCAACGGCTGGTTCAAAATCAAGAACGTCAATAGCGGCAAGTTGCTGGAAATCAGCACCCAGCCCAAGCTCCAGCAGTGGGGTGACGACAGCACGGCGGCACAACTCTGGCGCTTGCAGCCGCAAGGCGATTACTACCTGCGCAGCGCCAACAGCGGGCGCTACGTCTGCGTGAAGGACAACGGCAGCACCAACACCAGCCCCATCGTCCAACACGACAAGCTGGCCACGGCGGCGTACCAGTGGCGCTGGCAGACCGTGGGGGATGGCAACTACAAGGTGGCCAGCCTCAACGCCCTGACCCGGGTCATCAGTGTGATCAATGGTTCCACCTCCGGGGCAACCAACACGCAACTCTACGATTACAACGTCAACAACGCGGGCGACCAGAAGGTGCGCATCCAGCCGCTGCTCGACGGCCACTTCAAATTCCACTTCGTGCACGACGGCATGAGTTGGGATTTCCTGGCCGGTAACAAGGGCAACGACGTTCCCCTGGAACAATTCTCGGACACCAACAACCTCTGGCAGCGGTTCGACTTCGAACGCGCGCCCTGAGGAGAGGGCTTCCCATCGCCCGGACCTGAAACAAGCAGGTCCGGGCGGCTGTGGATTTCATGCCGACCCCCTGTCTCGTACGGAAACGAACGCACCCGGACCAGAGGCAATGCAAAACCAAGTGAGGGCGCGGAACCGCGAAGTGTCGACCATGGTTTGGAGCCTCGGCGGGGCCCTGTTCTTGGTCGCCATCACCATTTTGGCGTGGGCCTATCATTCGCGTGATGCCGCGTTTCCATCGGAGTCATCGGCGGACGATGCCCAAGCACAAACCGGTGTCGAGAACACGCGGACACGGTTGAAAGGTGAAAAGGCAGTTTCGTCCCGAAAGGAGGCGTTGGATTTTCCGCGGCTCTCCAGCTCGGATCGGCGGACGATCAGAGACATCGAAACCGTTTTCCACACGGGGGACGAGGATCAAGCAGAGGCCGTTTTCCGCCAATGTTTAGCCGATCTGCTTCCAAGCGGTGGGGGGCGGTTAGCCGATCACCTGCTGGCGGAGAGCCCGCCCGGTCCTTTGCGTGAAAAATGGTTGCGCGCCTGCGAAATCGTCTGGCCCAAGGTAGACCCGGCTGGTGCCTTCGCTTGGGCAAGCCATTTGCCTGACGCGGCGGAACGCAACGAGGCCTCCGAGCGAATGTTGGCCTCGTTCGCGGGAATCGATCCGGCGGAAGCGGTCCGCTTGGCGGAGGCGCGCGACAACTCTGGCGAAGGCAACGGCGCGTTGACCAGACGGCTGGTCGGCCAATGGACAACTTCGGATTTCGGCGCGGCGCGCCAATGGGCGCTGCGTCTGCCGGCAGGTGAAAAGCGGGATCACTGCATCGCGCAAATCGCAACCGTCCAGGCGCAAAGTTTTCCGGCGGACGCGGCTCGCATGGCGGTCAAGCGGCTGCCGCCCGGTTCGGTGCTTGATGAAACCGTCATGACGATCTTGCACCACTGGACGGTGGTCGACCCGGAGGCCGCGCTACGCTGGGTCGAAAGCTTTCCCGTTGGCGAGTTGCGGAACAGAGCGTCACGGGAATTAGACGGCTTGGCGGTAGATAGAGACGAGATCAAACCATGAAGATTTGTGGATTTTTATCCATACGCAAAAAGTAACATCAACCCTACACCCCCCCCCTCCATGAACATCACACGCAAAGCATTCAGGTTGACGCAAATGACGTTGGCCTTGGCAGCTTCGGTCGCCACCTTCACCCTCACCGAACGCGCCGACGCCTTGGGCTATACGGCGCTTTATGGCAGCGATGGCAACGATTTTGTCGGTTTCACCGGCAGTTCTGCCCTGGCCGGGCTGAAAAGTTCCGGCTGGCAAGGCCTCATCATGTGGGCGCTGACCGTGCAGCCGAACGGTGACATCACCATGAACAGCGGCCAGGTCGTCTTGGTGCGCAACGGCACCTACACCGGGCCGTCCAATTGGGGTTCAAACGTCGCCGCGCTCAAAACCCCGCCCACGACGGTGTACCGCTACGAAGCCGCGCTGGGCGGCGCGGGCGATGTTAGCTTCACCAACATCAAGAATTTGATCGCTTCCGGCGGCACAGGTTCCGGCAGCATCCTCTACCGCAATTTCCAGGCACTCAAGCGGGCGGTGCCGGGGATCGACGCCATCAACGACGACGACGAGAGCACCTACGACATCAACTCGTCCACCAGCTTCGGACAGATGCTCGGTGCGCTCGGTTACAAAGTGGCGCTGGCTCCCTACAATAACCAGAGCTTCTGGGTTCAGCTCAAACGCAACCTGGGCAGCACTTGCGACATCGTTTATCTGCAATGCTACGAGGGCGGAGCGGGTAATGATCCCGGCCAGTGGGGCAGCGCGTTCGGCGGCGGGTTCCGGGTGATGCCCGGCATCAACAGCAACAACGCGGGTAGCGCTAACACCAAGTGGTTCAACTGGTCCGTCAACAACGCCACGACGGGCGGCTTCTTCTGGCCGGACGTTGCCTGGTACCCGGGGGCAAGTTGGGGGCCGAACTCGATCACCAATCCCCTCGGTGGCTTGTTCAACCGCCCCTACGCCTGCCAGTTGGCCAATCTCAACAGTGGGTTGCTGCTCAACGCCGCAACCGCCAGCAACGGCAATCCTGCGACCGGCGATCTCCTCAACCAGTGGAACAACGTCAACAACAACCAAATCTGGACGCTGAATGCGAGTCCCAATTCGGGTTCTCCCTGGTTCTTGACTTATTACACGAACAGTTCTCAGGCGATGTCCACCACCACGGGACAATCGGGTGGTGCCTTGCGGCTCTATCCCTGGTATCAGGGAACGACGCAGGAGTTCAATCTGCTCGCGGTGTCCGGTTGGCCCAGCTTCTACACCGTGAAGTTCGCGGACGGTTTCGTGCTGGACGTGAAGGGAGGTGGTACGACCGCCGGCACGGCCGTGCAGGAGTACGGATCAAACAATACTGCTGCCCAGGCGTGGCAGCTACGGTTTAATCCGCAGACGGGTTATTAACCTTTCTGAGTCCGCGCGCGGGTGCGCTTCGTAGGCGAACCCGCGCAACTTCTCAACGATGAAGCTTGCTGCCGGCTTCGGCGGAGCGAGGTTCCGGTCGCCGGTTCAACGGGTCTTTCGTCAATTCACGCCATGTTTCGGGTTGTTCTCCTTTGGGCCTTGTTCGCCCGGCTGGATTCGATGGTTGCTGGAGAAGCCGCCGCCACGGTGAACGCCGTGGCGGTCAAACTTGGCCCCATCATGGTTGAGCAGAAAACCAACGAGCGCTTATCGAAGTTGACCGACCTGGGAACCAGGCTTTCGCTGCCGGAAATTTCCCAGGCCCTCACAGCCTCCCAGGGCTTCAAGCAATGGCGCGAACGGGCTGTTTTTCAGGCTGCTGTCCTCCAGCATTGGGCTGAGCTGGCCCCGGCGGAGGCCTTTGCTTACGCCGCAAAGATGCCCGAGAGCCGGTCCCAGGTCCAAGTGCTGGGGAGCATCGCCGCGAAGTTTGCCGCTGCAGATCCCGCCCGTGCGGCCCTGACCGCCGCCGCCCTTCCACCGGGAGCCTCGCGCAATGAAGCGATGCGCGTCACGGGCACGGCCTGGGCGAAGGTCGATGTAAAACAGGCCCTGTCATGGGTAGACTCTCTCCCGGACGGGGCGCTCAAGGATTCCGTCTTGCAAGGCATTTTGTTTGTCTGGATTCAACTTGACCCCGTGGCCGCCCGCTCTCGACTTGAGAACCTTCCACCTGGCACCGGGCGGGAAACCCTGCTGACCAGCCTGGCAAGCCGCTGGGCTGCCTGCGATTCGCAGGCGGCTTTCCATTGGGCGACCGAGGCACCCGATGGGCCGGAGAGAACCCCGAGTATCAAGGAGGTGCTTTCGGTCTGGGCAAATCAGGACCCGCTGGCGGCGGCAGGGCAGGCGCTCCAGTTGACACCGGCGGTGCTGCGCCAGGAGGCGGTGGTGGCGGTGCTGGACCAGTGGGTGACGCAGGACCCGTGGCAAGCGGCGCATTGGTTGGCGAAAAATACCGATGTCCCGCTCCAACAAATCGGCTTGGCGCAATTGATGAACCTCTGGGCGGCGGAAGACCCGGCGGGGGCGGCACAGGCGCTGGCAGCCGCACCGGACGGACCATTGCGTGACCTGATCGTGCAAAACTACGTGAACGCGGTCTCCGCCTGGGCACCGGCGCTCGGCGCAAAGGAGGCGCTCACCATCGCCGAGCCGGGTTTGCGCGAGCAGAACGTTGAACTTTGCCTGCAATCCTGGCTCCGGGCAGACCCGGACGCGGCGCAACGTTGGTTGCAGGAATCGACGTTGCCGCCCGAGGTACAAGATCGCTGCTTGCAGTCTGCGAGCCCTTCCACCGTGCTCAACGCGAAATGAATGCTAAACCTTGGCTGGCGGGGGGAGTTCTCGGCGTCGCCGGGATTTTGACGTTTATCCGCTCGACGCAGGTCCCGCCAACTCCCTCGTCCGCCATCCCCCCCAGTCATCGTGCGGCCGTCGCGGCTCTGGACATCAATGCGGAGCCTTCGCCAGCGGACTTGGTAAGAGAGCCAGTCAAACTGGCCCCCGCGCCGACCCAGGAGGAAGTTTCCCGCGATCTGCTCAGGCGTCTCCAGGCGGAAATCGAGCGAGGCGGAGACCCGGACAACGACGCAACCTTCCGGCAGCTTCTGGCTGACCTGATGGCGAACGATCCGGTCGCGGCAGCACGATTTGCCTGCTCCTTTGCCCCCGGGCAGTTGCGGAGCGCCACCATGCACGCGGTCGCCCAGGTCTGGACGATGGCTGATCCGCAAGGGGTGGTGGACTGGGCTTCACGGTTGCCCGACCCGGACGAACGCACCTTGATGCTGTCGGTGATCTGTTATCAAATCGCCGAGGCGGACCCCGCGCTGGCCATCGAATCAGCCACCCGACTGGATCTGAAGGAACAACGGTATGGCATCGAGGCGAACCTGGCTGAACAATGGGCGGCGCGAGACTTTTCCGCCGCCAGCGCCTGGGCGTTGCGGCAGCCTGTCGGGGCACAGAGAGATCAAATGCTTCAGCGGATGATTCTCGTGCAGGCGCAAACAAAACCCGAGGACGCAGGGACATTGGTAGCCGAACAAATGCCTCCCGGACCCGCCCAAGATGAGGCGGCGGTTACCGTAGTCACCCAGTGGGCCAAGATTGACCTGGCCAGAGCATCGGCTTGGGTGGCGAGTTTTCCTCCCGGTTTGCTGCAACAGCGGGCGGAAACACAGTTGGCGATCTTAGCGGGCGATCAGAAGCCATGAGGCGATCTGACGTTAGTGCTGTCTAATACCGTTTCGACTCAGGGAACCGGTTCCACGATGACCGGCAGGGTCAACGCAAAGGCGGCCACCCGCGGGTCGGTCAGCCCGAATTGCCCCTCGTCGCAGTTCGATTCGAGCACCACGAGGTTGTCACCGGCGGCAAGCGTCGCGTCGACGGCCTGCGCGACGGGATTCATCAAATCGGGCGAGTGTGTGCCAACGACGCCGACGAAGCGCCCGTTCACCGTCACGGCGATGGTGGTTTCCAGGATGGAAAACCTCGTGGCGGGGCGCAGGATCAGCCGGTAACGCCCGGCCTCGGTGGCGCGCACGTGCAAAGCGGCTTTCTGCCGCGCCCAGCGGAAAGGCACCGGCCCGATGAGTTCCGGCTGCAGGAAACCTTCCGCAAAGGCGATCTCGGTCGGCACGTCGCGCCGCACCAGCGGAACGTTGCCGCTGCTGATCCATTGCGGCGGGGCCAGGAAACCCTGCAAATCACGCACCGGAAACTCCCAGACGAAATACTTCTGATCGTAGGTGAGGTGGTGCTCCCGCCCGTTCGTAGCTGCCATCTCTTGTAGGAGAGCGGTCTTTTGCTCGACGAAGGTTTGCACGGTTCGCAGCGACCCGCGCCCGGCCTCGGCGTAACTGCGGACGAGAGCGGTGGGCAAACGGCAGTCCAGGCTGGCGGCGAGGCCCGCGTTGCCCAGCCAGCTGTATTGCCCGGTGTAGCTCGTGCCGGAAATGGCGACCAGCGCGCGCAAGTTCTCCGCGCCCGGATAGGGTTTGTTGCCCCGCTCCACCTTTTCTCGGAACGGGCTGAGCGCCCGCAAGGCAGGCGGCCAACCCGCGAGATGGTCGAGGCCGGAGTCGATGTCGCTCGCCAACGTGTAAGGCACCCACGGGGCAGCCGAAGCCGTGCGGGGCAAACCCAACTCCGCCAGCGCGTCGGCCACTCGGTCCGCGGCGATCTGGACGCCCAGACCGCTCCAATGGGTCTCCCCCGGCGGAAAAACAAACCGCCCGTCGTTCGCCGTCACGACCTCGCGGAACGGCGCGCGCAGGTCCACCGCCGAGACACCCTCCCGCGCGAGCAATTCAAAAAGCAGGTTGCACACCTGGTCGGTGGCGTCCTGGGCAATCGGGCGCGCGGTCAGCGGGTCCCGTTCGCCCAGCGGCCAGTCCACGTCCTCCCGGTAAACGTTGATCTTCGTGGGCACCGGCAGGACGATCATCTTCCAGTTCTCCGCGCGGAAACGGCGGTCGAAGTCGGCGATCACGGCGGCGGCCCGCTCGACCACCTGGCCGTTCGTCGGAATCAGCCCCCGGGTCCACGGCACGTCGTTGTTCAGGAAGTAGTTCGGGTTCCGGTGGTGAGAATAAAACATCCAGCCGGGAAATTCGCCGAAGGTCAGGCGCAGGGAATTGCACGCCTGCCGCAAAAAGACCGTCGAGGGCAGGCGCAAGAGCGACCCTCGCAGCGCCTCCACGTCCACCCGCCAGCCGTGGTCTTGCAGGCGCAGCAGCGGCCAATGGTCACGGGCCGGGGGTGGGTAACCCTCCATCGGCGGTGCCGGTGGCGGCAACCGCCAGACGCCCAGGTGAAACAACCCGAGCAGCACCAAACAGACGTAGGTGGTTGAGAGATGAAAGCCTTTGGACCTCATGGCTAGAACTTAAAATACAGGAAAGGAACCCCGTCCTCGCCGAAACGCAGCAGGAGTGAAAAAACGAAAGCGCCTTGGATCAGCCAGACGGCGCGCGCCCCGAAGCGCCGCTCGAACAAGCCCCCGGTGGGGCCGCTCATCAACCGCCGCTCGCCGAAAATCCAGAAGAGCAGCCCGGCCCCGGCCAGCAGCGCGGAAAACGCGTGTCCGGTGATGAGCAGGGGATTGAATTTGCCCGCGAAGCCGTTCAACCCCAGTAGCCCGCGATAAATGTTGTTGGCTTGGGCGAGCGACTCCGCGCGGAAGACGACCCAACCCAGGAACACGGCGATCACGGTGTAAACGCGGCTAACCGCCTGGCCCAGGCCCGCGCGCGCCCGGTCGATGCCCAGGATACGCTCCACGACGAGCAAGACGCCGTGGTAGAGACCCCAGAGCAGGAACAGCACGCTGGCCCCGTGCCAGAGGCCGGCCAGGGTCATGGTCGCCAGCAGGTTGAAGTCGCGGCGCACCCGGCCGCAGCGGTTGCCGCCGAGCGGGATGTAGAGGTAGTCGCGCAGCCAGCTCGAAAGCGTCACGTGCCAGCGCCGCCAGAAGTCGCTGATGCTCGTCGCCCGGTAGGGCAGCAGGAAGTTATCGGGGAAGGCGAAGCCGACGCACAGCCCCAGGCCCATCGCCATGATCGAGTAACCCCAGAAATCGAAGTAAAGCTGGAACGCGTAGGCAGTGCTGCCGGTCAGAGCCTGGAGAAAATCCGGTTTCGGCACCGCGAAGGCGTAGGGCACGAACTTGGCGAAATGATCGGCGAAACTGATCTTCAACGTGAACCCGAGGCCGAAGAGCAACAACCCGCGGTTGAGCTGCATCCCCGGCCAGCGTTGGATCTGGTCATCCACGTCCGTGTAACGCACGATGGGTCCGGCGATAAAGCGCGGGAACAAGCAGATGAAATTGGCGTAATCCAGGAAGCGGCGCGGGAACGGAAACCGCCGCCGGTAGGTGTCGATCAGGAAGCTGATGGCCTCGAACGTGTAAAAGGAGATTCCCGGCGGCAGTTCGATGATGCCGCCCGCCCCGAAGTAGCCCGCCACCCACACCCGCACCGGCACCAGCCTGGGCAGCAGGACGGAAAGCCAGTCGAGGTACTTGAAGACGGCCAGCGTGCCCAGGCAGACCGTGATCCCGGCGGTCAGGAGTGCCCGTCGGGCCGCCGGGCGTTCGGCCCGGCTGAGGAGCAGGCCGAAGCCGTAAGTCGGCAGCATGCTCGCCGCGAAGATGAGCACCCAGAAAAAGTTTTCGAACCCGTAGAAAACCAGGGTCGTGGCCAGCAGCAGGAGCCGGAACGCCATCGGGATCCGCTGGCCGACCACGCCACCCCAGGCGACCAGCCGCGCCAGGATCAGAAAGCACGGCAGAAAATAGGCGAAAAAGAAAACGTCGGAGAAATTCATGGCGGTTCAGGCCTCGTGGGCACGAGGCGCGGAAGCCTTGGCTGGCGTACCGGTCATCTGGCGTCTGGCTGCGTTGGAATGATCGCTGCGGTCGCGTTATCCCCTGGCAACGGCGGCGCACTCTAGGGCGACGACGGCGCTCCATACAAGCGAATTTACGGTTGGCGCGGCCGCCGTGGAAGGCCGTGGGTGAGGACCGATAAGGCACGGCTTCCGCTGAAGTTTAGCGGGCACTTGCTCGCCGTGCCTTGTCGGGCTGACCGACGGGCAAATCCCGCACGGTTTTGTGGTCGCAAACGGCGCTCGTTCGGCTAATCCGCATTGGAGCAGGCTGTGGCCACGGCCAGGGGGTGCCGTAGCTATAGCTTACCCAACCTCACACGCTCTCCAGAATAGGGTATTTACCCCAGCGGCACGCGGTCAAGGTTGGCAGCGAAGATGCTTCTTCTGGCGGGCGTGTCATCCGAACGATTTTCCTCCTCCCTGGTCACCGTCGCCGCGCAACCCGGCCATGGGAAGCCCTTACGCCGCATTACCACCTCGCTGCTCGATCCCGCCCAGGTCGAACGCGCCACCGGGGGCGTTCTGGCCGTCGGCGGATTTGCCATCGTGTTGAGTCTCCTTGGCGCGGTCTGGGCGACCAGGCAATACCGGGACGGCAGCGGTTGGAGGAAGCTCGACGCACCCCCAGCGCAGGCTGCTGCTTCCCTACCTGCGATTTCGCCCCCGGCGGGACGGATAAACGTGGTGCAGGTGGGCAATCCATCAACGTCTGCGGGTCAAACCCGATTGGCGGACGAGGCGTTTCCCACGCTGGGTTGGAACGAATTGACGCTCATGTTGCGCACGGGCCTGTCCGATGCCGAGATCATCGCCGATGCTTCTGGCAAGCAACTGACCGTGGCCATCGGTGCGGAGCAGGAGCGTCTGTTGCGCGGCCTGGGCGCGGGCGAGCGGTTGGTGAATTTCCTGCGCGCCCAACCGGTTTACAGCACCCCGTACCGTTCGGTGCAACCGCGGGTGGTCGTCAGCGGGTCCAGCTTGCCGTCAACCGCTCCTCCGCAAGCGTTTCCCGTCGTGACGGCCCCGGTGATTGATTACGCGGCGCGCGACCGGCAGATCGCCCAGCTGAAACGGCAGATTGACGATCTGGACGAGCGGATGCGGGTGGCGAGGAACAATCCCGAGCGAATCTACTACGGGCGTTACTCGCTGCGTTACAGCAACGAACAGGAAAAACGCGACGCGTACATGAAGCGGCTCGACGACGAGCGCAACGATCTGCGCCGCCAGAAGTGGCAGCTCGAAGGCCGCTGACTTGACCCACACCCTAACTTGCCCGCGCCACCAGCTCGCGTCCACCAGGCTCTGGTACCCCTGCGCCTTGAGCTTGGCGACCGGCCTCTGGTCGCTCGATCCACGCAGCATGCCCGCGCTCGGCACCTGAATAACCAGCCTCGAAACGTCGGCATGCGTCGGACTGGTCAAGTCCCGCCAGATCGTGCATAAAGGTCCGTGTGAGGGACGACCACTCCAGTCCAGAAACCGCCACGCTCGCCTCCGCCGGGCCTCCGCCGTCGCCGGTGCCGCCGCCCGGGGCGGTCGACGCCGCTCCCGCGCCGGATTGCGCCAACTGCGGCACCGGTCTCGCCGGACCCTATTGCTGGCATTGCGGGCAACACGTCGCTGATTACCACCGCTCCGTCTGGCGCTTCCTCTCCGACTTTCTCGACAACACGTTCTGTTGGGACAACAAGTTCCTGCGCACGCTCACGCCGCTGGTCCGGCAGCCCGGCTTCCTGACCCAGGAATTCATGGCCGGTCGGCGCGTGCAATACGTGCATCCGTTGCGGCTGTTTTTGTTCACGAGCGCGGTGTGCCTGACGCTGGTGGGGTTGATCCCGCACTCACCGGCGAAATTCTCGCCCCGGCACCGGGCCAAGGACGGCAAGATCGAGTACGTCGCCCCGGCGGCCAAGGCAGCGGCGGCGGACAACACTGACGATGATGACGAGCAGGACGAAGCGCCGTCACCCGGCCCGGTGCCGGTGGCGACCGCCGCGCCGCTCATCCCCGCCGCCGCAGCCGAGCCAGCGGCGACCGGACCGAGTTTCGGCCAGAAACTCCAGCAACTGCTCGCCACCAACGCTCCCAAGGCCGCCGGGGCGACTCCCGCTTTGCCGGTGCCTACCATCGCCCCCGTGCCGACGCCCACCGTGCCTGCTTTGGAGAAAAGCGGCAAGCTGCGGCTCGGCGCGGAGATCCGCCGGGCATTGCGTGAGAACGGGGTGGCCCCGGCCGCCGGTTCACCCGCCGCGGCTGCCTCCGCCGACCCCGGCGCGGAAGCCTATGAAAAACGGATCAACAAGGTGATTGATCAGGGCATCTCGCTGGCGGAAGCGGCCACCGCCGAACAGCAGCGTGCAAAGAAAGCGGGCGAGATGGCCAAGATGATCTCCGGCTCGGCCCAGGCGGGCAAGATGGTGGAGGCGACCCTGGAAGGCATCAAGGCGAGGCTTTCTTGGGTTGGCTTGGCGTTGTTGCCGGTGTTCGCGCTTTTTCTGCGGGCCGTGTACTGGCGCGAGGACAGCTATTATTTCGCGCACCTCGTTTTCTCGCTGCACTACCACGCGTTTTTGTTCGTGTTCTGGGTGACGTGGGCGAGCCTGGATTTCGTCCTGGCCCATGCGCCGTTGTCCGGCCTGTGGGGTTTCCTGCTCGGGTGCAGTCTGCTGCTGCCGGGCTGGTACCTGTTCCGGGCGTTGCGGCGGATGTACCACGACAGCCCGCGCCGGACGGCGGTCAAGGTGCTCCTGCTCGGTTCGCTGCACCTGCTGAGCATCCTCATCGGTGTGGCGAGCGTCGGCGCGCTGGCCTTCTTCTCGGCGCAGCAATGAAGGGTAGGGAGACCTCTCTGAGCCATCCGCTTTTCTGCTCACGCGAAGATCTTCTGCCCAGTCCCGGTAGGGGCGTAAGAGATTAGCCCGGGGCGCAAGCCCCGGGGGAAGCATCCTCCGAACACCCAGCCCCAGCAGGGGCGTAAGAAAATAAGCGTGGGTTTTCTGGATGAGCAATTAGCACTCTTCGCCTGCTCGACACTCAAACGTCTTTCTACAACTTCCGGCGGCTCGCGGCGAGTTCGGGCGCGCCGGGCGGGTCCAGATGGAACCGCTGGCCGTCGTAGCCGAGCGCCACGCCATTTTCGTCAATGCCCGTGATCTGCAATTCTTTCCCGCCCGCCAACTTGAGCGAGTCGCCCACGCTGTGTTCTTCCTTGTTGATGATGACGATGGCCGGTTCACCCAGCAGGAGCGTGGTCACCTTCATGGATTTCAGCGCATTCTCAATCTCCGCCCGCGCCGCCGCCTGCTTTTTGAGAAGTTCCGCCTTGGCCGCCGCAGCGGTAGCAGCGGCAGCCTTGGACGGCGGCACGGCGGCGGTGCTGACGGGCTTTCCGGCGGCAGCCACGGCGGCGGGGACAGGGGCCTTGGCGTGATGCTGATACCACGCGCCACCGCCGACCAGAGCCACGATCAGCACGACGAAAACAAGATTTTTGTCCACAAAATAAACGAGGAAAGGGTTAGCCTTACGCCAGAGGTAAAGCATCTTTCGGACTCGCCAGGGCCGTACCTTGATGAAAAGAGACCAACGTTCACCAGAGGCGGTGTCCCTCTCCGGCCCTTTGAATCTCGGATCTTGAGCCTCGTTTGAACCTTGAACCTTGAATCTTCCACCGCCGCGCCGCCAGCGGCAGTCGTGTTGATCGTCGGCGGCGGCCCGGCGGGCGCGGCCTGCGCGGCGGTCTGCGCGGCGGCGGGCGCACGTGTGATCGTGGTCGAACGGGCGGTGTTTCCGCGCGACAAGGTCTGCGGCGATTGCCTGAATCCCGACTGTTGGCCTGTACTGGCGCGTCTGGGCGTCGAGGACGCCGTGCGCGCGCTGCCGCACGCGGCGTTGCGGACCGTCGATTTTCGCGGCCTGCACGGTGCTCCGATCACCCTCCCGCTGCCCGCGCACGCCCGGGGCGAAATCGCCGTCAAGCGCAGCCTGTTGGACGATCTCCTGCTGGCGCACGCCGCCGCGCGCGGCGCAACCGTGCACCAGGGCCGGGCGGTGCGCGGCGTGCGACGATTGCCGGACGGCTTCGAGGTCGAACTGACGGGTTCCGACGCCGAACCCGCCGAAACGATCACGGCGCGTTTCCTGGTGGCGGCGGACGGGCGCAACTCGGTCGTGGCGCGTCTCCTGGGCCTGCTGGACGACCGCCGCCGTCCCGCAACGGACCGGATCGGCCTCCAGACGCACCTGCCCTGCCCGGCGAACTTCGGCCCGCGCGTGCAGATGCGCTGGTTCGCGCGCGGCTACGGCGGCCTGTGCCCGGTCGGCGGCGGGGAGCTGAACGTCTCGCTCGCCGGACCGCCCGCCTCGCTGGACGGCCTCAAACGCTGGGCGCGCGAAGAGTTCGGCGTCGCGGCGGACCACCCGTGGCGGACCATCGCGCCGCTGGATCGCGCCCCGGCCCCGCGTGCGGCGTCGGACGACGGCGTCTTCCTCGTGGGTGATGCGGCGCGGGTGGTGGAACCATTCACGGGCGAGGGAATTTACTACGCGCTCCGCACGGGTGAACTCGCGGCGGAATCGATCCTGGTAGCCCTGCGTGGCGAGATCGACGCGCCGACCGCCGCCGTCCGTTACCGGGCGGCACATGCGGCGGCGTACCGGGGACGGTTGTGGGTCAACCGGTTGGCGCGGCTGGCGGGGCGGCATCCGCGCGCGGCGTCGCTGGCGTTGCACCTAGCGCGCTGGCAGCCGGGCGTGTTGGGCCTGCTGACAAAAAAGGTGGTTGGCTAGATCATGATAGGGACCACCGTCCCCACCCTAAAATTCATCACTTCCTCCGGGGGATCAGCCGCTCCAGCGTCGGGTTCGCCGCCAGCACGTCGCTCGCTTCCACGAACGTCTTGACCAACTCCGCGGGCGACGACCCCATCGGGCTGACCACCTCCAACTCGCGCGGCGTCACGCGCACGTTCCCCACGAACCCCGGAAGCTGGATCGTGACCTCGCTGCAATCCGGCGGATACCGCAGTGCCGCCGCGCCGCCCGGCGCGTCCTCCAGCTCGTCGATCAAATCCTCCATGTCGATGCTCTCCCCGAACGAAAACGACACCCGGTTGAACATCCCGCTGAACACCTCGTTGAGGCTGCCGTCAGCGAACACGGCGATGTCGCGGATCGTGTGCAGGTCGTGGACCAGCCGAAAATCGCCCGGATCGGCGGGATCGAGTTCGTAGCGCAGGTCGAGCGTGAAGTCCGTCGTTGTCAATGTCGCGTCGGGCGCGCCGACATTCAGGTTGATCTCCTTGCGCTTGTAGCCGCGCGCGGTGCGCAACTTCTCAAACGTGTCCCGCGACAGCGTTTCAAGGTCTGCCGCGCAGATCCCCGCGAACTGCCGCTCGAAGGCATGGTCGGGCAAAACGGCGGGCACCTTGTGGAAACCTTTGCGGAAGCCGAGCAGGGTTTTGACGTTGCCCATGCGTGCGCCGAGCAGGTGAACGTTGCGCGTTTCCGCGGAGGAGGGATTCGACATAGAAAGAGGAGTACCAACCTACCACAAAATCAGCGTTTCATCCACCGCCGGGAGCGCACATTTTGACGGGAAAATCTGGGTCGTTTTTGAATCCGCGCACCCGCCGCCGGGCGTACTGTCTTGGTGCCCGCCGATCTATTGACCGAACTCACCGAGGCCCAAGATGCAGGCCCCGCCGCCGCCACGTCGGCGCGCCGTTGGCTGCCCCGGCGCGTGGCCTTCACGCCCGCCGCTCTGGCCGAGGCACACGGCCAACGCATCCGCGAGCGCGTCGAAGCCCTCGGCCTGCCTGTGGAAATCCTGCCTGCCAACCGGCTGACCGGCGTGCGCGGCGCGGACGAGCGCGAAACCTACCGCCTCGGCAAATCGACGCTGGCGGTCGTCACCGCGCCGCCGGGCGCGTTCAAGCTCCAGCCCATCCCGCCGTCGGCGGACTGGCAGTTTCACCTCGCGGAAGGCTGTCCGGCGCACTGCCAGTATTGCTACCTCGCGGGCAGTCTGAGCGGCCCGCCGGTGGTGCGCGTTTTCGCCAATCTGCCGGCCATTTTGGGCAACCTCGCGCGGTTCGTCCGCCCGGAACGCCCCGAGACGAGTTTCGAGGTCAGTTGCTACACCGACCCGCTGGGCATCGAACACCTGACGGGCAGCCTGGCGGAGTGTGTCCGCTGGTTCGGCGCGCGCCCGCCGGGCGACGGCGCGGGTCTGCGCTGGGTCAGCAAGTTCGACGCGGTCGAGCCATTGCTGACGCTGCCGCACCATGGGCGCACCCGCTGCCGGGCCAGCGTCAACGCGGCCAGCGTCTCGCGGCGGCTGGAGGGTGGCACTTCGCCCGTCCCGGCGCGGCTGGCGGGCTTGCGCAAGCTCGCGGACGCGGGTTATCCGGTCGGGTTGGTGGTCGCGCCGATCATGCCCATCGCAGGGTGGGAGCAGGAATACGGCGCGCTGCTCGACAACATCGCCGTGGCGCTCGCCGACGCCCCGGACGTGACGTTCGAACTCATCAGCCACCGTTTCACGCCCGGCAGCAAGGAAATCCTGCAAGGCTGGTATCCCAACACGACGCTCGATTTCGACGAGGAAAAACGCGCCCGCAAGTTCAACAAATACGGCGGCGTGAAGTACGTTTATCCGCGCGACATCATGGCTGCCCTGCGTGGGTTTTTCGAACGCGGCATTGCGGAGTGTTTGCCGCAGGCCCGCATCCTGTATTGGACGTGAGGGAGAATTCCGAGGTGGATGGCGACCTCCGGGCGCCATGGCAAAACACCGCAGCAAAGCTGTCTGGATGGCCCGCCCAATAGTTTGGCGGCCATGCCGCAAGTGAACCTATGGTGCCCGGAGGTCGCCATCCACCTCAGAACCCTGCGTGTCTGGAAGCCGCGCGCTCTCCGCTTCATCTTTCAACCGTCGCCCCGTCCCCCACGCTCGGCTACGGATGGTTCGCCGGGTCGCGGTCGCTGGCGCGTTCGATGCCGAACGCCTGTGCTTCCTGCTCGGTCAAGACGCCGTCGTGGTTCTTGTCCACGCGGGCGAACAACCGGCGCACGACCGCGTTGCGGCGCTTGCCGTGGGTCAACTCGTCGGTGGTGAGCTTGCCGTCATGGTTGCGATCCAACAGCTTGAAGCTGCTGATGGCCTTGTCCTGATTGGCGCGCTCGATGGCGTCCCATTCGGCCAGGGTGATCGTGCCGTTGGCGTCGCGGTTGTACTGGCTGAAAACGGTCCCGGCGAACCCGGCGTCGAACTCGGCGAAGGTCACCTTGCCGTCGTTGTTGGTGTCAAGCTGGTGAAACCGCGTCACCGCACCGCCCGCGAGCCGGTGGGTGTTGGTATCGGCGGTGGACATGCAGCCGCTGGTGGCGGCGGTGAGCAAGGCGGCGAGGGCAGGAATGGCGACGGCGAGACGGGGCGGTTTCATGGGTTAAAACTCTGGTTCAAGGACGGTACAAAAACAATCGCAACATCCCGCCGTCCCGGCCGGGGTCCGACGACGCGAGGAACCTTTATAGCCCGCTTCCTTCCTTGCGTTCCTGCGGCGTGCGTTCCAGCCCCGACGGACGTCCTTCCTCCAGCGAGATCGTGCCGTCGTGATTCTTGTCGATGCGGTCGAAGATGCGGTTGACCACCGTCTCGCGCGTCGGGCCGCCCGCGAGTTCGTCGCGGGTCAGCTTGCCATCGCCGTTGCGGTCCAGCGCGGCGAAACCACCCCCGTTGGCGCGCGCGCCGGGGCGTTCGATGCCGTTCCACTGGTCGGCGGTCACGCTGCCGGTTTTCGGCTGGTTGTAGACCGTCAGCACGGCGTCCGCGAACCCGGCGCTGAACTCCGCCCGGCTGAGCTTGCCGTCGCGGTTGGTGTCCATCTGCCGAAAGATCGGCCCCTGGTCGTCCGTGGTCCGCGTCGAACGGGCGAGCGACAGGCTCTTGCAGCCGGTGACGGCCAGCACCAACCCGCCAGCGGCAAAAACGAGGAGAGGCAAAGATTTCATGATCCGATGTTTTATAGCGACCCGGCTGCCGGGTGACAACCGGGATTTTCGGACGGAGTAACCTTCAAGGTCTTGACGGATTGATACCGCTACGCAGCCACTACCAGAATGATCGCGGAGCGATTCAGGAAGTCGCCAGCCACCTTCGCCTACCTCGTCAACGCCACCTCGCGCCGCGCCCGCTCCCCGTTCGTCGGCACGTCGTCCGCGTAGCCGCCGGGCGAGCCATCCCCATCATCGTCGGGCTTGATCCCGCCGCTGTCGCCGCCCGGCCCGACCGGCAGCAGGCCCAGGCCGTCGTCGTCATCGTCGTCCGACCCGTCGTCAGCGTCGCGCACGTGCGGATCGACAAAATGGTCCAGCGCGATAAAGAGCGCCTTGCAATGCCGCGCGATGAGCAGATTCAAAAACGGGATGGGCAACACGGTCTTGGCCAGCAGTTCCCAGGTGGGCATCGCGGCGATGTCGTGCGTGGCCGCGATGATCGTGAACACCGTGATCCCCACGAACACCGCGAAACCCAGGTTGAACCCGAAGATAGCCAACAAAAAATAGCCTGGCTCGCGTTCGTAGGCGTAGCCGCAACGCGGGCAACCGTCGAGCGGGGCAAACCAGTCGTCGAGCCGCCGGACCCGCCGCATGGGCAGAAAGATGGGCTTCGTCCCGCACACCGGACAGCGCAACAGTGCCGCGCGCCCGAGGTACGCGAACGCCTCGCGCACCCCCAAGTTCTCACCGGCAGCGGTGCGAAAGCTGTCGCCGGTGGCCATCCTTTTCCCTACCACGCGCAGCCCCGTCCCGCCACCCGGATTTTGAAGTCAAAAGTCAGCAAGCAGCAGACAGCGGACAGGAGGCAGGCATGGGCAAAAACCGCCCGCGAAATTCACGAACTTTTGCCTTTTGCCTTTCGATTTTTGCCTTTTGCGCCGACGTTGCCCGCCCGGATGAAACAGCTTTCCTCCCACCTCAGCAAACCCCGCCGCCGCATCTACAGCCTCTTGCTGGTCGGCGGGCTGGTCGCGTTCGTCGCGGCGGCGGTCGGCGCGCTGATCGTCGCGCTGGGCTATTCCAGCCCAGACGTGACCCTACCCTTCTGGGAGTGCGGTCAGTACATTCTGTTGCTCAGCCTGCTTAACCTGGGGGTCTACGTGGCGATCTTCTGGCAATTGGGCCGCCTCACGCGCCGCGAGGGCAGGGGAGCCGCCGCCCCGCCGCCGCCCGCCGCCCCGGCCCGCGTCGATCTGCCGCCGCCTGCCGCCCCGGCCCGGGAACGGCCCCCGGCCAACCCGGTCAAAATCTCGCGCCAGGTCCGTGGCACGGTGGCCTCGCTGAACCTCGATCCCTAGGTTGAATGGCGAAAGCGAGAGAGATGGGGTTGTGAGTTGTGGGTTGTGAGTTGTGGGTTGAAAGAAGATGCTCTCCTTGACAAAAATCTGTCATCCTGAGCGAGTCTTGCGAGCCGAAGGACCTTCCAACGTCGCATCCAGCGCAAACATCACCCATCGGAGCGCGCCGCGAGGTCAGCTTTGCCATGAACTGTGCGTGGAAAGTTCTTTCGGCTGCGCTTGCACTTCGAATGACGGGCTTTTTTGTTGGGAAACGTGATGGCACCACCCACCACCCACCGCCCGCCCCTTGAACCTTCCTTGAAGTCTCGGGTGCTTGAACCTTGAATCTTTCCCCAGGTGTCTCCCTTCACGATCTTCGCGCTGCTCATCACCCTGGCGGCGCTCTTTTCCTACGCGAACCACCGGTTCATCGGCCTGCCCAACACGGCGGCGCTGATGCTCCTGTCGTTGGCGCTCTCGCTCGGGCTCATGGCCGCGGCCGCGTTCGGCCTGCCGCTCAAGGATCAGCTCAAAAACATCCTCGAACAGGTCGATCTTGGCCAGTCCCTGCTCGGAGGCCTGCTGAGCTTTTTGCTCTTTGCCGGGGCGCTCAACATCGAACTGGACCATCTCCGCGAGCAACGCTGGCGCGTGTTTTCACTGGCGTTCGTGAGCACGCTGCTTTCTGTCGTCGTGGTCGCGCTGCTGGCTTACGCCATTTTCCGCTGGCTGGGCCAGGAACTACCGTTCCTTTACTGCCTGTTGTTCGGCGCGCTCATCTCGCCGACCGATCCCGTCGCCGTGCTCGGCCTGCTCAAGCGCGCCCACGCCCCGCCCTCGCTCAACGTCAAGATCGCCGGGGAATCGCTCCTCAACGACGGCGCGGGCCTCGTGGCGTTCCTGTTTTTCCTGGAATCGCTGCTCGCCACGGGGCCGAAGCTCGACCTTTCCTGGCAGCGCGGGCTGGAACTGCTCCTGCACGAGGGCCTGGGCGGCATCGTGCTCGGCTACGCGCTGGGCTGGATCACGTATTACCTCATCAAGACGGTGGACGACGATTACCACGTCGAAATCCTGCTCACCCTCGCGCTGGTCTGCGGTGGCTACGCGCTGGCGCTGGCGCTGCACACGAGCGGTCCCCTGGCCATCGCCACGGCGGGCATCGTCATCGGCAACCCTGCCCGCGCGCAGGCCATGACCCAACGCACCCGCGAAAATCTCGACACATTCTGGGAGCTGATCGACGAGATCCTCAACGCCTTGCTCTTCGCCATCGTCGGCTTGCAGGTGATCGTGCTCAAGTTCCACGGCGGCTACCTGGTCGCGGCGGCGGCGATGATCCCCGCCGTGCTGCTGGCGCGGGCGATCAGCGTCGGCGCGCCGGGGGCGGTGTTCCGGCTGTTCGGACGCGAGGTGGAGCGCGGCGGCCTGGTGTTGTTGACGTGGGGCGGGCTGCGCGGGGCGGTCAGCGTGGCGCTGGCGCTGACGCTGCCCCACGGCCCGGAGCGCGACGCGCTGTTGGTGGTGACTTACGTCGTCGTGGCGTTTTCGATCCTCGTGCAGGGCACGACGATGCCCCTGCTGCTGCGGCGCGTGCTGGCGAAGGAGAAAGAGGCTCCCGCTGCGCCATGAAGACGCTCCGGCCCGCGCTCGCTGCCCTCCTGACGGTTTTGATGTTCGCCGGCGGGCTGGACGCGTACGCGCGCAGGCAGATCCGGCGGCACGTCGCCCGCCTGGCCGCGCTCAACCTGCCCGAAAACACGCGCGGCGTCGCCCTGGGCTGCCAGATCTTCGCCCTGCCGCGCTGCCTGCCGGTCTACGGCAGCAGCGAACTCGACATCCCCCAGCCGACGCGCGCCGACCTGTTTTTCCACGCCCACAGCCCCGATTTCCGCGCGGTGGTCATCGGCAGGCCGGGCGACCGCTGCATCGTGATGTTGCAGGAACTCGCGGCGCTGGGCGAGGCGGTGCGGGGCAAAAAAGTGGCGCTTTTCCTGTCGCCGACCTGGTTCACGCGCGTCGAGGAGGCTGCGGACGCGCCCCGCGAGCATCGCCCGATGGTGAGCATCTTTTCGCCTTTGCAGGCGGGCCGGACGCTGCTTAACACGTCGCTCTCCCCGGCGACCCGGCGGGCCGTCGCCGCGCGGCTGTTGGACTACGACGGGATTGTCCGAGAGCGTTCGCCCCTCGTGTCGCAGGCGGCGCACGCGCTGGGTCCCCGGGCGTGGCCGGAGCGCGGGCGGCTGCTGTTTGTGACACCCTTGCTGGCTTTACAAAACGGCGTGCTCGGGTTTCAGGACCGCGTGCATCAGGTCAAACTGCTGCGCACGCGTCCAGCGCTGCGGCCCGAGGGACATCCCTACCGGTCGCGCCGCAAGCTGGAAGACTGGTCGGAGATCTTGGCGGATGTCAGCCGCCGTGCGGACAAGGTGTCGCCCCCGGCCTCGGCAGGGAGCAACCCCGGCGCGGAGCCAAAGTCGCCACATCCCGACGAGGATTTCCTGGCGCGCTTGGCCCGGTCGCCGGAGTGGGGCGACCTGGACCTGTTGCTGCGCACGCTCCGCGAACTCGGCGCCAGACCGCTCTTGGTCAACCAGCCGATCAACGGTCCGGCGAGCGACCGCGTGGGCGTCAGCCCGGTGGCACGGCGGCAGTTCTACGACCGGGTGTTGGCGGTCGCCGCGCGACACCGCGTGCCTTGCCGCGATTTTTCCGACCACGAAGAAGACCCGGCGTTCTTCGCGGATCTGGTTCACCCGAGCGCCGAGGCCTGGGTGTACTACGACCGCGCGCTGGCGGAGTTTTACGCCGCCAGGTAGGGAGCCCTCTCCGAGGGCTTCCCTGACTCGCGCCGCAGGCGCATCTGCCTCACTGATTATCAGACAAACCTGTTCGGACCTCCTCTTTCACCCACCCCAAAAAAATAATGAAATGTTTTCCGAGGCAAAACTCGGAAAAAGATAACGCAGGATCACGCGAATGACGCAGGACGCTTGGAACACATGTGCGCGTTCCCAAGAACGGTGACAACCTGTGTTTATGCCCATGCTCGAATCTCCCCGCCGGGCTGCCGCCCAACGCGCGGCTTGTCTGGCGAGCTGCGATGCGCCTAGATTAACGCCGCCCCGTTTTTCTTTACCCACCCACCCCATGAGCAACCCCTCCGACGCCGCCCCCGCTCCGCAGAACATCGAGTCCCACCTCGTCGAGAACCGCGTCTTCCCGCCCCCGGCGGACTTCGCCGCGCGCGCCCGCCTCGGCAATCCCGCCGATTTCGACGCGCTCTACCAACTTTCCGTCGAACACCCCGACATCTTCTGGGCCAAGGAGGCCGCCGAACTCCAGTGGACGACCCCCTGGAGCACCGTGCTCGAATGGACCCCGCCGTTCGCCAAGTGGTTCGTTGGTGGCCAACTCAACGTCGCCGCCAACTGCGTGGACCGCCACCTCGACACCCGCCGCGACCAGCCCGCACTCGTCTGGGAGGGCGAACCCGGCGACCAGCGCACGCTGACCTATGGCGAACTCCACACGGAAGTTTGCAAATTTGCCAACGTGCTCAAGAGCAAGGGCGTCGCGCCCGGCGACCGCGTGATCATCTATCTGCCGCTCGTGCCCGAGGCCGCCGTGGCCATGCTCGCTTGCGCGCGCATCGGCGCGGTGCATTCGGTCATCTTCGGCGGGTTCAGCGCGGAGTCCATCAAGGACCGGCTCGCCGACAGCGGCGCGCGGTTCATCGTCACCGCCGATGGCGGCTGGCGGCGCGGCAAGGTCGTCCCGCTCAAGGCCAACGTTGACGCCGCGCTCCAGGACGGCAACGGCAACGTGCAGGGCGTGATCGTCCTCAAGCGCACGAACAACGAGGTCGCCATGGCCGAGGGCCGCGACACCTGGTGGCACGACGAAACCGCCGCCGCCAGTGCCGACGCGCCCGCCGAACCTTTCGACAGCGAGCATCCGCTGTTCATCCTGTACACCAGCGGGTCCACCGGCAAACCCAAGGGTATTTTGCACACCTCGGGCGGCTATCTGCTCGGGACGTATTGCTCGACCAAGTACGTCTTCGACCTGCGCGAGGGCGACGTGTACTGGTGCACCGCCGACGTGGGCTGGATCACCGGGCACAGCTACGTCGTTTATGGGCCGTTCGCCAACGGCGCGACCGTCTTCATGTACGAGGGCGCGCCCGACACGCCCGCGCAGGACCGCTGGTGGGACCTGATAGAGCGGCACAAAATCACGATCTGCTACACCGCGCCAACGGCCATCCGCGCGTTTATCAAATGGGGCGACCAGCACCCCGAGAAACACGACCTGTCCAGTCTGCGGCTGCTCGGCACGGTGGGCGAGCCGATCAACCCGGAAGCATGGATGTGGTTCCACGAAAAGATTGGCGGCGGACGCTGCCCCATCGTCGATACGTGGTGGCAGACGGAAACCGGCGGCCACATGATCACGCCGCTGCCCGGCGTGACGCCGACCAAGCCCGGCACGGCGACGCGCCCCTTCTTCGGGGTGGACGCGGCCATCGTGGACGACGCCGGGAACGAGGTCGGCCCGAACGTGGGCGGCAAGCTCGTCATCCGCCAGCCCTGGCCGTCGATGCTGCGCACGATCTGGGGCGACGAGGAACGCTACGTCAAGACGTACTGGAGCGAGTTCGGCGACAAGGGATATTACTTCACCGGCGACGGCGCGCGCCGCGACGCCGACGGCTATTTCTGGATCGTCGGGCGCATCGATGACGTGCTCAACGTTGCGGGCCACCGGCTCGGCACGAGCGAGATCGAGAGCGCGTTGGTCGCCCACCCGGCGGTGGCCGAGGCGGCGGTGGTCGGCAAGCCGGACGAGATCAAGGGACAGGGCGTCGTGGCGTTCGTGACGGTCAAGGGCGGCCAGACGGCGAGCAAGGACCTCGCCGACGCGCTGAAGAAACACGTCGGCGCGAGCATCGGGGCCATCGCCCGCCCGGACGAAATCCGTTTCACCGACGCGCTGCCCAAGACGCGTTCGGGCAAAATTATGCGACGGTTGCTCAAGGAAGTCGCCAGCGGCAAGGCGGTCACGGGCGACACGACGACGCTGGAGGATTTGAGCATCCTCGCCAAACTGCAAACGAGCGAGGATTGACGCGCCATGGCAACGTCTGGCAAGATAAAGCAAATGAAAACGGCCACGCTGGGTGAACTGCGCGAGCATCCCGCCGAGTTGCTCGCTTGGATCGAAGCGGGCGAAGAGGTCGCCATCCGCCGGGATGACGTGGTCATCGCCCGGCTGGTACCCGAGAAACCACCGGCGGCCTCAACTCCAGCGAAGGTCGATTGGTCCAAGAGCGCAGCATTCTGCATGGATAAGAGCAAGATGAAGCTGCTCAGTCAGGAAGAGACTGATTCCATCATGCAGGAACCCAGCGGTAGCCTTGAGGCCAGTCTGTTGCCCGGTGGTTGGCGGATATGAAGCCAACTTGCTGCGACACAAGTTTTCTTTTTTCCTTTTACGGAAAGGACGGACACACCGTTCGTGCCAGGGGTGCGGTCAGCCGATCAGCGGGGCCGATTGTCGTTACGCTTTTCAACGAGTACGAATTTCTAAACGCCATGCACCTGGCAATTTTTCGGCGCACGTTGCCTGCCGACGACGCTGCCAAAATGCAAGCGGCGTTTGAGATGGACCTTGCTTCTGGCGGACTGGTACGTCCGGCTTGTGATCTAACAGGCGTGTTGATCGAGGCCAAGCGGCTCTCCGCGACGTACACTCCCGGTCATGGGTGTCGCGCTTATGACGTGATCCACGTGGCTGCGGCGCTCTATTTGAACGCCGGCGATTTCCTGTCGTTCGACGCCAACCAACGCGCCTTGGCCGTCGCCGAAAACTTGGCCGTGAATCCCTAGTTTGCGCCGATGGAGTTTGCCGCTCACGCGGAAAATTCGAGACCCACCCACGGCGCTCAGGCCGTCGCCGCCGCGTCCTTCTTCAGCGACGCCATGTCGATCACGAACCGATACTTTACGTCGCTCTTGAGCATCCGCTCGTACGCCTCGTTGATGTACTGCATGTCGATGATCTCGATGTCCGACACGATGTTGTGCTCGCCGCAGAAATCGAGCATCTCCTGCGTCTCCGGCAGCCCGCCGATGCCCGAGCCCGAGATCGACCGCCGCGCCATGATGATCGGCAACGCCTCCACCTCGCCCTTGAGCGGGTTGAGCGTGCCGACGATCACGATGGCCCCGTCGAGCTTGAGCAGGTTGACGTAGGGGTTGATGTTGTGCCCCACCGGGATGGTGTTGAGCAGGAAATCGAACGACCGCGCGTGCTTCTGCATCGCTTCGGCGTCCTTGGAGATGAGCACCTCGTCCGCGCCGAGCCGCCGGGCATCCTCCTCCTTGCCGGGCGAGGTCGTGATGACGACCACTTTGGCACCCAACGCGTGCGCGAACTTAACGCCCATGTGGCCCAGCCCGCCCAAGCCGATCACGCCCACCTTTTGCCCGGCCTGCACCTTCCAGTGCATCAGCGGCGAGTACGTCGTGATGCCCGCGCAGAGCAGCGGAGCCACGGCGGCGGGATCGAGGTTCTTCGGGACGTGCAGGACGAAGCTTTCCTTCACCACGATGGCCTCCGAATATCCGCCATAGGTCGGCGCGCCGGTGATGCGGTCGTTGCCGTTGTAGGTCTGGGTGGCGAAGTTCTCGCAGTATTGCTCCAGCCCCCGTTCGCAGGCCGCGCAGTCCTCGCACGAGTCCACCAGGCAGCCGACCGCGGCGAGGTCGCCAGCCTTGAACTTCGTCACGTCGGAGCCTACGGCGGTCACGCGGCCCACGATCTCGTGGCCGGGAACGATGGGGTAGGTGCTGCCGTGCCAGTCGTTGCGGGCCTGGTGGAGGTCGGAATGGCAGACGCCGGTATAGAGGATTTCCAGGCGCACGTCGTCCGGGCGTAGAGCGCGGCGCTCGAACGTGAACGGCGCGACAGGAGCCTGGGCATTCTGGGCAGCGTAGCCGAGGGTTTGGCGGGCGGAGAAATCTGTGCGCGAGGCGGCGTCGTTGATCGGGGCGGTGGTGCTCATCATATGTGCTTTGGTTTGAATGATTCGTCTACCGACGGGATTACGAACGTTTCTCGGGAAATTTTTCTGGTGCTCCCCGCTTTTCTCCGCGCTGGCACGCCACGAAAATCTTGGTATGTTATGGGTTCGAGTCTCCCCGCAACCCCTCTGTTCTCCGCGCCTGCCACCGTTTCACCCGCCGCCCTCCTCTCCCTATCCCGAACTTTCGCTCTCCGCCCGCCATGAACTTTCTGAGTACCGGCGTCAAGGAGGTCACGCGCCGGGTGCTTCGCCAGAAGAACCGACTCGCCTTGGCCAACGCGCGCAAGGTCGTCGAAAAAGCCGAGATCGAACTGGGCCGCCACGGCTGGCGCGAACTAGCCGGTGACGAGCGCGTCCGCCCGGCCTACGAGGACCTGCTGCGCCTCGACGAAACCCTCACCGCCGCCCATGCGCGCATCGCCGAACTGGAGCGCGGTGTGCAGGAGGAGGAAGCCGGGCGCGAAACCGTCCAACGCGAGCACCAGGAGGCGCTGGACCGCCTCGCCGCCGAGCGCGCGCCCGTGCAGGCGAGTCTCCACGCCGCGCAGGAGCTTATTGCCGAGCTTTCCCAGGCGCTGCCCGGCCAGAACGCCAAGCGCACCGCCCTCCAGACCCAACAGCGCGCGCTGCTCAAGGAGGAACGCCGCGCCCGCTGGACCTCGCGCGTCGGCAGTCCCGAGCGTATCCAGGCCCAGCAGGAGTCCGACGAGCGCCGCACGGCCCTCTCCGAGCAGGCCACGCAGCTCGCCCTGGAGCGCAGCGCCTTGGTCGAACCCATCGCCGCCGCCCACCGCGAGATCAAGGACATCCGCGCCGCCCTGCGTGCTCTGGAAGCCCGCGTCGCCGAGGCCAACGCCGCCCGCGACGCCCGTGAACGCGCGATCACCGTGGCTATCGCCGAGCGCGTCCGGGAAATCGCCGTGACGCGCCGTCAGGCCGCGCGCATCGAGGAGGAAAAGGGTGAATCTTACCTCGCCATCGGCCACCGGCTCGCGGAAGCGGCAGACCTGCCCGCCGACCCCGCCGCCCCGGCGCAAACCGCCCCGGACGGGCACGACCCGTTCCTGACCTCGCGCCAGCATCGGCAGCAGTACGCGCGGCTGCTCAGCGAGGACGCGGAGTTGCTCCAGGCGTCGCGCGACGCCGACAAGCAGGACCTGCGCATCTTCAACTTCGTCGTGCTGACGATGGCCGTGCTCATCGCGGCGACCTGCCTCTTGATTTTCCGCACCCCGGGCCGCCGCGAGTGGCTGCCCGGCGACACGCAGGCGCTCGTGACGGTCAACGTCAGGGATTTCACGGACGCCGACTTCACCCGCACGCTCCAGCAGCACGAACCCGACGCCTGGCAGGCGGTGTGGAGCGGGCTGGTGCAAAAGGTGGCCGAGGTGCCGCAGATCGACGTGCGCAAGCAGGTGGCGCACATCAGCCGCGCGCTCGCGCCCGCTGAGGGTCGGGGCGGGCCGGTCATCGACTGCCTGCTGGTGGATTTCCGCTCATCGGTGGACGTGGACGATCTCGTGCGCCACCGCATCCGCCAGGAGGGCAACTTTACCCCGCGCCCGGTGGGCGGCCTGACCATCTACGAGAAGCCGGGTCTGGCGCTGGCGCAGATCGGGCCGGACACGGTGGCACTGGGTTCGTCGGCGTCGGTGGAAGTGCTCATCCGCGTGCGCTTGGGGTTGCCCTCCGCGCCGCGGGCCGACGCCCTGCCCGACGCGCACAAGACCGACGCGCAGATTTTCAGCGACTTCTCGACGTTGGACGAGGACGGCGCGTTCCGGCTGGTGACGCACCGCCCACGCGAGTTGACGTACCTGACGGACCCATTGCTCAACACGCCGCTGCTGGAGGGCTGCGAGGCGCTGGGGTTGACGTTGGACATGCACGAGCCGATGTCGGCGACGTTCGTGCTGCACGCAGCCCGGCCCGGGGACGCCGCCGGGATCGCGCGCACGCTGGAAAAATCGCCCGATCAGGTGCTGCAACTGGCGAGCGCCGGGCCAAACCTGTTCATCGAGAAGCCGACCGTGACCGTGGTACACGACACGCAGGTGGAGTGGAAGTTCCGCATGACGAACCCGGCGGCCAAGGAGTTCTTGCAAAAGGTGTCGCGCGTGGGCCTGGCGGCGGGGCAGGCAAAAGTGGCGGCGAAGTGAATGGGCGGGGTGGATCGTGACCTCCGGGCACGATGGCAAAACACTCTGCCGCGGAGCGGCCTGACTTTTAAAGCTTCTTGGAGCAGTGCGTTCCCAAACGGGAAAAAAGCGCAGGTAGGAACGGCTGTCCCAGCCGTCCGTGAACGTTCGTAGTCGGCTGGCATCTGCTGGCAACCTCCTCGCGTGGGGGACGCCGGCGGACGGCTGCGGAGGCCGTCCCTACCTTTAGTCAGGCGGCTGCGCCGCAGCTATTGCCATCGCGCCCGGAGGTCGCGATCCACCTTGCCCATCTGCATTCATGAGCGCCCCAAGTTAAATCCCTCGCGCATGAACGGATGGCCCCGTTTTTGCTTCTCGTGGTTTCCCGATGCGCTTTCTGAAGACACTCGTGCTGAAGCTGATGACGATGCTCATTATAGTGTCCTTGTTGGGTGCCGCGATGCGCTACGCGCGGCCCATGCTGATGAAATCGGCGGGGCTGCCCGAGGAGATGCCGACCGGCGGGGGCAACTTGGGAAAACCGCATTTCTCATCGGAAGAATCCGACCTGATGGGGACGGTTTTCAAAAGTGCGATTCGGCTTCTCACCGGCTCGGCCAGCCGCAAGGAACTGGCGGGCGAACTGAGCAACAAGCTCTACGCCGGACGGGCCGACGCAGCCACGATGAACGAACTCGGCATCGAACTGGTGCAGCCCGTCGGCGGCGGCTCGCCGACGCTGCCCGGCGAACCGCCCAAGCCCGGTACGAACCCCGCCGCATCGTCCGCCCCGGGCGTGGCGCGCACGGCGGCAAAATCTGCCGCCACTACTACTGCTGTTTTGTCCAGCGCGCATCCCGCAGGCGGCCTCCAGAACGTTTTCCTGGCCCGGTTGCAGCGCAAGGCGATGGCGAATCCTGAACTGGCCCTCGCGCCGGTCGTGCTCACCGGGATGCTCGTGGCGCACGGGGTCCGGCGTCGGCGGCGCAACCCGTTGGACGACCTCGTCCTGACAGACATGGCATCGTTGCTGCCGTCGGATTCCGAGCCGTACGAGATGACCCACGCGGTACACAAGCTCCGGGCCGAAGATTTCGAGCTGCTGGTGGCGCTGATCTACCAACGCCAAGGTTACCGCGTCACGATGCCCGCCGGGCTGAGCGGGGGGCACGGCATTGACTTCACGCTCCAGCGCAAATCGGAACGGTTGCTGGTGCAGTGCAAAAACATGCGCCAGGATTTCCGGCTGCCCATCGAGCGGATGCAAGAACTGCACAAGGCCGTGACGGTGGCAGGCGCGACGCGCGGGTTGTTCGTCGCCTCGTGCGGCTACTCGTGGGACGCGCGTAACTTTGCCAAGGGCAAGGGGATGACCGTGATCAACGCGCGCACGCTCGACGCCCTGATCACCGAGGCGCGCGAGGACGAAGGCGAGGATTTGCTCGCGGTCGCGGAGTGGGCACCGAAGTTCATGGCCAAGGTGAAACTGACTCCACCGGTCTGCCCGACGTGCGAGGCCGAGATGGAATGGACCAGCGCCGGCGGCGGCACGGTCTGGGTGTGCAGCCAGCGGCCCGACTGCCGGGGGCGGCGCACCGCCCGCAAGTACCAGGCGGCGGTCCAGTCCGCCGTGCAGGCCCGGCCCACGACGCTGGCCAAGATCACCAAGTCCGTCCAGTTCACCCAACTCACGCGGTTGATCCGGTCCATGCCGTCCCCGGTGCCCGGCAAGCTTGCCGAAACGGCCAGGCCAGTCGCGCCGGTGAAGCCTGCTGCGCCCGCCAAGGCCGTTGCAGCGGTGAAACCGGTTGTCGCAGCTAAACGCGCCGCGTTGGCCAAACCGGCTGTGCCCGCCGAGGCTGCCGTGCCAACCCAGCCTGTCAAACCAGCCAAGGCTGCCGCGTTTGCCGCCGCCGCCGCCGCGAAGCCTGTCGCGCCTACCAAGGTTGATCTGCCCACCGCGCCCGCCACACCCGTCAAATCTGCAAAATCCGCCGCCTCGGCGAAACTGGCCAAGCTCGTCGCGGTAGTTAAACCTGGCGCTTCGGCCATGTCTGGAGGCGAGGAGAAATTGGAGCTGCCACCCCCGGCCAAGCTGTACGAGGTATTTCCCAATCTCAACCGGCCAAACGCCGAGAGCCGCGAGGAGTCGCCCGTTCCTCCAGTGAGCATTTTTTCGCGGAAGACTTAGCCGGACGAGGTTTGCAAAGGTGGATGGCGACCTTCGGGTGCCATGGGTTGTCACAGCGGCGCAGCCGCCTGATTTTCTCGACGCTCTCGATCCAGGCAGTCAGGCCGCTACGCGGCAACGATTGCCATGGCGCCCCCGGAGGTCGCCATCCACCCCCGGAGTCTGACACGATCCCGCCATGTTCCCCGCGCGTAGCCCTGCCGCAAATGCCACCACGGAATTGACGGCGAAAGGAAGCGGGCGAAAATTCCTCGCGTGTTCGATTTCTTCCGCCTCCTGTTTCCGAGGAAGGAGCCGCCGTCGTCACCACCGCGCAAACCCATCGTGCGCGTGCCGCAGGGCCAGGACCCCGAACTCACCCGTCTCGCCGCCGAACTCTTGCGCGGGATGGGCTGCGAGGAGGTGGCCACGCGGGTCGCTGTCTGCTGGAACCCGCGCCTAACGAGCACGGCGGGCCTCGCCAAACCGGCGCAGAACCTTGTGGTGCTCAACCCGCACCTGCGGGATTTTCCCGACGAGGTGGACCGTACGCTGCGACACGAGGTCGCGCACTTGGTCGTGTCCGCGAAGGCGCGGGGTCGGCGGGTCGCCGCCCACGGCCCGGAATGGCGCGGGGCGTGCGCGCTGCTGGGTATCCCCGGCGAGAGCCGTTGCCACACGTTGCCACTGCCAAGGCGCGAGGTGAAACGGCCCCACGTGTACCGGTGTCCACGCTGCGACTTCGAGTTGCGCCGGACGCGCGCCATCAAGCCCCGGACGCGGCTGGCATGCCAAGTTTGCTGCAAAAAGCACGCCGGCGGGCGGTTCGACGGACGGTTCGAGTTTGTGAAGGTGAGATCCTGACGGCGGTCCTTCGCCGTTCTACGGCGTCGGCGCGAGCAGCTTGACTTTGAGAGGAGTTTCGGTGCCCACGGTGTAGCCGTCGCCGGGCAGCAGAGTAAACTTGACGGTGCGTTTGCCTAGGCCGCGACCGTCGCCCAGGGGCACGATCTTGATCGGTTTAGAGGTTTTGCCCGCTTTGAGCTTGGCGGTGCCCTTGAGGAAGACGTAATCCGTGCCGTTGAGGCCGGTGCCCTTGACGCTGTAAACGATGTGCAGGTCGTGATCCTGCACGCTGGAGAATGTCAAGGTAATCTGGCCGTAGGTGCTGCCGCCGAACTGCGCGCTCGGCGTCGTCAGCGTTAGCGTCACCGTGGGCAAGACCTCAATGTTCAGCGTCAACGCCAAACTGGCTACACCGCCGGAGGCAGTAGACGCGGTAAAATTGACAGTGACGGCACCCGCCTGCGTAGGCGTCCCCGAGAGGATGCCGGTGGCCGGGTCAAAACTCAGTCCCGGCGGCAAACTGCCTACGGCACCCAGGGTGGCGACGGGATTGGTCGTGAGGTGGTAGGAGAAAGGGCTGCCCACCGTGGCGCTGGCGGTGGTTGCGCTGGTGAACTTGGGCGGTGGTCCGGCGGTGACGGTGATCGTCAGCGGTTTGTGCCCACCGCCGACGCTCAGGGTGACGGCATAAACACCGGTGGCAGTGGGCGTGCCGCTGATGAGGCCGAAGCTGCCGATGCTCAGACCCGGCGGCAGCCCCGTGGCGTCATACACCACGCCGCTGCTGCCAGCGTTCGACTGAATTTGGTAGCTGAACGGTTTGTTGATTTCGCCGGAGGCGCTGGAGGGGCTGGTCAACAAGAAAGAATCCAGATTTTCGGGCACCTCCAGCGTTGCAAAATAGCCCAGTGTCGCGCCGCCGGTCGGGACGCTGAGCGTCACCTTGAAAACCGGGTGGCCGTAGAGGTTGAAAATTGAACGATCAATCGTGGGAATCGTGATGATTTTATCGGTGGACTCACCGTCCGCCCAGGTAAGCGTGCCGGAGGTGGCGACGTAATCCACGCCAGCCTGCGCGGGGGTTCCGTTAGCGGTACTGATTTGCGAGGCAGCGATATCCGAGGTGGCGTATTGCACCGAAATGGCACCGCTGCGCCCCAATTGACGATGCACCGCGACCGTGGCAGTGGCTCCCTCGCTGACGTAGTAAGCACCGTTGGCAGGCACGAGAGTGGGACTCAAAATTCCGGGCGGCCGGAAGCTGGGAAGGAGATGGAACACTGTCCCGAACGGGTAATTGTCGTCCACATTGTCGGGCACCGCGCCGTAAAAACTGCCATCCTGCGCTTGCGCCACGGGGCCGATGTTCCCCTTGTCCCCAGCGACGTAAACGTTGTAAAGCAGGCTCAAGTAACCGTCCGGCGCGAGCTGGCAGAGCGCGTCGCCGCTGGCAGCGTAGATGTTACCGTCGTTGCCTTGCGTGAGACTGGTCGGCGCGTTGAAAGCGATGCCGACGAACTCGTTAAAATCGTAAGCCGTGCTGACCGTTCCGCCTGGAGTTACGCGGAAAAAGATGGCTGAACCATCCGTCACCGCGCCGTAGAGCGGCCTCACCTTGCTCGCCCTGGTCAGACCGTAAATATTGCCGTCGCGGCCCAAAAGCAGGTCGCCCTTTGGATTGACTCCGTCCACGGGATGATCGGCGGAAACCGTGCCGAAGTTATGGATCGTCGTGAAAGTGCCGTCAGGCGACAGCTTGAAGATCGTGCCAAGGTTATTGGTGCCGCCGTTGAGGGTCGTCCCGTACAATGCGCCGTCTCCGCCCCGGACTAGCGGTGAGAGCGAATTGACCGCATTAAATCCGACGCCCCCAAAGGTGTGCAGCGTGGTGAACGTGCCGTCGGGTGCGAGCTTGAAAATGGTCCCGGCGGCATCGTTGCCGTTACCGTAGGCCGTCCCGTAAAGACTGCCGTCACTTTCCCGCAGGAGCGTGGAGGAAGCACCGCTGATGGTCACCGCGTAGTCGAAAGCATGCAGCGTCGTCAAGGTGCCATCCGGCGTCAGCTTGAAAATGGTAGGGACCTCGCTCCTGCTGGCACTGGTGTCGATACTAAAGTCGCCCGCAGATGAACCGTACAGGTTGCCCGCGTCGTCTTGAACGAGCGCGGTTTCCGGGTAACTACCGTCCATCCCCCCGTGGAAGCGATGCAAAATCGTCAACGTGCCATCCGGGGTCAGTTTGAAGACCTCGCCGCGCGAACTGCCGCCGGTGCCTGTGATGGTCGAGCCGTAGAAATTGCCATCTTTCCCCACGATGAGCGGGTTCGGATTGATGCCGTTGGCACCACCATTGACATCGAAGTCGTAAATTGTGGTCAGCGTGGCGGTCTGCGCGTGAGCGGAAGACGGTGCCAGCAGAGCGACCATCGCCGCCAGCATGACCAACAACGGGTGGAACAGGCGCGCCTTGCAAGCAGACAAAAGGTAATCAGAAAACATGGAGCGTGTCAGGTGAGGGAAAAGGAGCCGGGTGAAACCGATGCCATTCTGGTACCAAGCGGCGATCACTTCTGGCGAAGTTGCTTTCTAGCGAAGGGCCAGAGGAAGGGCAACCCAAAAGGCGCTTTAACGCCGTTGCAAACTGCTCGCACAGTTTTTTCGCCCATTGCCGCTCCGTCGGTGGGGGCATGAACGATTAACAAACGCCGCTTACTAGATAACCGTTCTCACAATACCCGCTCTACGAACCGTTGCGCGTCGAACGCCTCGAACGCTTCCACGTTTTCGCCCGTGCCGATGAAGCGCGTCGGAATCCCTAATTCCTTCTGGATTGCCACCAGGACGCCGCCCTTGCCGCTGCCGTCGAGCTTCGTGACGATCAATCCTGTCAGCCCGACCGCCGCGTGGAACTCCTTCGCCTGCAACACGGCGTTGGAGCCGGTTGTGGCGTCGATCACGAGTAATTTCTCGTGCGGAGCCGCCGGATCGTGCCGCGCCAGGATGCGGTTGATCTTGCCCAGCTCGCCCATCAGGTTGGCCCGGTTGTGCAGCCGCCCGGAGGTATCACAGAGCAGGAATTCCACGTCCTTCTTGTCCGCCGCCGTCCAGGCATCGTAACACAGCGCCGCCGGGTCGCCGTTGTACTGGCCGCGGATCATCTCGACACCGAGGCGCTCGCTCCAGATGCCGAGTTGTTCGATGGCCGCCGCGCGGAACGTGTCCGCCGCCGCGAGCATGACGCTGTGGCGGTTGCTCTTGAAATAATGCGCCAGCTTGGCGGTGGAAGTGGTCTTGCCGGTGCCGTTGACGCCGACGACGAGGATCGCCTTCGGGTGCATGGCCAGCGGGCGGATGGGCGGGCTGGCCTTGGGCAAAATTGCCAGGATGGCCGCGCGCGTGACCGCCACCACATCGTCCGCCGTGACCTCCGCGCCGCGCGCGCGCAACGTTTCGATGATCTCCACCGTCAGCGGCACGCCGAGGTCGCCCCGGATGAGCGTTTCCTCCAAATCATCCCAGTCCACCGGCTTTCCGGCGAATCTCTGGACGATGGATTTGAAAAAACCGAGGGGCACGCGCGGAATATGCAAGCCTTCCGTCCCCGGAGTCAACCGCCCACCGCCGAAATTTCTCCGTCCGTGCCGCGCGTGAGCGATGCATGGCGCCTGCCGCCTTTATCCTTCGGGAAAGGCGACGCGGCGGTAGATTTCCTCCAGCGGCAGTGCGCAGTCGAGCGGGCGCAGGGGCACGACGTCGGCGGGCTGGCTGTATTCGGTCATCGTCCAAGAGTTGTTTGCCTGGCGCACGAAGTGTTCGACGCGCATGAACTCGCTGGCGACAAGGACGTAATCGGTGAGCGAGGGCAGCTTGCGGTAGCGGGCGAATTTGTCGCCCCGGTCGAAAGCCTCGGTGGCGGGGGAGAGAATTTCGAAGATGACCTGCGGATTGAGCAGGCTGCCGGGGCGGATGGAGTGGTTGAATTTCGGCTCGCCGCAGAGCGCGGAAAGGTCAGGGTAGGTGTAGAGTTCACCCTCGGCGGCTTGCACGCGCATGTCGCTGGAGAAAGTGCGGCATGGTCGGTCGTCCAAGCGGCGGCCCAGCGCTTTGGTAAGATTATCCATGATCTGGATGTGCCAAGGCTCGGCCCCGGCCATCGCGTAGATTTCCCCGGCGACGTACTGACTCTTGTAAGGAGCCTTCACCTCCAGAGCGAGGTACTCTTCGGGCGTGAAGTAGTGTTTAGGCAGCGCGCTCATGCGCGGGAGTTTACCCCGGTTTATGCCCGTTTGCCAAGGGGTCGCCGTCGTGCCCGTCCACCGGCCCCGCCGTGCGCAAGGGCCGGTTCAAATCCAGCTTTACGCGGTCCAAAATCCCGTTGACGAACCGGCTGCTCTCTTCCGTGCCGAAACGCTTGGCGATCTCGATGGCCTCGTTGATCGACACCACCGGCGGGATGTCGTGCCGGTGCAGCATCTCGTAGATCGCCAGCCGCAGGATATTGCGGTCCACCACTGCCAGGCGGCCCAACTCGTAGTTCTCGGCGTAGCGGCTGATGCGCTCGTCCGTCTCGTGCTGGTGGCGCAGCACGCCCTCGATGAGCGGCAGCGCGAAATCGCGGATCGGCTTGGTGGCCGGGCGCAGGTCCCAGAACTCCGCGGCAGACTTTAAATCGGTCCCCTGGTTGAGATCACAAAAGACGAGGAATTGTATGGCCGCCTCGCGGCCCTCACGACGTTTACCCATTGAAGACGGACCGGCAGAGGTTACTCACGCAGATGAGCGATCAACCCAGCGATGTTGATCGCGGCGTGCGCGGCTTCGATGCCCCGGTTGTGTTCCGGGTCGAAGCAGCGAATTTTGGCCTGTTCCTCGTTCCTGCAGGACAGGACCTGATGAATGATGGGCACCTTGGTCGACAGCGCGATTTGCTGTAACGCATCCGTCACGCAACGCCCGAGGTGCTCGGCATGATCGGTCTCGCCCTGAATGATGACGCCCAAGGCGATGATGGCGTCCACCTCGTTGCCCGGCTCGGTGGCGCGCGAGGCGAGTTCCTGCACGATCAAAGGAATCTCAAAAGCACCCGGGACCTGCTGCAAGACCAGGCGGGCGCTCGGCATGATGCGCATCAACTCGGTGGCGGTGTTGTCCACCAAACCCTGGACGAGGTCCGGGTTATACTGGCTGACGATGAGCGCGAAGGTGTGCTTGGTTCCCCCCAGCACGCGCGGTCCGCCAACTTTGATCTTGGGCAGCATGGTCGGCTATTGTTCACCGGGCGCGGGGAGGGCGCAAGTGGAGGCAAAAAGAAACCGAGAATTCAAGAAAGGCAGATAAAGGAACCAAGGCACCAAGAAATCAAAGATGGCGGACAAAGAAACCAAGGTTCAAGGGACCGGAGAAAGATGTTATCCGGTGATCCGTTTGAACTTTGAACCTTGGACCTTGTTTGAATTCTTGGTTTCTTTTCACAGCAGATGTCCGAGCTTCAGCTTCTTGGTGTTCAGGTACTTCTCGTTGTGCGGGTTGGCGGGCGAGATGATGGGCACCTGTTCGACCATCTCCAGACCAAACCCTTCTAATCCGACCACTTTGCGGGGGTTGTTTGTCAGGAACTTGAATTTTCCGACTCCGACATCCAGCAGAATCTGCGCGCCGAGCCCGTAGTCCCGCAAGTCCGGGGCGAAACCGAGTTGTTCGTTGGCCTCCACGGTGTCGAACCCGTTCTCCTGCAACTTGTAGGCGTGGACCTTGGCCGCCAGCCCGATGCCGCGTCCCTCCTGCCGCAGGTACACCAACACGCCCGCGCCCGCCGCCTCAATCTGCGCGAGCGCCGTTTGGAGCTGGCCGCCGCAGTCGCACCGCCGCGAGCCGAACACGTCGCCCGTCAGGCATTCGCTGTGGACGCGCACCGGCACGGGCACCGCCGGGTCGATGGTTCCCTTGACCAGCGCGAGGTGATGCTTGTCGTCGAGTCGGTTGCGGTAGAGGTGGAGCTGAAAATCGCCGTAGTCGGTCGGCAGGTGGATGGTTTCCACGCGCTCGACCAATTTTTCGCGCTGGCGGCGGTAGGCGATGAGGTCCTGGATCGTGCAGAACTTCAGCCCGTGCTGCTCCTTGAAGCGCGCGAGTTCGGGCACGCGTGCCATCGTGCCGTCGTCGTTGACGATCTCGGCCAGGATGCCCGAGGGGTGCAGACCTGCCAGGCGCGCAAGGTCAATGCTGGCTTCGGTGTGCCCGGCGCGCCGCAGGACGCCGCCCTCGCGGTAGCGCAGCGGGAAGACGTGGCCGGGCCGGGCGAGGTCGCCGGGCTGGGTGCGGGGGTCGGCGAGGAGCCGGATGGTGCGGGCGCGGTCGGCGGCGCTGATGCCGGTGGTGACGCCCTCGGCGGCGTCGACGCTGATGGTGTAGGCGGTGCGCATCCGCTCGGTGTTGGCGGCGAGCGGGGTCATCAGCGGCAGGGCGAGCCGGTCGAGGTCGGCGCCCTCCATGGGCACGCAGACCACGCCGCTGGTGTGCTTGACCATGAAGGCGATGTTCTGCGGGGTGGCGCGTTCGGCGGCGAGGATGAGGTCGCCTTCGTTTTCACGGTCGGCGTCGTCGGTGACGATCACGGGCTTACCCGCGCGCACGTCGTCGAGCACGGCTTCGATGGGGTCAAACGGTGGGTGAATGGCGGAATCCGTCATGGGTTGGGCGGGCAACGTCGCTCATGGCGGGGGATTTGCCAAATGGGGATGCGGGGTGCGGATGCCCCGCCTGACGAGCTTAGCTGGCGGGCACGATGGTGTAGGATGAGGGCAAACTCTCGTCTACCGCCGCGATAATTTTGGTCTCGAGCGGGCGCAGCAGGGGCCACCGATTGGTCGGCAGTTCCACGATGGCAAGTCGCCGACCGGCCAGATTTTGCTGATAGCGCAGGTTTTTGTCGCCGGTGACAAAAACATCGTAAGCTCCTTCAAGCGAGATTGAGCGTCTTGAGCACGGGCAGAGCAGCCACTGATCGCAAGACTTCTTCACAGATAACCAGCCCGAAAAGATCGATTGTTTCCAGGGTCGGTAGCCGGGTAATCTCCAAAAGCTCGACCGTAGTCGGTTCATGCTCGGCCTCACCGAAGCTCACAGCAACGACCACGTCTCCTTCGAATTTTAAAGAAGCGCCAAGGTGTTCCAAGACGCTTTGAGCTTTCTTGGCAGCGAGATTCATGGCAGGGCTAAGCCACCAAGCTCGCCGCCGGGGTGGGAGCAAGGCCCGGATTCAAAGCTGAGCATCATCGCTCCGGCGGTCGGCTGCGGCGCATGGTCAGGCATTCGGCGGTGTGACGGTAAGCACTCCAGACTCGTAGTGAAAGCGGTGGCCATCGGGACCGGTAAACCCCAATTCCGAGACGTCGTACCGCTCGACGATAGGAATAGACACGCCAGCAATGGGACCTATGCCAACCGCATGACCTTGCCTTGGATAAGCTGGCACGGGATCACGCGCCACACGCTCCCAGGCGGCGGTGTCAAACACCCCGCGTCCCTCGTGGGAGACCGCCAGCAAAAACCGCCCACTCGGATCGAAGCCTGCGGCGACCAATCCGCCAATGTGTAGCTGAATAGGCATGAGGGCGAAAGGGCTCAACGGTCCAAGCTCAGCCGCCGCCGGGGCGGGGTCAACCGTGGAACTTGGAGGGTGATCCCGACGCCCCGGCGGTCGGCTGAGGGTATGTGGTGAGCAGTTGCAGTTCAAGCCGGACGAAAGGTGCCGCCGATGCCTGGCTGCTTTCCTGATGGGACTAGCGAACAGAACCACCAAGGAAAGAGCCGCCGACCAGGGACTCGGGCGCTCCAGTGGGGATCAACTCCCCATTCGTGCTGAGTGAGTCTTGACGGATGAACCCTCGTGAGGTGTCCGCTCCCGGCCAGGAGCAAGGCAGCCTCGGATGTCTGCGTATCCAGGATTCGTCGCAAGCGTCGGCGGCACCTTTCGTCCAGCAAGACCAACCCACCATGCAAGGACCCATGCCATGAACAAAACCACCCGTCGAGAAGCCGCCGTCGTCGGCCTCGATGTCCACCCCGACACGTTCGCCGCCATCCTGCGCGGGCGTGATCCCGCCACGGCCAAGGTCGCACACTCCTCCACCCGAGTGCCCCTGGACCAGCTCGAAGCCTGGGCCGGACGCCACACCCACGAAGGTGACACGCTCGTGCTCGAAGCCAGCGCCAACTCCTTTGCCGTCGCCGCCCGGCTGCGCGCTGTGGGCCGCGCCGCCCTCATCCTCGACAGCCGCGAGGCGGGCAAGGTCGGCACGGCCTACTGCGCCAACGACCGCGTCGATGCGGTCAAGATCGCGCGCATCCACCTCAGCGGCCTGGCCAGCAAAGTCTGGCAGCCCGACGCCAAGACGCTGGAGCGGCGGGAGGTCTTCAGCGCCTACCAGGGGGTCGTCAAGGAGGCCACCCGCCTCAAACAGCAGTTGCGCGCCATGCTCAACGAACACTGCCTGCGTCTGCCTGCCGGCTTCCAGCTGGCGCATCCCACGGCCATCGCCCGGTTGCTCAAACTCAAGGTGTGGAGTGCCGCGCAAGCAATGCTCCTGGAAGGGATGCACGCGGGGCTGGTGGCCGCGAGAAGCTGCCGCACCCGCCTGCGCGCGTACCTGGCCGCCGAGATCATCGGGGACGCGACCCTGCTGCGGCTCACCCGCCTGTGTGGCATTGGCGCGGTGACCTGCTTCGGGTTGGTGGCCGCCATCGGCGACGCGGCGCGCTTTGCCCAGAGCAAGAAGCTCGTGGCCTATCTGGGGCTCAATCCGAGCGTGTGCCAGAGCGGCGAGTGGGAGGGCGGTGGCGCGCTCAAGCGCCACGGACGCGGACCGCTGCGGGCGTTGCTCGTCCAGTCGGCCAGGAAGCTCCTGCGCGTGGATAACCCGCTGCAAAAATGAGGCCTGGCGGTGGCGGCGCGGCGCGGGCGCAACAAGGCGGCGGTGGCGGTGGCCCGCAAGCTGGCCATCGCGGTGTGGCACGTGCTCATGGGCCACGGTATTGGCGCGCTCGAACCCCTCGCCCGCCTGCAGGCCAAGCTCTTTAAACTGGCCACCGAGATCGGCGTGCCTGCCATTAAAGCCGCTGGTTACGCGAACAAGGCGGCCTTCATCGAAGCCAAACTCTACCAACTCAAAAACTACCCTTGACCAAACTAACCACATGTCTGCTGCGCCTAGTTAGGCCCGGCGGTGGATTGCCTTTGGGCCAATCCAGAAGCGGCTGCGTTTGTCAGGATAATTAGCCGCTAGGAACTCACGAAAAGCCTGCCACTGCGCAGGCTCAAACGCGCCCGCGTAGATTTGGAACGTTGTGGCATCAGAGAATTGCAGAAGAAAACACCGTGTCCGCTACCGAAGGCATACAACCGCTCCCACGGGAAAGTGTCGGTGCGTGCCCAAGTGCGAATGAACAACTCAGAGGCAGACCACTCGATACGCCGAGGGACAAACATGAAAAAGACCGCCACTGGGAAGCTGGCCAGCGGGATGGCAAGCGACAGCCAGTAATCTGCAGCCCACCAATAGCCGGTCTGCCAACGCTCGAAACCAGTACTTACCGCCATGAAGGCAACCAAGCCAAGACAAACCCGGAAGGTAGCGCGCGGAAAACTTGGCAACAGAGTCTGCCGTGGTTGGACCTCGATCATAGAGTGGAGAAGCAGGGCCTAACGGTCAAAGCTCAGCCGACCTGACCCCGGTGGTTGGACACTTCTAAACTGGAGTCCTGCGGTTGGTTTTGGGTTTGGTGGTTTCGTTTTTGGCGTCCGTTGCAGCGGCTGATTGCCGCGCGTGTTCGGTTGGAGTTTGGTAATGCAACGAGCTGTGCGGTCGCTCATCATTGTACTCGCCGCGCCATCGTTCAAGGATGATCTGCGCTTCGAGCAGGCTGCCGAGCAACTCCCGGTTGAGGCACTCGCCGCGCAGCTTGCCTTTGGAAGCTCTCGATGTGGCCGTTTTCCCACGGGTTACCCGGCGTGATGTAGAGCGTTTTTACCTCTGCTGCCGCCAACCAGTCCTGGATGGCGTAGGCGATGAACTCGGGTCCATTGTCGCTGCGTAGGTGCCGGGGCCGACCGTAGCGAGCAAAAGCGGCTTCGACGACCGTGATCACGTTCACCGCCCGGATCGACCAACCCGCGTGGGTGGCAAGACACACGCGGCTGTGTTCGTCGATGAGGGTGAGGATCCAAAAATGGCTCCCGTTTTCGGTTTAATCGGTCACGAAGTCCCAACTTCATACCTCGTTGACGCGGGTGGCGCGTTGCCGCTCGGCGGTGGAGAGACCCACGCGCTTGCAACGCCGCTGCCTGCGGCTGACCTGGAAACCTTCCCGGCAGCTGATGCGCTGCACGCGCTTGGCGTTGACCTGCTGGCCCGCCCGCCGCAAGAGCGCGGTGATGCGCCGGTAGCCATAGCGGGGATGCTTGCGGCTCAAGGCAACGACCTGCCGACGCAGTTGCTGACTTTTCCGGGTTGGCTTGGATGCGTGGTAGAAGGTGCTGCGTGCCAGGTCCAACGCACGACAGACTTGAGCGGGGTTACCCAATGAGATTGCCCCGGTTTAGTAGATACGGTGGGCCTCGGCAGTTGGATGGTTATTGATCTTCAGGAAAATCGCATGAAGTCGTGAGTTGCGGTTAGATTGGTGGCA
>CAXTBX010000039.1:0-38065 GCA_964242205.1 uncultured Chthoniobacterales bacterium
AGATCCAGGAGCGCCACCGGCACCGGTACGAGTTTAACAACGAGTACCGCCAGCAGATGACCGACAAGGGTTTCGTGATCAGCGGCACGTCGCCCGACGGCACGTTGGTGGAGATGATCGAGGTGAAGGATCATCCCTGGTTCTTGGCGAGCCAGTTCCACCCCGAGTTTCTCTCGAAACCAAACGCGCCGCACCCGTTGTTCAAGGGGTTCATCGGCGCGTGCTTGGCGCACGGGAGTTAGCGCGCAGGCCGACTATTGACCAGTCCGGGTACGGTCACGGATGGCTAGGACAGCCGCCCCTACCTTGGGTCTTACGCCTAAGGACGTATGGTTGCGGGTGAACGGGTTTGGCAGTACATTGTCCATCTCCTGTACACACATGAAAAGACTCTCTTTGCTCGTCCTCACCGCGCTGCTGGCGGGCTCATCCCTGTTAGCGCAGGAAGCTACTCCGGCGGCGACTCCGGCCCTGCAATCCGCCTATTTCGCGGGCGGCTGTTTCTGGTGCATGCAGTACGCGTTTGACCGGGTCAAAGGTGTTAAGAAAACCGTTGTCGGCTACACCGGTGGTCAGAAGGCCTCGCCGGATTATGAGGAAGTTTCCAGCGGTAGCACTGGACACGCCGAGTCCATTGAGGTGCTCTACGATCCGGCGGAGGTGACCTACGCGCAACTGCTCGACGCCTTCTGGAAAAGCATCGACCCGACGGCGGTGAACGGTCAGTTCGCGGACCGAGGCACCCAGTACCGCACCGCCATTTTCTACCGAAACGAGGATGAAAAGAAAACCGCAGAAACCTCCAAGGAGGCTTTCGCCAAGATCGGTAATTACGACAAGCCCATCGCCACGCAGATCGTCCCGGCTGGCAAGTTCTACCCCGCCGAGGACTACCACCAGGAATACTACAAGAAGGAACCGGCCCATTTCAAAGCGTACGAGATTGGCTCGGGCCGCGCGGGGTATCTCAACCGCAAGTGGGGGACCGAGTTCCCGCATTGAGGAGAAGATCCTGCCTTTGATCTAAAGCCTGACCTCCTCACCCAACCCGTTTTCTCCGATGCAAAACTATCCCTCTTCCCCTGCCCGCCCCGCCGGCCTCTGGTTGGCGCCAGGCGTCGTCCTCGCCATTTTCGCCGCGTGTGTTTATCTAGCTCGCGCGCAGGAACCCAACCCCAAACCGACCGCCTCACCGGCTAAAACCATGGAAACTACCAGTTCATCTCCTGTTACCGCCACCGACGAGCCGACTCCTTCCAAGGAGGAACTCAAGAAGAAGCTGACCGCTGAGCAGTACCGCGTCACCTGCGAGGAGGGCACCGAGCCGCCCTTCCGCAACGCCTATTGGAACAACCACAAGGCGGGTATCTACGTGGACGTGATCAGCGGCAAGGCGCTGTTCTCGTCGCTCGACAAGTTCGACAGCGGCACCGGTTGGCCCAGCTTCACAAAGCCGCTCGTGAAAGATAACGTGAAGCAAAAGACAGACAGCACCCTCGGCATGACTCGCACGGAGGTGCGTTCCGCGTCCAGCGACGCGCATCTCGGGCACGTCTTCGACGACGGCCCCCGGGCGGCGGGCGGGATGCGCTATTGCATGAACTCGGCGTCGCTGCGGTTCATCCCGGTCGAAGACCTGGAGAAAGAAGGCTTTGGGCAATATAAGGCGCTGTTCGAGAAGAAATAACAGATTTTCCAGTCTCGCGCGCTGCTGACTCCGATGGTTGGCAGCGCGTTCGATTCAGTGGAAGAGTCCCAACCTCGTCGGGCGCACGATAAAGCCCCTTCGACCTACCATCTGGCCCCGCCGTTCTGGCGGGAGCCCCTGACTTCCAATTCCTTTTACTGGCTCGTGGTCAGCATGGCGGCGGATTACCGATCGCCCTTCGATCTCTGCCACTCGTCCAGCGTCGGACGCGGCAGCTTGAAGAAAGCGTCGCGGGTGCGGACGTAGTTCCCCGCGCCGTTCATGCGTCCAATGGTGTGTAGTTGCTCGGCGCGGATGTAGGGGCCCACCGTATCGACAAACTCGTCGCGGACGTGGGCGTAAACGACCTCGCCGATGACGACGCGCGAGTTGCCGCGCTCGACGGTGGAGACCTCGCGGCATTCCAGCGCGGCGGGCGCTTCGGCGATGCGCGGCACCGCGATCCGCGTGGAGGCGATGGTGGTCAGCCCCGCCTCGGTGATCTCGCTAACCTCGTGCGGGAAGTCGAGGCAGCAGATATTCATGGCGTCGGCCAGCTCCTCGTTGACCACGTTGACCACGAACTCGCCGCGCACGCGGATGTTTTGCGCGGTGTCCTTGGGGATCGGGCGGCCCGACTCATCCTTCTGGCCGGGGCGGTTGGCGACGCCGAGCACGACCAGCACGGGGTCGGTGCACATGTAGTTGAACGCGCTGAACGGTGCGGCGTTGACGCGCCCGGCGGCGTCCATGCTCGTGACGAGCGCGATGGGCCGGGGCGTGACCAGCCCGATGATCAGGTTGTAGCGGTCGTGCGCCGACAGTGTGGTGAAGTCGAATTCCTTCATGGCAGCAGATTTTTGCTCGCTTAAGCCCCGGCGGGTACCAATTCGTGCTCCTCAATGTAGGTTTCCTCCGGCACCGCTTCTTCAATGGTTTCGTCGTCGGTTTCCAACGGCGCGAAGCGTTCCGCGTTGAAGCCGTACTCGATGCCATGGCGGTTGGCAGGGTTGACCAATTCGACGAGGTAGAGCGCGGTTTCGCCCTCGGTATTTTGCAGGCTGACGCCGGGCACGAGGTCGCGCACGGTGTAAATCACGTCTTTTTTTGGCAGGGCAACGTAGATTTTCTCGATGCCGAGCGGAAACTGGTCATCAACGCAGGCGACTTTCTGGCCAGGGGCAAACATGCTGCAAATAAACGGTGCTCCCTCCCCCGCGGCAAGCGGTCATTTCGCCGCCGCGACCACCGCGTCGATGCCCTTCTGGTCGCGCAGGAGCGGGCCGATGCTCCAGAGGATGAAACCCACGCCGCCGCGCGGGCCGAGGGTCCGTTCAAGGGCGAGTTGCCGGGCGATCTCGCTCGCGGGCCAGTTGAACCCCTCGCCCAGGCGGTCCAGCGCGAGACTGGGGCAGATCGGGATGCCGCGCGGGTTGACCGCCGGGCTGCGCCACCAACGCAGCAGCGCGGAGTAACTCTGTGGTCCGGCGTCGGGCCAGTAGAGTTGCGGCGAGAGGTAATCGACCCAGCCCTCGCGCAGCCAGCGCAGCGGATCGGCGTAAAGCTCGCTGAATTGATCCACTCGAGCCTCGACCCCGGCGGGGACGTTGGGCCGGTAGATGCCGAAGGGGCTGACGCCGAACCGGAGGCCGGGGCGTGCGGAGGCGAGGTTGACGTGCAGGGCGCGGACGAGTTCGTCCACGTTGTGCCGCCGCCACTCGGCCAGCAGCGTCCCCCCACCGTAGCGGGCGTAGGTGCTGTCGTCAGGGAAGGTGCCGCGCGGGAGGCCGCCGCCGGGGTACGGGTAAAAGTAATCGTCGAGCACGATGCCGGCCACTGCGTAGCGGCGCGCGATGTCCACCGCGACGCGCACGACGCGTTCGCGCACCGCCGGGTCGCCGGGGTCCATCCACAGCCAACTTCCCACGCGGCGGGTCGCGCCGGGCAATTGGCGGCTGAGGTGATTGGCCGCCCGGGTACTGCTGGCGTTGCTCGCGGCGCGGAACGGGTTGATCCAGGCATGGATCGCCACACCTCGGCGGCGGCCCTCGGCGACGAAGGTGGCCAACGGATCGTAGCCGGGGTCGCCGCCCTGCGTGCCAGTGAGGAAACGGCTCCAAGGTTCGAGATCGGAAGTATAGAGGGCGTCCGCCTCGGGCCGGACCTGCACCATGAGCGCATTGAGGCCGGTATCCGCCGCGCGGTCGACAAGACGACGGATCTGTGCGCGCTGGGCGGCGGCGGACAGGCCGGGGCACGATGGGAAATTCAGGTTCGAGACACTGGCGACCCAGGCGGCGCGCAACGGCTCGGCGGCGCGGGCAGGCGGATGGCCGAGCGTGAATGCGAGCGCGCACGCCGCGAGCAGACGCCAGAGTTTTGGACCCATGAGGCCATTTATCGCCGCAAAACGCGCTGGGCGCACCTTGTTTGCCAAATCTGGAAGCGTCGCACGGCGTTTGACAAAAGGCCTTGGCTCCCTGTTAGCTGTAATTCCCCCATGAGGTACACGACCCGCATCATCGTCCCACCCCGCATCCGGCGCTCCGGCCCACCCGGCAGCCCCGGCGGCGCCTACGGGCCGCAGGTGCTCGGCGTGCGCAAGACCTTCGGCTTCGGCGATCGTTTGGGCCTGGCGACGCCCGGCCACCTCGCCGTGGCGGCGGCCCACCCCGATTTTGCGCCCGTGTTTGCACAACAGAGCGCGCCGGAACTCGCCGCCATGGGCCGCGCGCCCGCCGACGCCGTGGCCAGCGCGGCGCGCGGGGTCGGGGCGGCCCGGTTCCGCCAGCCCTGGGGAGCCAACGCCGACCGGTTGCGCACCGCGCAAGAGGTCGTGAGCGCCGCCGAGGCCGGTTACACCTATTTCACGTTTGATCCTTCGGAAATCGGGCGTGTGGGGGTAGAGGATCTGACCCCGGTAGAGTTGCAACAGGCCGTGGACACCTTGGTCGCCGATGGCGACCTGCCCGAGCATTGGATGGAGCCCTACCTGAACCACACCATCGACCTGCCCGGTGGCCACCAGTTGCGCGTCGCCCTGGAACCGCTCCAGCGCGCGGTCGTTCGATACATGCCTGCGGTGCTGCATTGCACGAGGCTGTCGTCGGCGCTGGCGCGATCCAACCAGGGCCGACCGTTCGAGATCGAGGTGGCACTGGACGCCGTCGGGATGCCCGCCACGACGCTCGAGCACCTCTTCATCGGCCTGGAACTGGAAGCCCGCGGCGTACGGCTGACGAGCTTGGCGTTAAATTTCGGCGTGCGGGCCGGCGAGGAAGGGTCGCCGGAGTGGGAGCGCCGTTTGCGCGAGCACGCCGCCGTGGCCGAGTTTTGCGGTCCGTACAAGCTGGGATTTGACGAAGCTTGGATGTCCGCAGGATTTTATCCGGTGATCGCGCGGGTCTGCGGCGAGGCTTTGCACGTCAAAACCAGCGCAACCAGTTTTCTCGAAGCGTTGCGGACCGTGCTGCGGGTCGATCCGCCGTTGTTCCACGCGTTGGTCGACGTTTCCCTGGGGCGTTCGGCGGCGGAGGAAGGGATGCGCGCGGCGCTGCGGGCGTTCCCCGCAGACGCCGAGCGTCTGCTGCTCGACGAACCGGCGGGACGGCAGTGTCTCGACGCCACGTTTCCCACGATGGTGACCCTCGTGCAGGACGCGACAGGGCGAAAGTTTAAGGACGCTATCCTAGAGGTTTTAGAGGCACACGCCGATCTCTACGTGGAAACCTTGGCTGCCGCGTTCGAGCAGCAGTTCGCGTTGCTCCAAGCCGGGTGAGCGTGTGCGTTTTGTGGCGTTGCGAAAACTGTTCCGGCAAACGATATTAAGCCGTGAAGCTGTCCAAGCGTGGGGAATATGCGTTGCGCGCGTTGATCGACCTGGGAATCGCCCAGGAACTCGGTCGCCCTCTGCTGCAAATCAGCGCGCTGGTGGAAAAGGAAAAGCTGCCCGAGAAATTTCTCGTACAGATTTTGTTGCAGCTCCGTGAGGCCGGTTACATCGAAAGCAAACGCGGCAAATACGGCGGCTATTCGCTGGCGCGCCCGATGGACCAAATCAACTTCGGACAGATCGTCCGGCTGATCGACGGGCCGCTCGCGCCGATTGCCTGCGTCAGCCAGACCGCGTACGCACGCTGTACTTGCCCGGATGAGGCGCACTGCGGGCTGCGCATGCTGATGCTCGACGTGCGCAACGCCATTGCCAACGTGCTGGACCGTTATTCACTGGCGGATATCGTCGGGGTGACGCTGCGCAAGCTCCGGGGCGACAACGCGTGTTTCCATCTGGACGAGGTGCTCGGCGGCGTGTTTGCGCCGGAGGCAAACGGTGAAGCAGCGGCATCCGTGGAGGCAGAACCTGCGTTGCCCCGCCGCTCGCGGCGCGTGGGCAAGCGTCCGGTGGCGTTGACGGCCAAAGCTTGACGCCAACCAATTCGCTACCGTTCCAACGACCCTAACTCGCGGATGAAATCCGGGAATGATTTCGCCTCGCGGATGAGATCGTTCAGCCGGTCGAGTTTCTTGTCGTTGAACGCCTGGTTGAGCGACACGCGGCGGCTGCCTCCGGCGTGGTTGAACACTACTTCGTCCCAATGGATCGACGACACCTCGTTGTTGAACTTGGCCACCGACCGGCCTCGGAAATAGGCGCGCGTCGTCTCAGGTGGAGAGAAGATCGCGCTTTTGATCTCGTCCTCTTTGATGAAGCGTCGCATCTGTCCCTCCCGCAGCAGCGCATAGTGTAACCCCTGGTCCCAGCTGATGTTGTGGTACTCCAGGTCGATGGATTGGAGCCACGGGTCGTTCCACTCGAGATTTTCTTCCTCCTTGAGCGTGGTGAGCAAAAACTTTTTCGCCACCCAATCGACGCGGTCGCGGCAATCCATCACGTTGCGCTGAAGATCGTCGAGCACCAGTTCCCATTCTTTCAGGAGCCAAGCCGTTTCGTCATCCTTGGCGTCGCAATGTTCGTGCGCGGCGGCGAGGTACATGCGCTGCACGTCGATGGCGCTGATCTTGCGCCCGTCTTTCAGTTCGATGATCCAAGAATACGTCTGGTCGCGGCTGATCGCCTTGGTCGTCTCGATGGGCTGTGCGAACTCCAGCGCTGGAGCTTTGCCCGCTTCAATAAGCTGGAGCACCAGCGCCGTCGTGCCCATCTTGAGCGCCGTGGCGATCTCGCTCATGTTCGCGTCGCCGATGATGACGTGAAAGCGGCGGTACTTGCTGCTGTCGGCATGCGGTTCGTCGCGCGTGTTGATGAGCGGGCGGCGGTTCATCGTATCGATGCTCACGATGACGCTGAAAAAATCTGCCCGTTGCGAAATCTGGTAGATGCCGCTCTGGCTGGCGACGCTTTCGGCCTCCACGCCCATCTTGCCCGCGCCGGCGAAGATTTGGCGTGTCACGAGGAACGGCAAAATATCGCTGACGACCCGGTCCCACGGGACGTGGCGGCTCATCAGGAAATTATCGTGGCAGCCGTAGCTGTGGCCAATGAAATCCGTGTTGTTCTTGTAGAGGCGGACCTCCTTGTCCTCGCCCGCAAGCTTCTTGTTGCGCCGCCGGGCGCACTCGGCCAGGATACGCTCGCCTGCCTTGTCCTGCGCGACGATCTCGCGCAACGTCGTGCATTCGGGCGTGGAATATTCCGGGTGCGCGTGGTCGTTGTAAAACCGCGCGCCGTTACTGAGCACGAGGTCGCTCTTGATCTCCTCAAAGCTGAGCGGTCGGTTCTTGTCGATCTCGAAATACGCCGATTCGTCCGTGTCCTGGAGCAACTCGGCGGCACGGTATTCCTCGCCCCGTGCGTCCTGGTGCGGGTCTTCCAACCGGTAGTCCCACTTCATCAGGTTGCCGTGCTCGGTGTAGCGCCGAACGAGTTCGATGGACTCACTGACCACGTCGACGTTGTCCACGCCGTCCACGGTGATGCCAAATTCGGTTTCGATCCCGAAGACGCGTTTCATGCCTTTCTCAAGAGCCATTGGCGGGGAGCATTCTCCAAAGGTTGCGATCTGACAAGGCCGGGCAGCCGGGGGAGCCGCTCAAATCACGGCGCGATTGGCGCGCGGACGGTCCTCGCGGGCGGCGGCGCGCACGGGTGCCACGCGGACGACGTTTTCGGCGTCGTAGTCAATGAGCTTGAGCCAATCCTCGGTAATGTCGGTCGGTGGAAAGATGTCGTTCTCCGAGTATTCCTGGTTGAGCGACAGGCTCAGGTCGCTGGCGCTGATGCCTTCCTCTTGCGTGGTGGCGATGGCGCGCTTGATGGCCAGACCCTTCGCGCGCTCGACGACCGACGCGATGATCGCGCCGCTGACGAGGTCGCCCCGGTAGAGCGTTTCCTTGCGCCCGCTGCGCAACGTGACTTCGAGGAAACGGTTCTCGTCCCGGTGGCCGAATTGTTGCTCGACCAAGCCGTCCACCAACTGCTGGACCGCCGCTTGGACGCTGCCCGCCTCCTTCACCAGCGCGGGGTCGTAGGGCAGGTTTTCGTTAAGATAAATTTTGTAGATTTCCCGCGCACCTTCCTTCGTGGGTCGATTGACCTTGATCTTCCGGTCGATCCGGCCCGGGCGAATGATGGCGGGGTCGATCAAATCCGCTCGGTTGGACGCGAGGATGATGACCACGTCATTGAGCGAGTCGATACCGTCCATTTCCGTGCAGAACATGGGCACCAGCGTGCTCAGAATGTTGGAAAAGCGCGACGCGCGGCGCGTGCCAAGGATGCTTTCAGCCTCGTCGATGAACAGGAACGGCAGGAAACCCTCTTTGCGCTTCTCGCGCGCCGTGGCAAAGATTTCGCGCACGATCCGCTCGCTCTCGCCCACCCACATGTTGAGGATTTCCGGCCCCTTGATGTGCATGAAGTATTCCTTCATCTTCTCGCCGGTTTTCTTTTCCAACTGCGCGGTGAGGTTGTAAGCCGTAGCCTTACCGATGAGCGTTTTGCCGCAGCCGGGCGGGCCGTAGAGCAGGAAACCCTTGGGCGTCGTGTGGTTAAATTTGGCGAACAGGTCCGCGTGGATGAGCGGCAGTTCGATGGCGTCTTTGATGGCCTGCAACGCCTCCTGCTGGCCACCAACCTTTTCCCAGGGCAGTTCAGGCACCTCGTCGAGGTAATGATCCTCGCTCTTGGGTCGGCGCATCAGTTCCAGCGCGACGCGGTAATTCGGATCGACGCGCACCTCGTCGCCAGACTTCAGATTTTCTTTGTTCAACAAATTGGACCGCTGCAAGACGAGTGACTGCATCCCGTTATCCTGGCCGACGCGCAAACGGTCGTCGCCAATGACCTCGGTGATTTTCGCCACCGGGCCGCCGTTGTCGTAGCCGATGTCGCCGACCACCACGTAGGCCTCGTTGACGAGCACGCGCGTGCCCTTCTTGAGCTTGCCCACGCTGATGCGAGGATCGACGTTGCAATAATAGTCCGAGCCGCCCACGACGATCTGGACGGTTTCCTTGTTCGGGCTGCCGAGGTACGTGCCGATGCGGTTGGCCGGGCTGGTCACCTTCTTGATGACCTCCTCCATCTTTTCGATGGTCTGACGGGCTTCGTTGATCACGTCTTCCTGGTCGGAAATCTGGGCGCGCACGTTCATGAGCGCGCGGCGGATGGGGTCGCCGATGGGCAGCGCGGCGATGGTGCGGTCGATCAGGTCGAGGGCGGTCGCCTCTTCGGGACCACCGTACCCGCCAACGTAGGAAAAATCAGGTTCTTGAGAGCGGTCGGATGGGTTCATGCGGCGATACTGGCGGCTGGGAACGTGGTCTTCCAAAATCCACTGCGGTGTCACTGGCAGAACTGCCCCACAACATACGCCCGCCGGGCATCGGCTGCAAATTGGCAGCCTGCAAGCTCCTGAGGATCAGGACGATCTGCGCGCGGATCGCCATAAAATCTTTTGCACCCCCTGGGACTCGAACCCAGAACCTAGTGATTAAGAGTCACGTGCTCTACCATTGAGCTAGGGATGCGTGAACTCCGCGCACGGCGTTGGTTGCGTGACACGGACCTCAATTAGAGCACCGCCCGGCGATTTGGCAAGCGCAAGTTTGCGCGCGCGGCGAGGTGAGATTTCCCGAGCCGGGTGAACGCGCGGCGGCGGTTGGTTGTCTGGAACGGTGAACGCTTTTTTGCCCTGTTCCTGCATGCGCCACGGTCCACCGCTCTCCTCCGCCTCCGGGCCGACCACTTCGGTCGGCGTGTTCTACGACGGCAATTATTTCAACCACGTCAGCACGTATTATAAATATTCCCACCCTCGTCGCGCGCGGTTGAGCATCGCGGGTCTGCACCGTTTCATTCGTTCGCAGATCGTGGGTTCCGGGGCCGATGACGACGACAATGACCGCCGGGTTGGTCGGCGCGGGCCGCGCGACGAGGGTGACGCGCTGCGGCGGTGTCAGATCGTGGACGCGCATTATTTCCGGGGCCGTCTGGCGGCGCTGGAAGCCGCGGCCAAGGATTCGCTGCTCAACGAGCGGCTGTTCGAGGATGTTTTGATGAAGGAGGGCGTCAGCACGCATTCACTCCCCTTGGTGCGCCGCCGGGACCAGAGCCTCGCGGAAAAAGGCATGGACGTGTGGTTCGCGCTGGAGACTTACGAGCTGACGTTGCTCAAGCGTTACGACGTGACGGTGCTCGTGGCCTGCGACCGCGACTACCTGCCGCTCGTGCGCAAGCTCAATGCGTTGGGTACGGCGGTGATGGTGCTTGGCTGGGATTTTACGCACACCGACGAGATGGGCGTCGAGCGCCAAACGGTCACGTCGGTAGACCTGCTGGCGGAAGCGTCGTACCCGCTGGCCATGCACGAAATCATCGAGGCCGCCGAAGCGGAGGATGCCCTGATCAACGGGTTATTTGTAGAGGACGGCGGTCGCCACCGCGACGCGGCGCGCTCGCAGCCGCCGACTAGCGACAGCGAAGAAATAAGCGTCGAGGTGACGGCGGACGCGCGGACCGTGCCGGATCGCGGGCCGGTGTTCAATGGAACGATCCAAACCCTGAAGGAAGGCTACGGGTTCATCACCACGGAAGTGTCGTCCAAGAACCTGTTTTTCTCGTGGGCGGATTTATTGGACGTGCCTTTTGATGCATTGGTAGTAGGCGACCGGGTCGGGTATTTTCTGGGGACAAATTTCAAAGGAGAATGCGCGACAGGCGTGCACAAATTGTGACGCGGTGAGATCACGGTGCCCGCCGCCCAAACTTCCGCTCCAACTCGCCGTAAGACATCTGGATCATCGTCGGGCGGCCGTGCGGACAACAATACGGCAGGTCGCACGCCAGCAAATCCTCCAGCAACTTCACTAGTTCCCGCTCCCGCAGCACATCGTTCGCCTTGACCGCGTGGCGACACACCGTCTTGGCGATCATCTCCTCGCCCAGCCGCATCCGCGATGCGCCGGGACCGGCGGACTGCAACGCGTCGATGATCTCGCGTACCAACGCCAGCGGCTCTTTGACGTGCAGGAACGGTGGCAGTGCGTCCAGCTTGAACGCCCCCGCGCCGAAATCCTCCAGCCCGATTCCCATGCGTTGCAGTCCCTCCAGGTTTTGCCGCAACCAGTCCGCGTCTTTGGGACTCATTTGCAGCGTCAGCGGCATGAGCAATTTTTGACTGTTGACCTCCTGAGTCTCCAGCCGCCGCCGCATTTCCTCGAACAGGATGCGTTCGTGCGCCGCGTGCTGGTCCACGAGCACCAAGCCGCTCGCGTTTTCCATCAGGACGTAGAGTTTACCCAATACGCCCAGGATCTTGAACGAGCCCGCCGTCGTCCCCTTGACTACCGGGGCGACCGCCACCGGCACGTCCTCCTTGGGTGGTAGCGCGACGAACCGTTCCGGCGTGTTCAAATAAGGCAACAAATCATTCACCACCGGCACGGCGCGCGGGGGCGGAACCAGGGCCGTCGCTAACTCCAAAGCGTCAAAATTTGCTCGCTCAAACGGCATGGCTGCCACCACCGGCGCGGACGCCGCGACCGGCAGCGCGAGAAGCGGGGTCAGTGCGGGCGCGGCCTGCTCCGGCAACGGCGGTTGATGGAACGAGCGCGACCACTCCGCCCGCCCGGCCTCCAGCGTCCGCCGCACCGCCGCCACCAGCGCCTCGCGGACGCCGCCCGGCTCGCGGAAACGCACCTCGCGCTTGGCCGGATGCACGTTCACATCCACCGCCGCCGGGTCCATTTCCAAAAACAGATATGTCACCGGGTAACGCCCCTTCATCAGCGCCGTGTGGTAGCCCTCGCGCAGCGCCTGGTTGACGGTCCCGTTGTCCACGGCGCGCCCGTTGATGAACATCCGCAGGCTCGACCGGTTGCCCCGGCTGATCCCGGCCTTGCCGATGAACCCGCTGATCTTCAGGCCATTCGGCCCCGGTCGCCCCCCGGCGTCCACCGGGGTCAGTTCGTCCGCCGCTTCCGTTCCGGCCAAATCGCGGATGCGGTCGAGCAACCGCGCGGCGGCGGGAAGTTGCAGCACGGTCCGTCCGTCGCGCACGTACACGAACCGCACCGCCGGGTGCGCGATGGCCAGCAGTTGGAGCTGCGTCTCGACGTGCGCGGATTCCGTCGCTTCAGAACGCAGAAACTTCCGCCGCGCGGGCAGGTTCAAAAACAGTGAGCGCGCCTCGACGCTCGTCCCGGGCGCGTCGCCGCAGTCGCGCACTGTCTCGACCTTGCCGCCGTTGACCAGGATCTCCGTCCCCGCCAGCGCGCCAGGCTCGCGCGTCGCCAGCCGGAAGCGCGACACGCTGGCGATGCTCGGGACGGCCTCGCCGCGAAACCCCAGCGTCGCAATCGCCGCCAGGTCGGCCCCCGTGCGGATCTTGCTCGTCGCGTGACGTTCCAGGCACAACAGGGCGTCGTCGCGGTCCATCCCGTGTCCGTCGTCGGTCACGCGCACGAGCGCGATGCCGCCCCGCGCCGTCACGACCTCAATCGTCCGCGCCCCGGCGTCCAGGCTGTTCTCCACCAGCTCCTTGACAACCGACGCGGGCCGTTCCACGACCTCGCCCGCCGCGACTTGGCTGGCCACGATTTCGGACAACAATGCAACGCGGCTCATGGAGGAGAAATAGGGTCGCCGCCAGCGGGTCGCCGGGCCAGTTTTGCTTTGACTTACGGGCGGGCTGGTTTATCTAAAAAGTGCTTCTATGATCACCGTCACCGACTCCGCCGTCAAACAACTCCGCGCCATGCTCGGCGAGCGCGCCGACGCAGACCGGGCAGGGCTGCGCCTGTTCGTCGAAAACGGCGGCTGTTCGGGTCTGTCCTATGGCATGGAGCTCGGTCAGCCGCATCCTGGTGACGAGGTCATTGCCCAGGGGGAGGTCCGCGTGTTCATCGACTCCGAAAGCACCCACCACCTGCGCGGCAGCGTACTCGACTACCACGACGGCTTGACGGGTGCCGGTTTCCGTCTCCAGAATCCCAACGCCCGGCGCACCTGCGGCTGCGGCACGTCGTTTGAACCCGATGCGGCCCCGACAGCCGAAGCGCAGCACGCACTGGGAGTGCCCTAATCGACACCCGGCGCACCGCCCCGTCATCTTCGTCGATGCGTCGTCCATCCTCCATCCGCGACGAACTCCTGCGTCCGCCGGTCGAGTACGACCCGCCGCGCCGCAAGGATAATCTTTTTCTATGGACGGTTTTCCTGCTGCTGCTCGTCGGCTTCAGCATGGTGTGTTGGATCGGCAGTTACGTCGTTTTTAGCCGCCCGGAACTCCCGTTGAGCTACCGGCTGCTGCGCAAGATCAAGAAGATCGATGAGCCGCAACGGTTCAAGATCAACGCCGCGCCGCAGGGCGAGTTCCTTGGACCAGAGAAACTTTACTCCCGGTTCAACGCGATGAACGCGCCCACCTTGCGGGACACCAACCGCTCGCTGGAACGCGCTTTCCTGCGCAACTACCCGGCGAGCAACGAGCAGGTGTCCTACGTGACGGGCCGGTTCACGATCATGGACACCTACGAATTGCGCGCGACGGATTTTGTGCCCTCGGGCGTCGTGGCGCTGGCGGTGTCGTCGGATTACCCTAAACTGCTCATTGAGCACATCTACAGCGCCACCGCGCAGGATGCCCCACTCATCCGCCGCAACCTGCAAACCGGCATGGACATCGAACTGCGGCGCACGTTTGAGCTTTCCGCCGTCCTGCACGCCACCAAGCTCAACGACGGGCGCATCCAGTTGACCGTCGTGCCGATCAACTACGGACGCTACGTTTACACCGGCAGCAACGGCGGTTTCGAATTGCAACCGCCGCCTACGCTCAACGTTTCGGCGGGCTGGCCAGTCGTGCGCGGCGACCGCCTCGAAACAGCGAGCCAAGCCTACGTGGACTACCGCACGCGCTCGGGCCAGGGTCCGCTTTCGCTGGCGCGCCGGGGTGACAACGGTCGCCCGCTGCCGCCTGCCATCAAGGGCGTGGACGTGCCGGTGGACATTGGCCCCGTGGCGCTGACGCCCGTGGTTAGGCCGCCCGCGGCGGCCTCGCCCTCCTCCACCGCCGGGCCTGCCATACTGGCGGCGGACGCCGGCAAGAAGCCGCCCGTTCCCGTGGCGACCCCGGCGGTCGGCGCGCCGACGCCTGCGCTGGCGGACGGGAACATGCCGGTCCTGCCCGCGCTCCCGGTCAGCGACGCTCCGAAGCATCCAGCCGCGACACCAGCGCCTACCGTTAGGCCCGCTGGCGTGGTGGCAGTCCAACCGTTCCTGAACGGCGCACCGGGTTTCACGCCCGCGCCCTCCACGGTGGCTAGTGCCACCGCCCCCCGCGCAACGTGGACGACCTACGCGGCGGGCAGCGTGCCGGAAGGAAAAAATTTGCGCGTGAACGAGATCGCCGCGCTGAGCCAGCGCGGCCTGGGGACGGAGCCGGTTTATCTCACCGGGCAATTCGTGGTGCGCGCGGTGGGCGAGAACCGGACGCGCGGCGTCAAGAACGCGATTCTGCGTTCCGGCGGCGACCCCAACGTGCGTGTGATCGTGGAATATCCGTTAGACCGCACGTTGCCCACGGAGGGTTCGGAGTTCAACCGCGACGGGCAACGTCCGTATCAAATCATGGATGTGCGACGCGCACCGGACGGGACTTACAACGTGTTCGCGCGGGAAATTACCGAGCCGCAGGGGTGAAAATTTCCGCTCGATGGCCTACCTTCCCAGCACGTCCGTCAGCACCTTGCCAAGCTCCGCCATCTGGTACGGCTTGGCGATCACTCCGCTGAAACCATGCGCGCGGAAATCCGCCATGATCGGATCGTTGGAATACCCGCTGGACACCACGACCTTCGCCTGCGAATCGAACTCCAGCAGACACCGCGTCGTTTCGTGCCCGCCCATGCCCCCTGGCACCGTCAGATCGACGATCACCACGTCGAACGCGTGCGGCGTCCCCAACGCTTCGGCATACAGGCGCACCGCCTCCTGCCCATGGCTGGCGCACGCCACCTCGTAGCCGAGGTGCGCGAGCATTGCACCCACGAGTTCCTGCAAAATTTCCTCGTCGTCCATGAATAACACCCGGCCGCCGGTCTTCGGCGCGGGCTGGTTTCCTTCCTGGTTCGCCGCTGCCGCCTCCGGCGTAGACGACGTTTTGGGGACGGCGGGCAGGTAGATCGTGAACATGGTCCCCGCGCCGAGTTCGCTTTCCACACGGATCAGGCCGCCATGCTTTTTGACGATGGAATAACTGGTCGCCAGCCCGAGACCGCTGCCCGATGACTTGGTGGTAAAATACGGATCGAAAATCCGCGCCAGGTTCTCCGGCGAGATGCCCGCACCCTGGTCCCGTACGGCCAGCCGCACGTACTCTCCCGGGATGAGCGTGGCTACCCGCTCGTCGCGCCCGACCACGACATTACTCGCCGCAACGTGCAAAACACCGCCCTCGGGCGACGCCTGTACGGCGTTGATCACCAAGTTATTGATGACTTGGTTGATCTGTCCACGATCCAATTCGACGCGCCATAACCCAGCGGCGAAATCGAAACCGCACCGCACCCTTGAGCCATGGAGCGCGAAACGCACGCTTTCCTCGACCAGCTCGGCTAGGTTCTCGCGGCGGCGCACAGGGTCGCTGCCCTTGGCGAAAGTTAGCAACTGACGCGTTAGGTCCGTGGCGTAGATGCATGCCTTTTCGATGTTGGCGAGCACCTGCGGCGTGGGTGTGTCCGTCGCCCGGGCCAGCGACAGGTGGCCCAACATCGCCGTCAGGATATTGTTGAAATCGTGGGCGATGCCACCCGCCAGCAACGCGACGCTTTCCAGTTTCGATGCCTTCTGCAAGTCCTCCTCCATCTTCTGCTCGACGGTGGCGTCGCGGAACACGGTCACCACGCCGCTGTAGCCGCCCTCGTGCGTTTTGATCGGGGCCGCCTTGAGCGCCAGCGTGTATTGCCGCCCGGTCCGGTCGCGCATCTGCACCTGACGGTTCATCGTGATGGCATCGCCCGTGCGCAACACCTCCCGCAGCAGGTCATCGCCGATGCCGGACTCCTCCCCGCTCGTCAGCGGCAGCACGTCTCCCAGCAGCCGCCCTTGGGCCTCCACCTGAGTCCAGCCGGTCAGGTGTTCCGCCGTGCCGTTGAGCAGCACTACTCGCCCGAGCGCGTCAGTGGTGATGACGCCGTCGCCCATCGAGCGCAACGTGACGGCCAATTGCTCCTTCTCGTCGCGCAACCGCTGTTCAGCGCGCTGGCGCTCGGTGACGTCGCGCAGGGTGACGATGATCGCCTGCTCTGTCCCCCAGGGGGCCTTGCTCGCTTGAAGATCCATGGGGCAGGCCGTGCCGTCGGGGCGGCGGAACGGGCCGGAATAAAACGCGCTGCCTTCCTGCCGGACGTTGGTCAGGATGGCGTCGGCCAGGGCGCGCTGCCGCCACGGCCAGAGACTTGCGAACGGTTGGCCGACCAGTTGGCGCTCGTCGTAGCCCATCGTGCGCCGGACGGCATCGTTGACGTGTAAAATCGAGCCGTCGATGGCCAGCACCATCATCACGTCGAGGTATTCGTGGAAAACCACGCGGAATTTTTCTTGAAGATCGATCAGCGCCTCCTGGGCGCGGGCGCGCTCGCGGCGTTCGGCGGCGTCGCGTAACTCGCGCTCCACGGCGGGAACCAGCCGCGGCAAGTTAGTCTTCATCACGTAGTCATTTGCCCCCGCGCGCATGGCGGCGACCGCCGTCTCCTCGCCGATGCTGCCGGAGATCACGATGAACGGCAGGTGCGCCGACTGCGCCCGTAGCGCCCGCAACGCCTGGAGCGCATCAAACTGCGGCATGTTGTAGTCGGACAGCACGATTTCCCAGCCGTCGCGCGCCAAGGCGCGTTCCAGCCCCTCTGCCGTCTGCACCTGCTCCCAGTCGGGTTCATAACCGGCCCGCCGCAGGGTGCGCAGGACCAGTGCCGCGTCGTCCACGTTATCCTCGACTAACAACACGCGCAACGGCCGCCGCAGGGTCGGGTCCTGCGCGGCGTCAGTCTCGGATTTGGAAAACGATGGGGACAGAACGTTCATGCACGCGGCGGATCTTCGTTGAGCACCAGCCAGTAGGCACCGACCTGGCGCACCGCCTCCGTAAACTGAACGAAATCCACGGGCTTGCGGATATAAGAATTGACTCCCAAACTGTAGCCTTCGATCAAATCCTGCTCCTCGCGGCTACTGGTCAGGATGACCACCGGCAGGAAGCGGGTGTGCTCCGCCCCGCGCAACCGGCGCAGCACCTCCAGCCCGTCGATGCGGGGCAATTTCAGGTCGAGCAACGTCACGGTGGGCAACAGAGTCTTGTCCCGCTGAGAATATTCTCCCTCGGCAAACAGGTAATTGAGGGCCTGCACGCCGTCATGGGCGACCTGCACCTGATGCCGGATGCCGTTGCGAGCCAGCGCGCGCAGGGTCAGCGCTTCGTCGTCGGGGTTGTCCTCGACGAGCAGGATCGTCTTGCCCGTCGTCTGGCGGTTAACGTCAAGGGGGGTAGGCACGCTCATACGGCGGTGGGGCTGGAATGAACGGGCGGGCGGGCGGCGGTGGACGCCTCCGGCGCGGCCAGTGGCGGCAGCAGGCGCTCGGCTCCGGCAGAATGTTGCGGGCATGGTGCCAGCGTGAACGTGAAGGTTGCGCCCTCGCCGGGCTGAGCCGCCGCCCGGACCTCGCCGCCGTGCCGCCGGACGATGCGCTGCACGGTGGCTAGCCCGGTGCCATGGCCCGCGAACTCGCCGGCAGCGTGCATCCGCTGAAATACGCCGAACAAACGCCCCGCATACTGCATGTCGAAGCCCACCCCGTCGTCGCGGACCTCGTAAGCCGCGCCGTCCGCATCCGTCACCGCTCGAAAACCGACGTGCGCGACGGCGCGTCCGGCGGTAAATTTCCAGGCGTTACCAAGGAGGTGACGCAGCGCCGCGCCAAGCAGCGCGCGGTCGCCCCACGCCGTGAGGTCAGGCTGGATCAGCCATTCGACGCGGCGTCCGGGCTCGGTACCGGCCAGGGCGCGGGCGGTTTCCCAGGCGAGCGCGCTGAGGTCGAGCGTTTCCGGGTGGAATGGGGCGCGCACAGTCCGCGAGAGCGTGAGCAATTCGTCGATCAGCGCATTCATGTGCAGCGACCCCGCCCGCACGCGCCGCAGGTAGTCCTGCGCGGCGGCATCCAAGCGCGGCCCATAGTCCTCGGACAAGGCTTGCGAAAACCCGTTGATGCTGCGCAACGGCGCGCGGAGATCGTGCGAGACCGAGTAACTCAGCGAGGCCAGTTCCTGCTGCATGTCGTCCAAACGGGCCTGCAACCGCGCGTTCTGTCCACGCAGGGCGTCGTTGGATGCTTGGAGACTTGCCGATTTTTCGGTTTCCAGGGAGGCGTCCGCCGCCGATTCATGACGGTTTTTGCGCAACTGCCGCTTCAGTTGCGTCACCCGAAGCCACAGCAGCCCGGACAACGCACCGAGCAAGATGAGGGCAGGAACGAACACCACCATATACGGGAAAGTTTGGGGGAAGGAACCGCTTCACAAATGCCGACGGGCGGCGGAAGTGCCGTTGGCGAATGTCCACAGGCAAATCATGCCTGCAAAATTAGCATGTTTGCATCCGGTCGCCAGTGGAACAAAACGATTCATCACCCGCCCTCTTCAGCAAGCAATTTACCTGCCAGCCAAGGGTGATCTCCGCCTGATCAGGTTCCGGCACAAGCATGCTCAGGCGTGACCGGATTCAGCGGGATCGGTGCCTGGCGCGGGCAGTTTGAGCACAATGCCCTCGCTCGCGGCGAATTCCGCCAGCGCCTGCTCGGCGGAAGCCCGCTGTTCGGCCTCTTGCACGCGCACGCCGCTCGTCCCCAGTGTGTCGCGCGCCACCCGGGCGCGGCCCGCCGCCTTTTCGCGTTCCTCGTCAATCACGGCTTGCAGGCGACTCAAGTTGTCCCCCGCCCCGCCGAGGTTGCCGACCATCGAACTGGCCATCTCGTGCAACTCCGCCGTGGCGCGTTTCACTTTCAGGTCGTTCAGGTCGTACTTGAGGCGCTCCAGTTTATCCTGCGCCTCGCGCACGGCGGTGTCGCGCGCGCGGACGAGTTCCTGATAGGTCGCCTCGGCCTGGACGGCCTGTTGCTGGTTTTCCTGCAACTGTCCCGCGACCGTTTGCAGGCGTAAGGCGTACTGCCCGGCGGCGTCGCGGTTGCCCGCTTGCAGGTTGACGGCGGCCTTGGTGCGCAGATCTTTTTCCTCCGCCTGGAGGCGCTTGACCTGGGAAATCAGCCGTTCGCACAGCCCGGCGTGGCTGGATAGACCCTCGTTGTACTGGACGATTTGCCGCCGCAGGTGTTCCTTCTCCAACTCCAGCAGCGCCGCCGGGTGCTTGCGTTCCACACCCGTCACGAATAACCCGAAGAAACCCCGCGCGAGGTTGAGCAATCGTTTAAACATGCGGTTGAACCCACGTTAAACCGTTCCCCGCGCTTGCCAAAGAGAAAATGTCGTCCCCGCCCACCGGTCCCCTCTTGGCCGCCCCGCCCCGCCGCCCACCGCGCCCCGGCGACGCGAGCTGGTGGCAGCGGCTGACCGCGCCCTGGCGGTTGTGGCCGGATTTCTTGATCCTCGGCGCGCAACGCGGCGGGACGACCTCGCTTTTCCGGTACTTGGAGCAGCATCCCGACGTGGTCGCCAGTTCCCGCAAGGAATTGCACTATTTCGACTACCAGTTCACGCGCGGCGACGGCTGGTACCGCGGGCATTTCCCTCTGGCGGCGCGCCGCCGGGCGCATCTGGCTGGCGGGCGTCCTCTGCTGTTGACGGGCGAGGCGACGCCGTACTATCTCGCGTGCCCCCAGGCTCCCCGGCGCGCGGCGGCCACCGTGCCGGGCGCGCGGCTGGTAGCGTTGCTGCGGCACCCGATTGATCGCGCTTGGTCGCACTACCGGATGGCACGCTGGCAGGGCAAAGAGACGCTTTCTTTCGAGGATGCCGTCGCGGCGGAGCCAGACCGGCTGGCGGGCGAATACGAAAAACTCCGCGCGGACGACGCTTATTACAGCGCCGCTTACCATCAGCAAAGCTACCTGACGCGCGGGCTGTACTTGCGGCAGATCCGCGACTGGCTCGCACACTACCCGCGCGAGCAGCTTCACCTGATCGTCAGCGAGGATTTTTTCCGGGAACCCGCCGCCGTTTTTGCGCGGCTATGCACGTTTCTGGGGTTGCCGGACTGGCAGCCCGCCGAGTTCAAGCGGTTCAATGAACAAACGAACAAGGCCATGCTACCCGCCACTCGCGAGCGTTTGCGTGATCATTTCCACGCGCCGAACACCGAGCTGGCCGCGTTTCTCGGGCGCGAACTGGACTGGGACTACTAGACGCCATGGAATTGATCTCCGTCCACGTTCCGAAGACTGCCGGGGTCACGTTTCGCACGCTGTTGCGTGACGTTTACGGTGCGCAAGCCGTGCATCTCGACTACGGTGACCGCGCGCTCGATCCGGTTTCGACGTTTCAGACCGACCCGGCCCGCTGGCGCGCGGAATCATCACGGACGGGGGAAAGTCTGCCGCCGGAGACCCGCGTGATCCACGGGCATTTCGGCGGCGCGAAGTATGACCAGATTTATCCCGGGGCGCGCAAAATCGTCTGGCTGCGGGACCCCGTGGCGCGGCTGGTGTCGCATTACCATTATTGGTGCGATTTGCCGCCCACGGCCCATTCGCTGCACCGTCGGTTATTGGACGAGAAACTATCGCTGCTGGAATTCGCGCGGTTGGATGGCATGCGCAACATTTTGGCGCGGGTATTTTTGCGCGATTGCCGACTGGAGGATTTTACGTTTGTCGGGGTGCAGGAAAAGTTTGCAAAAGACCTGCGGTCGTTGGGCAGGTTGCTCGGCTGGCCGTCCAAACTCAGCGTGGGTGCGGAGAATCGCAACCCACGGGCGGAGTATCGTGCGGCAACGCTCAGCAAGGAGGAGCACGGCGAAATTGCCGCGCTCAACGCCGAAGATATGGCGATCTATCGGAAAGCTTTCGAACAACGCCATTCGACCTGAATGGGCAAGCGCAGATAATTAAAAAAGCCTGTCATCCTGAGCGAGTGTAACGAGCCGAAGGATGACAGGCTTTTTTGAGAGCTTAAGGCTCATCCCAGTGGGAAATATTCTATTTCTCAACGCCGCCAACCCTCCAGCGACCGCCCCAGTGACCTCTCCAGCCGCTCCACCTCGGGCCGCATCCGTCGCAGCATCCAAGCACGCGTCCGCTCGCTTACCGCCACCTTGCGCTCGGTCACGAACACTTTTTCAGACGGCACAATCACCTCCCGGTCACGCACACCCAGAAATTCAAAAACTGTCCGCAACGTCTCCATGTGCCGCTCGCGCAATTGCTCGCTCGTGAGCACCAGCACCCGCTCCTGCCCGAACAACCGCCACAGCCGTTCAATCTGCGCGCTGTATCTCCCCCGGTCGAGGTAACTGTGGTGCCGCAAACTCGTTTTCCAAGCGGTCCAACCCCGGTCTTGCCACAACCGGAAACGCTCGGCACGCAGGGCCAATCCCAGCGGCAGCCACTCCTGCCCGCGCGCCCGTTCCATGCTGTAGTGCGACACCGCCCGGTCCACCGGATGCCGTAAGAGCAGCACCCACTTCATCGCCGGGTTGTACGCCCGGACCCGTTCCGCCACGCCCGGCAGGTACATGTAAACCGGCGTCGCCTCGCCCACGATCCGCCCAGCCCAATCCTTCGGGAACTTCTTCGCGTAGCTCGCGTTCAGCTCGTCGAAACCCGCCCGGTCCGGGAAATCGGGCCGGTCGAAAAAGTGCGTTTCCTTGTGCTTGGAAAAACAGATTTCCTGGTGCTGCGTGAGGAAGCTGGCCAAGGCGCTCGTCCCGCCCTTTTGCGTGCCGCCAACCACGAATTCAACCCGAAATCCCGGCGGCGCGCCCATGACTGGTTCAGGGTGCGGTCGCGGCGGCGGGGGTCTCGGCCAGCATCGCCTCGACGCTCTCGCGCGGATAGAACTCCCAAAACGCCCCGTCGCGCCCGAGCAACCGTCGGCCCAGGTCCTGCACGGTGGCCGCGTCGTAGGCGCGGTTCGCGTTTTTGGAAGCGAGCGGCTCGTCCAACCCCGCCGCTGCCGGGGTGACGATGGCCAGCGCCTGCCCGCGCGTGGCGATCACGTCCTCGTAGCGCAGGATAGACGCGCGCGGCAGCAGCCGCAGGAAACGCTCAAAAAACCATTCGAGGATGTAGAACTGCCGCTCGGTGCGGTCCTCGATGCGCTCCAGCGCCGAGCGCAGGGAGGCGTCGATTTTCTCCCCCACCGGGACGTGGCCCCGCTGCACCGCCAAGTTGACGCTGTTCCACGAGGACAGGACGGCCAGCGGGTGCCGGACGATGCCGTAACACGGATACCGCTCGCGCAACGGTTCGAGCAGCGCCGCGAAACCCGCGTTGTGCTTCACGGCCAGCACAAAATCGGGCGAAAGCTCCTTGCCCTCGAAACTGACCTCGCCGTGCGACGCCAGGCTGCGACGCAGGTTTTCCTCGCCGCCGCGCGCCTCGCCGAAGGTGTTGTCGGGCACTTGCCCATCGACCGTTTTGGACGACGCCCGGCGCTCGGTCAACAGCGAGCGGCGCGTGTCCGCGAAAAACTGAGCGATCTCCCCGACCAGCGCTTCGCCCTGATGCTGTTCGGCGACCTCGCCCATCGGGATCGGCTCGTGCAGCGCCACGATGTCCGGGCAGCGGTTGAGGAGGTTACACGTCAGGGTGGACCCGGAACGCGGCAACCCGGTGAGGACAACGTCAGGCATAAGTACGGAGGGCGTTGGCTACCATAGCGACGGCAGCGTGGCAAGGAGTTCGTGGCAAGCAGCGCGCTCGCGGGCCAGCGTGTGTTCGGCGGCGGTCGCGTGGGCGTTGGCGACAATCGCGGCGGTCTGGTCGGGTGTCAGACGGTGGACGTGCTCCAAGGCGGCGAAGATGTCGTCCTCGCTCCCGCTCACCGGCACGCTGGCGCTAAATCCATCCCGGCAGAATGACCGGTTGCCCACGCAGTCCGGGCAGATCACCAGGCAGCCCAGCGTCATCGCTTCCAAGGCCGGGAGATAAAACCCTTCTGTGGCGCGCGGCAGAAGCACTACCCGCCGCGCCCGGGCCATCGCCGTCAGAAACTCCGCACGCGGCAGCAACTTCGTCAACGCTTCGACTCGTCCCCAACCGTCTGTTGCCTGCATCCGGTTGGCCAACGACCTCGCCACGGTAGAGGCATTCTCCTTCAGCCCGCAAACCAGCCAATCGACGGTCCGCTCGCCCGGGGGGACGGGCAGCGTGCCGGGGTCGATGCCATTGGGAATAGTAAAAATCGGGCCGTTGACCCGCCCCGTCGCCAGCAGGGCGTTGTGCACCTCCGCGCTGACGCAGATTCGTACCGCGCGATGCCCTAGAAACGCGGATAACGGGTGCGCCGGGTCAGCATGGTGGACGTGTTGGATCAGGTTGATGATCGGCTTCGGGAAGCGGTTGCATTCGGCGGGGGGAATCATCCGCCAGTCGTGACCGCCCAGAAACAGGGCATCCGCCGTGTGCGGCTCCCACGTCGGCAAAATCTCTTCGTGTACGCCAAACCACGGATTGCTCGCGTCCCAACGCGATTCGGGCGAAAAATACGCCTCGGCCTGCCAGCCCGGGGCAGCCTTTACGTGGTTGAAGTAGTTCCAGACCTTAAGGTGACCGCCGGTAAATCCCCGGAAATCCCGGTGAAAAAGCATCGTGCGCATCATTTTTTAAGGTCCTGACGACGAGGGAACGCCGCCCGGACCTTTTACTCCACGAACTCCAAACTCACCGGCGCGGGAATCAATCCCTGCTCGCTCGCCGCCGCGAGAAACTCGTGGATCGCCCGGCGCCCCACGTCGCCGTAATCGCGCGTGTAGTCGTTGACGTACATGCCGATGAACTTGTCCGCCAGCGGCACGTCCAGCCCGCGCGCCAGCGGCATCGAATGAGCCACGGCGTCGGCGCGGTGCGCCAGGCCGTATTCGATGCTGGCGCGCATGATGTCGGACAGTTCTTTGCGCACCTCGCGGTCCAGATCCTTGCGCACGACGTTGCCGCCGAGCGGCAGGGGCAGGCCGGTCTTGTTTTTCCACCATTCGCCGAGGTCCACCAGCTTGACGAAACCCTCCCGCGCGTAGGTGAGCTGCCCCTCGTGGATGATCAGCCCCGCGTCCGCGCGTCCGCTCTGGACCGCGTCGAAGATCTCGTCGAAAGGCACCACGTCGTAGTTCACCTCCGGCGCGAACAGGCGCAACGCCAGGAAGGCGCTCGTCTTCAACCCCGGAATGGCGATCTTGCGCGTGCGCAGCCAGTCGCCGACGGCCTGCTGGTCGCCCGCCTTGACAGCGTCAGGGATGTTCTCGCTCGCCCGGGCGATGACCATCGGGCCGTACCCGTCGCCCATGCTCGCGCCGTTGGGCAGCAGGGCGTATTTATCGAGCACGTAGCCGACCGCGCCGATGGATACCGCCGAAACGTGCAGTTCCCCGCGCTCGGCGCGCTGGTTGAGCGTTTCGATGTCCTGGAGGACGTGCTCGAACTTGTAGCCGTGCGTGTCGATCTTGTTCGCCGCGAGGGCGTAGAACATGAACGCGTCGTCCGGGTCAGGCGAGTGGCCAAGGGTGAAGACTTCGGGGATTTGCGCTGCCATATATCAAGGTACGCGCGGAAGGGTCCAGGCTCAAATCTGGAAAGGCTTCAAGATTTAAGTTGCAAGGTGCAAGGAAGGCGGAAGGGGAAAGGTCCAAGGTGGAGTTGCGCTCGCCATGACGCTTGGTTTTGCTCCTTGAGCCTTCCTTGCAGCCTGCAGCTTAAACCTTGAAGCTGCCCTGAGTTCTTGATTTCCTGGTTCCTTGTTTTCTTCCCCCGCCCCCTCCCTCCGCCGCCTGCTCCAACCCGCCGTGCTCGTCGGCGCGTTGGGTTACTTCGTGGACATTTACGAGTTGGGTTACTTCGTGGACATTTACGACCTAGTGCTCTTCAGCATCGTGCGGCAGCCGAGTTTGCAGGCGCTCGGCGTGTCCGGCCCGGCGTTGGCCAACGAAGGGCTTCGGCTGCTCAACTGGCAGATGGCCGGGATGCTCGTCGGCGGCATCCTGTGGGGCATCCTGGGCGACCTCAAGGGGCGGCGCATCTTGCTGTTCGGCTCGATCGCGCTGTATTCCGCCGCGACGTTCGCCAACGGGTTCGTGCATTCGCTGGACGCCTACCTCGTCTGGCGCGTGGTCGCCGGGATCGGCCTAGCCGGGGAACTCGGCGGCAGCATGGCGCTCGTTTCCGAGACGCTGCCCCGGGAACTGCGCGGCTACGGCACGATGATCGTGGCCACTGTGGGCGTGTTCGGCGCGGTGGTGGCAAGCCTGGTGGCCGACGCGCTCGGCTGGCGCAACGCCTATTTCACCGGCGGCGCGCTCGGTTTTTTGTTGCTCCTGCTGCGCATCGGCGTGATGGAGTCGCGCCTGTTCGAGACGGTCCAGCGGCGGTCGGACGTGCGGCGTGGCAACTTCCTGAGCCTGTTCACTAACGCCGACCGGCTGCGGCGATACCTGTGCTGCGTGTTCATCGGCACGCCGCTCTGGTGCGCGGTGGGCATCGTGGTAACGCTCTGCCCGGAATTCGCCCGGGCGCTGCACATCCGGGGCGTCGTCACCAGCAGCCGGGGCATCCTGTGGGTGTATCTCGGGCTGACGGTGGGCGACTGCCTGAGCGGGACCCTGAGCCAACTCCTGCGCAGCCGCAAAAAGGTGATCTACGGCGCGCTGGCGTGGACGGCAGGGTTCCTGGGTGTCTATTTTTCGGCTTACAACCGCACCGCCGGGGAGTTTTACGTCATCATCTTCGGCCTGGGCATCGGAATCGGCTACTGGGCGGTGTTCGCCACGGTTGCCGCCGAGCAGTTCGGCACCAACCTGCGCGCGACTACCGCAACCACCGTGCCCAACTTCGCCCGCGGCGCGCTGATTCCGATCACCTGGCTGTTCAAATCTCTGAGCCACGGCAGCCTTAACGTGGTGGCCGCCTACCTGACCGGTGCTATCTGTTTGATCGTCGCTCTGGTAGCTTTATTGAATCTGCGCGAGACATATGGCGTCGATTTAGATTATCTGGAAGAAACCTGAACTCATGAACATCCTCGTCCTCGCCGCCGGTTACGCCACGCGCCTGTATCCGCTGACCCTCAACAAAGCCAAGCCGCTGCTCGAAGTCGCGGGCAAGCCAATGCTCGAATGGGTGTTGGACAACCTCGCGCCCATCCCGGACATCGGCACGGTCTACATCGTCACCAACGACAAGTTCGCCCGCGATTTCCAGGCCTGGGCCGACGGGTACAGCCAGGGCCACGCCGCCAAGCTCCAGTTTAAAATCGTCAACGACCGGTCCACGAGCGACCAGGACAAGCTCGGGGCCATCGGCGACATCAATCTGGTGGTGCGGCAGGAGGGTCTGGAAAAAGAGGACCTGATCGTGGTGGCGGGCGACAACCTTTTCAGCGAATCACTGGAAGGGTTTGCCGCGTTCGCCAAGGGCAAGGCCGCCACGTTGGCGACTTACGACGTGGGCGACCTGGAGGCCATCAAGAAGTACAACAGCTTGACGTTGGACGACGAAGGACGCATCACGGCGTTCGAGGAGAAGTCGCAAAATCCGACAAGCACCACGACGGGCATCGCGCTGTATTACTTCGCCGCCGAGACGGTGAAGATGTTCGAGACGTACATCGCCGAGGGCAATAACCCCGACCAACCGGGACGGTTTATCCAGTGGTTGTACCCGCGCCTGGGGGTCCACACGTACCCAGTCGGCGGGACGTGGTTCGACATCGGCAGCAAGGAGACACTGGAGGAAGCGAACGGGATCTTTGCGAAGTTTCTCAAGTAAGACGGTAACACTCCAGGTGCCCGATTCCCGGGCTGCGCGTGTTCGATGGCGGCGCAGCCGCCTAGCGTTGTAGGGCGACCGTCCCGGTTGCCGACCCTGGATACGCCGACCGCAGTTTGCACTCTCCTCTGACCAGTTGGGAGGCGAGCGTGCTCTGTCGGCAACCGGGACGGTCGCCCTACAACCGGGCAGTTGGGCCGCTGCGTGGCATTATTTTACCATCGTGCCTGGAGATCACGATCAATCTTGCCAAACAAAAAGCGCGCCGGTTGCCCAGCGCGCTCTGCGAAAACTAATTAGCGTCCAGCGATTAACGCTTGGAGAACTGGAAGCGCTTGCGGGCACCGGGCTGACCGCTCTTCTTACGCTCCTTCATCCGCGGGTCGCGAGTGAGCAAGCCTTCGATCTTCAATGTCGGGCGCAGGGTCGAGTCCGCGAGAATCAGCGCGCGGCTGACCGCAAGGCGCACCGCCCCGGCTTGGCCGTGGCTGCCGCCGCCGCTGGCGTTGACCGCCACGTCAAAAGTCTTGCCGACGTTGGCCGTCTCAAACGGCTTGAGCACCGTGTTCTGCAACGGCGCGGTCGGGAAATACTCCTCCAGCGTGCGACCATTGATCTTGATCTGGCCGGTGCCCGGGGTCATGCGGACACGGGCGACGGCGGTCTTGCGGCGACCGGTGGCGACGTAGGTTTGAGCGGATTCAGCCATGTTGGAAATCGGTTAAATCGTGGTGGACGCGGGCTGCTGGGCGGAATGGGGATGCGCGCCACCCGTGTAAACCTTGAGCTTCGTATAAACGCTGCGGCCCAGGCGGTTGTGCGGGATCATGCCCCGGACGGCCAGTTCTACGAGCTTCTCGGGATGGCGGGCGCGGCGGGACTTGACGTTCTCGCTCTTGTGGCCGCCAACGTAGCCCGAAAAGCTGGTGTAAACCTTGTCGTCTTCCTTGCTGCCGGTCAGCTTGACCTTTTCGGCGTTGACGACGATCACAAAGTCACCGGTGTCCACATGGGGGGTAAAGATGGCCTTGTGCTTGCCGCGCAGCAAGACGGCGGCCTTGGCGGCAACGCGCCCGAGGGGCTGATCCTGTGCGTCGATGAGCCACCATTTGCGCTCTACTTCGTTGGCCTTGGCGGAAAAAGTCTTCATGAATCGGTCGGTCTGGAAAGATGCGAGGGCGGCAACGTAGGGGGTCGGCCAACGGGTGTCAACCGGCTTTTGCATTTTTTCGCGGCGGGAATTAATCACCGAAAACCTGCGCAAATTCACGTCCGAATGCCGCGGATAACGCGGATGAAGCAGGTAACGCAGAACGGGCCATCGTTTGCTTGACCTCACCAAACCGGGAAGAGAAGTTGTGCGCACGTGAAGGTCAAAACGGAAAAACCGCCTGCTCCCGCCCCCGGCAGGACCGACCGTTTTGACGCCCTGCCCGCCGAACCGGCCTGGTCGGAGGTGTTGGACGACGGGGGGCAGCCGCGCCCGAGCTACGGCCCCCTACTCCACCGGCTTGACACCTTGCCCAAGGGCGAGTTGAGACAGTTGGATCAGCGGATGGAGGCGGCCATGCGGGAACTGGGCGTGACGTTCGGGCTGGCCAAGGGACAGGCGTTCGGCCAGAAGCCGTGGAGCTGCGACCTGTTGCCGCACGTTTTCAGCGGCGAGGAGTGGTCGCTGGTGACGCGTGGGCTGCGGCAGCGGATGCGGGCGATGGAATTTTTCCTGAGCGACGTGTACGGGCGGCAGGAAATCCTGCGGCACGGCATGGTGCCGATCCCGCCGGTGCTGGGGAGTCCGCACTTCCTGCGTCCGGCAGTCCACCTGGAGCCGACACGCGGGCGCTACCTGCACCTGGGCGCGCTTTGTTTGAAGCGGTCGGCGGACGGGGCGCTGTTGGTGTCGTCGCAGCATTTCGGGCACGCCACGGGCGTGTCGTACATGGTGCAGAACCGCCGCGTGTTGGCGCGGGTGGCGCCGGAGACGTTCTCGGACCTGTCGGTGGCGTCCATCGCGGAGACGCCGACGGCCATTCTGGAAACCTTGCGCGAGACGGCGGACCTGTCGTTCGGGGAGCCGTTGATCGTGATGCTCTCGCCCGGGCCGGGGAACGCGTTCTACACCGAACACTCGTTCCTGGCGCGGAGGATGGGCGTGCCGCTAGTGCAAGGGAGCGATTTACTCGTCTTGGATGATCACGTTTACCTCAAGACCATCAGCGGGCTGGAACGGGTCCACGTCATTTATAATAGGGTGGTCGATCACATGCTCGACCCGCTGGTACTCGAACGGGGGTCGTTTTTGGGGGTGCCGGGCTTGGTCCATTGCCTAAGAAAAAAGACGATTTCGCTGGTCAATGGATTGGGCAGTCATTTGGCGGACGACCGGGCGCTGCTGCCTTACATCCCGCGCATCATCCGGTTCTACCTGGGCGAGACGCCGCTGCTGCCCACCATGCAGACCTACTGGTGCGGCGACCGCGACCAGCGAGAGGTCGTGCTGAGCAACCTGGCGGAATACCGGATCCTGCCGCGCATCGGGGATCGACTGTTCGGGAACAAGCGCGGGCTGGTGCCCACCCCGCCCGAAGAAAAGGCGTTGCGGCAGGAGATTTTGAAGTCGCCGGAGCTTTACACCGCGCAACCCATTGCCCAAGGCGCGCGGGCGCTGTGTTTCGAGGAAGGCGGGAAGGTCGAGCGGCGGCAGGATCACCTCGTGTTCGCGCTGCGCAAGGGCGAGGACGTGGAGGTGGTCCCCGGGGCGCTGACGCGGATCGCGCCGGAAGGCAGTTTGTTCACGGCGGCGGGACTGGGCGGGGGGTCGAAGGATTCGTGGGTGCTGACGGGCGACGCCGAGTCGATCACGCTGCAATCGCGGCCCCGGCAGCCGCGGGAGATCCAATTACCGGCGCGGCGGGTGACGAGCCGCGTGGCGGAGCTTTTCTACTGGATGGGGCGCTACCTGGAGCGCGCCAATAACCTGGCGTACATCGTGCAGACGGTGGAGACGCTGGAGCTAGAAGAACTCAATTCCACCGAGCGCAAGCTGTACCGCCCGATGTGGAACCGGCTGTTGCCCCACCTCGAAGGCAGCGGGCGGCGGTCCATCGCCACGCCGTGCGACCGCTACCGGCTGGTACTCCAACGCGACGAACCGGGCGCGCTGGTGAACGTTTTGCGGCGGGTGCTCAACAACGCGGACGAAATCCAGGACGCGCTCAGCCCGGAAGTGTGGTCGAGCCTGAGCCGGTTGCGGACGGCGTTCGCGCGGCAGCGGTTCCAGAAGGACCCACCGGTTAATTTGTGCATGCGGGTGACGCGCAAGCTAGCCGAGATCACCACGCACCTGATCCCGCAGTTTTTCGGGCTGGCCGAGAACTCGATGATGGGCGACGACGGTTGGAAGTTCTGCCGGTTGGGGCAGCAGTTGGAGCGGGCGGTGATCACCGCCAACGCGCCGTTGGCGTGCGCGAAGGCGTTCACGGGTCCGGCGGACCGCCCGACCCGGCTGGGGCACCACACGGAGATCGAGCTGTCGGCGTTTCTGCGCTTGTTGGGGACGCGGGATGCGTACCGGCGGGTTTACCAGATGCGTGCGGAGCCGCTGCCGGTGTTGCAGTTGCTCTTTCAAAACGCGGAAGCGCCCCGGAGCGTGTTGCACAGCGTCGCCAACTGCGCAGACCTGCTGCGCGGGACAGGCGACACCGGGGCGGGACCGGATTTTGTGAATCGGCCCGTGCTGGCAATGGAGGCGTTCTGCGACCGGCTGCGGCGGATCGACTGGGCGTCTTACTTCGAGCATCCGGTGGCGGCGCCGGAGGAATCTCCGGCGGGGACGGCGCCCACGGGAGAGGCGTCGCCGGTGCGCGCGGAGGGGGGTGGCAACACCACGACCGTGGAGAACGCCGGGACCGCGCCGGAGCATTCCGCTGTGCACGGTCAGGCGCTCTCCGCAGTGCTCGGGCAGATCTTGCGTGGGACGCTGGATCTGCACAACGTCATTGCGGACGTGTTCCTGAACCATCAGGCGCGCATTTCGACGCCGACGCAGCCGTACTTGAAGGGGTTGGCCTACGGGGGTTGAGGGTAGGGTGCTAGGAGACGAGTTGGCGCGGAGTATACCCTTCTGACGCCAAGGATTAAGGTACGCGGAGTTCCGCAGCAGAAAAATGGGGGCCAACCTTCCCTTTTTGCAAAAATGACTTGTCACCCGCGACAAAACTTTTACAAAGGTGAACAAGCCAGGTTGACGGAAGACCTGCGGCCTTTCGGTAGATTGGACTGTTTGCGCTGGTGTCCTGGCGACGGTTGGACCGTCGATCCTCCTGGTCAGGAAACCATTGGAACAATCAATCCCTGTTTGGCCGGATTTTTGCTCTCAAAGCCCCAGCTGAATATCCCACCATGACACGCATGCCCAAACTTCGCATCGCCGCCTGTGCTACCACCCTGTTGTACGCGTTGTCCGCCTTTCATCCGGGTACCGCGCCAAGCGTTTGTGCTGCTGAGCCGAGGCCGACGAGCCCCGGGGTTGGCGCCCTCACCCTGGCACCATCGCCTTTTGCAATTTCCGTAGACTGGTTGGAACGGGCGGAAGCCGCGCAGGACCGTCCGCGACAGGAGGCCGAGCGCCTGGCGGACCTGATCGCCGAGGAGCGCGCCGCCAGGCTCGACGCGCGGACAGCAAACCTAGCCGCCGCCCCGGCGACCCCAACGTTGACGCAGGATGCCACGCCCCGCGTTCCGTCCCTGCCGGTCGTCGCGGAGGCCGATGTGCCCAACCTCGCGCCCGAGGCGAGGCCCACCGAATTTTTCACCGGCTACGGGGCAAGCCCAGCCAGCGCGCCAGCAGCTGGCAGGTCTCACGCGCCGGCGGATGCCTACCTCGTGGAACCCGTCGGTCGCCGAGTCAGCGCCGACCTGTCGGCAGGGGCGTACACCGTTTCGGCAGCATCCTCCATGGCGACCGTTGCCAGCGGGTACGCCGCCCCCACCCGGAGCCTGCCAGCCGCTGATTTTCCCGCTCCCACCGCAGATTGGGCCAAGAGCAGTGCCACCCGGGGCCTGAGTGTGGGGGCCACCACTCTGCCGACCCTCCCGGCCATGCCTTACGCCAACGCCGTGCTGCCTGCGCGCACGGGTCTCGGCTCCGGGGGATTCAACGACCTGAGCGCCACCGCCCCGGCGCAGGCGCGTCCCGCGCCGCTGCTGATCGCCCCCGGGACAAATGCGCTGCCCGCGGGCCAGACCTTGTACGTCACAGAGTTTAACCAAGGCACCGTCACCAGCGCCACGGGCAGCGGCGGCACGCTCGCCACCTACAAGACCTTCGCCGCCGGTGACAACGTCCAAGGAATCGCTACCTTTGGGGGTAGCCTCTACGCGGTGGACCAAACGGCCAAAGTCATCAACCGCATCGTCCTTTCCACCGGCGTGGTGAGCCAGTTCGCCAGCCTGAGCGCCTACACCACCGCGACCGCGCTGGCCATCGACGCGAGCGGCAATCTGTACGTGTCAGCTTATAATGCCAGCAACGCTAACGTCATCGTCAAGGCGACCACCACCGGGGCGGTCAGCACCTTTGTCACTTTGCCGACGACCACTTCCGGCACCAACACCATCCAGGCAAATGCATTGGGTCTCGCCTTCGACGCGAGCGGTAATCTCTACACGGCGAACGCCAACCCAAAGACCATCAGCAAAATCACTCCCGCCGGTTCCATCAGCACTTTCGCAACGTTCAACAGCACGACCACCGGCGCAGCGAATGCCGCCAACATCTATCTCAGCGGCTTGGCGTTCGACAGGAGCGGCAACCTCTTCGTGGCGGACGGGCAATACCAGAACACCAACCCCGCCGACACGGGCACCATCTACAAGGTCACTGCCAGCGGCGTGATCAGCAACTACGTGGACCTCGGAGCGAACAAAGGACCGGTCGGCATCGCCTTTGACTCCAACGGAGTCCTCTACGCCGCCATCGCGGGCGGCGTCGCGCAGATCCCCGCCCAAGGCACGTTCAGCATGTTTGCCACCGACCCCAACGACGCGTCAAATTACCTGGTCGTGGCCAGCCCCGTGCCGGAGCCCTCGACCTACCTCGGCGGCGCGCTGCTGCTGGCTGCGGCGGGGTGGGGCTGGCGCCGCCGCGTCCGGCTGGCGTGATGAACTCGCCGCAAGCAGGATGCCTGCGCGTAAATTCCCAGCAAGTGTGCCCGGTGCCGTTCATACTTGACGGACGGCGGGAACGCCAGCGACCTTGGCACCCGACCGTGGTCTCACGGCAACTTGATGGAATTCGAAATCAGTCACATCACCGACTACTCCTACCAGAACGCCGCCGCCGAGGCGTATCTGGAGGCGCGGCTGACCCCACCTGACCTGCCGTCGCAGACCGTGAAGAGTCGGAAGCTGATCGTCGAACCGACGGTGAAGCTGAGCGGATATCTGGACTACTTCGGCAACGCGGTGGATTTTTTCACGCTGCCGTACCGGCACAAGTCGCTCGTCGTGACGAGCAAGGTCGAAATCGAGACGCACGCGCCGCGCCGACCGGCGGATGCGCTGGAGGTCAGCATCAACGAGGCGCGGCAGATTCTTTCGGGATCGCCCGCGGATGTTTTCGATTATTTGCAGCCCACGGAAATCGTGGTCAAGAGCAAGGAGTCGCGCCAGTGGACCCAGCGTTACCTAGCAGGGCACCGTCCGCTGGGCGAGGCGCTGGAGGCGCTGAACCTCGCGGTGAACGAGCAGTTTGCATACGTCAGTGGCTCGACGAACAATTCGACGCCGCTGGCAACCATCTGGGAACAGAAGAAGGGCGTTTGCCAGGATTTCACGCATGTCATGTTGAGCGTGCTGCGGACGGCGGGGTTGCCCGCGCGGTACGTGTGCGGTTACATCGAAGCCGTCGCGCCGCCGAGCGCGAGCGCCGCGAATCCCATCGGGCGCGCCGGACGGACACTGGTCGGCGCGATTGCTACCCACGCTTGGGTCGAAGTGCTGGTGCCGGGGATGGAATGGGTGGCGCTCGATCCGACGAACAAGCAGTGGTGCGGGGAGCGGCACATCACCGTGTCGCGCGGGCGGGATTTTCGGGATGCGACGCCGTTGCGCGGAACGTTCAAAGGTACCGGGAAGCAGAACATGAAGGTGAAGGTTTTCGTGAAGAGAAGAGTGGCGGCGAAGAAGGAGGAGGGGTGAGGGTTGTGGGTCGTGGCGTCGCAGGTTGCGGGTTGCAGCTTTAACGCGGAGTCTGCGGAGGACCAGAAGAGCAGTGATGGAACTTTGGAGCAGGAAACCTGAGGGCGAAATGAATGCGGTCGAAGCGTCACAGGTTTTTTACGCACCTTTTAGTTTCCTTGAGGCGGATCGCCTGTAGCTTCCCAACCAGACATGTCTTTCCGCGTCCGCATCGACCACCTGACGCGCTACGAGTATGCGGAGCCCGTGAACCTGTCGCCGCACCTCGTCCGCGTTTTTCCACGCACCGAACCGGGGCGGCTCGTGCAGAAAGTCGAGTTCTCCACGCACGAAAGCGCCGACATCCAGTATCGGCGTGATCTGTACGACAATAATTACGCCCGCTGCTACTACCCCGATCCGGTGGCGGATCTGCGTTTCGAGTATGCCGTCGAATTGGAATTGCAGGAACAGAACGCGTTCCATTTTTTGCTGGATTTCGAGGCGGCGGAATTTCCGTTCAACTACTCGCTGGAAGTAGCCGCCAAAGTGGCACCCTTTCTGAAACCGCCGGGTTGTGACGCGTCCGTGGCGACGCCCGGCAAGTTGTTGCCCCTGCCCTGCTGGGAAGTGCCGCCCGCCGGGACCTCAACCGTCACGATGCTGGTCGGGCTGGTCGAGGCGCTGCACCAATACATCACCTACGAAGCGCGCGAGGAAGGCGCGGCGCGGCCAGCGGCAGAAACGCTGCGGTTGCGCCAGGGTTCCTGCCGGGACATTGCCGTGCTCTTGGCCGTGATCCTGCGTGAACTGGGACTGGCCGCACGGCTGGTCAGCGGCTACCTGTGCGAGTTCGGCACAGAGTCGAACCAGCGGCGGGCCGAGGGCGCGATGCACCTCTGGACGGAGGTTTATCTCCCGGGCGCGGGTTGGACCGGACTTGACGCGACGAACGGGATTTTCTGCAACCACAATTTCATCGCGGTCGCCACGGGATTGACCACAGCGGAGGTCACACCCATTGTTGGACGATATTTCAGCCCGACCGTGGTGCCGGCGAAGATGACGGCCGAGTTGACGCTGACGATGTTGTGAGCGCGGAAGCGGCGAGGAAGTCTACGACGCGCCGCTCGGCCCAAGTGCGGCCCTGCTTACCCTCGGCGAAGTCCACGAAGCCGACGTGGCCGCCGTGCGCGGGCGCCTCCAGAGAAAAGTGCGGGTTGGCCTCGGCCTCGGCGAAGGGAAAACATTCCGGCGGCAGGAAAGGATCGTCGAGCGCGTTGATGAGCAACGTGGGCACGGTGATGGCGCGGAGATATTGCCGGGCGCTGGATTGGGTCCAGTAATCCATGGCGTTGCGGAAACCGTGCAGGCGGGCGGTGAAGCGGTCGTCGAACTCCTGGAAAGTGCGCACGCGGCGGATGCCGGTGACGTCGATCTCGCCGGGGAAGCGCCGGGCCTTGTCCTCGACCTTGGCGACGAGGGTTTCGAGGAAACGGCGCAGGTAGAGGCGGTTGTCCCAGCGGCGGTCGAGCGCGCGAGCGCTGGCGGCGAGATCGACCGGCGCGGAGATCGCCGCCGCGCCGACTACGGCGGGGTGTGGCGGGGCCTCGCCCAGGTATTTGAGCGCCATGTTGCCGCCGAGGCTGAAGCCGACGAGCGCCACGCCGCCAGGGTAGGCAGGGGCGGCGTGGCGGACGACGCGGGCGAGGTCGCCAGTCTCGCCGCTGTGGTAGAAACGCAGCAGGCGGTTAGGCTGCGGCCCGCAGCCGCGAAAGCTCCAGGCGAGGGCATCCCAGCCAGCCTGGCCAAGCGCCGCAGCCATTCCACGGATGTAGCCGGCGGCGGCACTGCCCTCCAGGCCGTGCGAGAGGATGGCCAGCCGGGGGTGGCCGGATTTACGCCAGTGGAGACCGAGGAAATCGCCATCGGGAAGTTCGAGCGTTTCCGCGAGATCGAGGGGCGGCGAGCGCCGGGGACGGAGAACCGGGTAGATCGTCTGGGCGTGGCTATGGCGCAGCCAACGTGGAGGACGAAAGGAAGGTTCAAGAATCAAGCTTCAGGCTTCGAGGAAGATTTGAGGTTCGAGGTTCGAGGGGTTTGGACATTATTTGATGCCCGCGACCTGGAAACCTTCGGCCTCCAAGGTAGCCCGGACTCTTTCGGGTTGGTCGCCCTGGATTTCCACGCGCCGGTCTTTGACCGTGCCGCCGCTGCCACAGGCGGCACGCAACCTTTTGGCGACGTGCTCGATGACGGAGAGCGGCAAGTGAGAAGCGAAATCGTCGATGACGATCACCGTCTTGCCGCCACGCTGGGCGCATTCCCGGCGCAGGACCACGCGGCCCATTTTCCAGGCGGGCGACGGGAGTGGCAGCGGGGCCGGGGAAATAGGCGGCGCGGGCGGGAGGTCGGTGGGTAGCGCCACCGCGTCGAACGCGCGGTCGAAAGCGGCCAGCGGGGATTGCGCGGCGTCGGTGAGGAGGCGTTTTTTTGGATCGGGGCGCACGAAGATAAGGATGAAAGATGAAGGATACGGGCGGCACGCTAGCGTGCATTCTTCGTTTTTTGTAATTCGACGACTTGGCCGACGCCCCGGTAGCGGTCGGGATGACAGGTGCAGACCAGGATTTGCAGACCACGGTGCGCGGCGTCGTTGAGCAACGTCAAGACGCGCTCCTGCCGGGCGGCGTCGGTGTTGACGAGCACGTCGTCGAGGATCAACGACTGTGGCCCTCCCCCACCCGTCACGAGTTCTTCTGCGATGGCCAAGCGCAGGCACAACAGCAGTTGTTCCTTCGCGCCCTGGGAGAGATCCAAGAAGTTGACCAGTTCGCCGTCCTTGCGGCCCAGGCCGCGCACGGTGAGCGATTCGTCGAGGAAAATGCGGCGGTCGCGCTCACCGCTGATTTCGGCGAAACGGGTGCTCAACCGCTCCTGCAACGGCGCGAGCACCGAGCGGGTCGCGGTCTGTTGGCGGCGTTCGATCAGGTCGTGCACCAACCGGGCGGCGCGGCTGCGGGAACGCGCCTGCGACACCTGCACGGACAGGGCTTGCTGCCGCACGAGCAGCGCACTCTCGCGCGTGTGCAGGCCGCTGGAACCTTGCAATTCCAGGCGGCCGCGGAGTTCCGCCAGTGCGTGGCGGCAGCGGTCCAGCGCGATGCTGACCTGCTCGGAGGCGACGGCGGCGCGGCGGTTGCGCTCGGGCAAGGTGGTGTGGTCGGACGGGAGTTTTTCCTCGGCGGCTTTCAACCCATAAGTGGACAAAGCAAAATTTTCGCCTGCCGCTTCGAGGGCGGCTTTGATGCCGGCCGGGTAGCGTGAACTGAGGGCGTCGGCTTGCTGGCGTTGGTTTTCGGTTTCCAGGCGCAGGCTGAGGACCGCGCGTTCGGCCTGTTCACAACGTTGAGCAGCTTGCGCGGCGGCCTCGCGGTATTCTTTGACTTTGCCATCCAGAACTTTGGCTTCTGAGCGACAATTCTCGCAGCGGACGGACGCCGCCTGTTCGGCGGCGTCCAGTTCCGCCAACGAGGCGGAAAGTTCCGCAGGCGGGAGATCGAGTTCGGTGGCCAAGATGTCCGTCTGCCGACGGCTTTGCACCAGCCGGGCACGCAGGGCTTCCGCAGTTTCCGAGTTACCTCCCAGCGTGGCGGCGAGCGTGCGTTGCGACGTCTGCAAATTGGCTTCGAGGTCGCGGATGCGGGCGTGCAAGAGGCGGGCTTCCGCCGGGGTGGACACACCGAACGCCGCGAGTT
>CAXTBX010000039.1:38075-40342 GCA_964242205.1 uncultured Chthoniobacterales bacterium
CTTCGGCCGGCGCTTCGGGTCCCAATATTCCGCGAACGCCGCGAGTTCGAGGCGCAAGCTTTCCTCGTCGGCGGCCAGCGATTCGCGGAGGCTAAGCGCCTCGCCCGCCCCGGAACGCAGGTGAATCGTTCCCCAGCCGGGTAGATTGAGCGTGAGCAGTTGCGCGGCGTGCACGGTGCGGACCTTTCCGGCAGGCAACAGCGGCAGAGTTTCCGGCGGACCGTTGTCGGGTCGGCAGACAATTTCTGCGGGGGCGGCAGGGATCAATTCGACGGTTAGGCCCAGGGCTTCCAGACGCGCGCGTCCGGCGAGGATCGCTTCGTGAAGTTTATCGAACGCGCCCGGCTTGGCGGTAGGGGGGGTCGGGAGTTCCGCGCCCGCGGTGGTCAGCCGGGCAATGGCGGGCGCGTCGTGCTGACAACGTTCGAGAGTTTGCGAACCTTGGACAATTTCTTTGGTCAGTCGCTGATACCGGAGGTGTTTGACGAGGCGCGTCTGGTCGGCGAGCACGGTAGCGAGGGCTTGCGAGTTAGCTTCCCGGATGGCATCGGCCTGTCGGAGACGCTCTTGCGCGGCGGTGGCTGTCGAATTGTAGGCCGCAGCCTCGTCTTTGGTGGCGCGCAGCTTGGCGAGCAGTTCTGCCGACCGTCGCGCGTGGTTGGAGAGCGTTTGGTCATCGTGCTGGACGGCGTTGAGCCGGTCACGCGCGGTGGCCAAAGCGTGACGTTGGCGGTCTACCTCGACGCGGAGCAGATCAGCCTGCGCGGCGGTTTCGCGCAAGGTGGCCGCCTGCCGCTGACAACGGGCGTGTTCCTCTTCCAGGCGGGGTAGGTCGGCGGCCAGACGGTCGAAAGCGTCCTGATCGCGCTGAAGATCGTGGCGGGCCTGGGCGACGGCGGCCAATTCGTCCGTTACACGTCGGAGGTCTGTTTCCGCGGCCAGGAGCGATCCGCCAACCTTGGGTTGATTGGTGGACGGGGTAAAATTTTCCGTGAACACGGACCACATCTGGTCTCGCACGGTTTGAATGAAGGGATCGAGTTCCACCTTCACTAACATGCCCTGGACGGTCTGCCCCGCCGGTGCCTTGTGCCACTCCGGCCACTCGGCCAGTTCTCCCTGACGCATCCAGAGGTAACCGAGCATCCCCCAGTGAGCGACCTTGGTCGCACCCGCGCCCGGTTTGGTGGATTGGAGCAACGCGTTGAGGCGGTCGTCCGCGCCATCGCCTTCGGCCACGGTTTTCCAGACGCCACCCTGGTCTTCCGAGAGGAGACTGCGCGGCCCCTGGAGGAAGGTTTTTTCGATACGGAAGTGGCCCGCCCCGGTTTGGAACTCAACGGTGATGGCCGGAGAGAGGGTCGTACCAGCGGGACGCAAATTTTTGATCTCGTCGGCTTTGCAGGTGTGGCGGTCGAACAGAGCGCGACCGGCGGCTTTGAGCAGGGTCGTTTTACCGGTTTCGTTCGGCGCGGACAGGATGTTCAACCCCGGCGCGAAGGGTCCGGCGGTGGCTGGTCCGTCCACAAAGGGGCCTACGTTGGCGGCGACGATGCGGTGGAGGATCATGCGCAGACCGTGGCGGCGGCGGAGTGGAGCGCATCGCGCAGCAGACCGCGCGCGGCCTGGAAATCGCCCGGCGCGAGGTCGGCCATCGTTAACTTGGCCGCCGTGAGGAGCGACTGAGCGTCGGCCAACGCGATGGCAGGTCCGGCGGCGGGCAGCGGCTCGTCGGACGCGGCGTTGGTGGCGAAAAATTCAAGTTGGCGCAGGTCCGCGAACACTTGACCCAAGAGAGGGTGATCACGCTCCAAGGCGGCGGCTTCACCCGCGGAAAGCGTGGGCCGGAGGGCGCTGTCGTCGGCCTCGAAATGGCAGGCCGCGCCGAACAGGTCGCGCAGCCAAGCGAGCGCCGACGCGCGGTCCTCGCCCGACGCCGCGCCGCGTAAGGAAACGCGGCAGACGTTTGCGGCGGCAGCGTCGCCCCACTCGCCAACGTGCAATTCCAAGCGTGAGCGGTGCATCGGCCAAGCGCCGAAATCGCAGTCCCACTGCGTCCAGCGCAACGCGCCGACGCGGACCGGCTCCACACGCGGCCTGGCGGCGGGGCCGTCGATCTCCACGCAGGCGACAAACCCGGCGTTGTCCTGGCCAAAGGCGTCCTGCTCCGGCGTTCCGGGCATGACGAGGCGGTCGTCGTCGCACACCAACCAGTTGTGCCAGTGGCCAATGCCGAGGTAGTGCAGCCCGGCGCGCGTAGCGGCACG
>CAXTBX010000040.1:0-40221 GCA_964242205.1 uncultured Chthoniobacterales bacterium
AGCAGCCTGCCAGAGAGTCGTTCAATCAGGCAAATCCTTTAACTCCACAGGTTCTTAGGGATAATTCCTAGATTGCGAACAATTCTTTTTGTACGCATTTTTTTGGTTGCGTAAAACGCGGAAATTGTCAAACCTCGGCTTTTATGCCTCCTAGCAACAGCAGCCAGAAGTTCATCGCCCGTAACCGTGCGCCCCGCGTCCAGATCGAATATGATCTGGAAGTGTACGGCGCGGAGAAGAAGGTCCAGCTGCCCTTCGTCATGGGCGTGATGGCCGACCTGAGCGGCAAGCCTGAGGAAGCGCTGCCCGCCGTGGCCGACCGCAAGTTCCTGGCCTTCGACATGGACAACTTTGATGACCGGCTCAAGGCCATCAAGCCGCGCGTGGCCTTCCGCGTGCCCAACACGCTCACCGGCGAGGGCGAACTGCCCGTGGACATCACTTTCGAGAGCATGGACGACTTTTCCCCGGCGGCGGTCGCGCGCAAAGTGGCCGGCCTCGACAAGCTGCTCCAGGCCCGCACCGAACTTTCCAACTTGCTGACCTACATGGACGGCAAGGCGGGCGCGGAGGAACTGATCACCAAGCTGCTGGGCGATCCCACGCTGCTCCAGGCGCTCGCCAGCGCACCGAAATCCGCCGAGGAACCGGCGGCCTGAGTCTTTCGTCCCACCTTTTTTCTCCTTCCCTATGCCAGAAACGATGCAGGAAAACAGCCCGCTGGAAGCGACGACCTCCGAGGCCGCCTCCGGGCAACTCAGCGACTTCGAGTCGATGTTGACGCAGGAATTCAAGCCGCGCACCGACGAGCGCAAGACGGCCGTGGAAGCCGCCGTGCGCACGCTGGCCTCGCAAGCACTTTCCTCGGCCAACCTCGTCTCGGGCGACTCGTTGCGCGCCATCGAGTCGATCATCGCCGAGATCGACAAAAAGCTCACCGAGCAGGTGAACCTCATCATCCACCAGGAGGATTTCAAGACGCTCGAAGGCACCTGGCGCGGCCTCAAGCACCTCGTGTTCAACACCGAGACGGATGAGATGCTCAAGATCCGGGTGCTCAACCTCTCCAAGAAGGACCTGGGCAAGACGCTTAAGAACTTCCCCGGCGCGCTCTGGGACCAGAGCCCGCTCTTCAAGAAACTCTACGAAGAGGAGTTCGGCACGCCCAACGGCGAGCCTTACGGCTGCCTGATCGGCGACTACCAGTTCGACCACACGCCGCCCGACGTGGCGATGCTCTCAGGCATCTCCAAGATCGCGGCGGCGGCGCACGCGCCGTTCTTCGCGGCGGCGGCCCCGAGCGTGATGAACATGGAATCGTGGCAGGAGCTTTCCAACCCGCGCGACCTGACCAAGATTTTCGGTAGCCCGGAGTACGCGCCGTGGAAGTCGCTGCGCGCCTCGGACGACGCGCGCTACCTCGGCCTGACGATGCCGCGCTACCTGGCGCGCGTGCCCTACGGCTCCAAGACGGAGCCGGTCGAAGACTTTGCCTTCGAGGAGGAAACCGAAGGCGGCACGCACAACAACTACATCTGGTCCAACGCAGCCTACGCGATGGGCGTCAACGTGGCCAAGGCGTTCAAACTCTACGGCTGGTGCGCGCGTATCCGCGGCCCCGAGAGCGGCGGCATGGTCGAGGGCTTGCCTTGCCACACGTTCCCGACCGACGACGGCGGTGTGGACATGAAATGTCCGACGGAAATCGCCATCACCGACCGGCGCGAATCCGAGCTGGCCAAGAACGGCTTCATCCCGCTCTCGCACTGGAAGAACACCGACTACGCCGTGTTCATGGGCGCGCAGTCCCTGCAAAAGCCCGCCGAGTACGACGATCCCGACGCCACGGCCAACGCCAACATCTCGGCGCGGTTGCCCTACCTGTTCGCCGTTTGCCGCTTCGCCCACTACCTCAAGACGATGGTGCGCGACAAGATCGGCTCGTTCAAGGAACGCGGCGAACTGGAGCAATGGCTCAACAACTGGATTTCGCAATACACGGTCAATTCGTCGGCGGGTGAGGAACTCAAGGCCCAGCGGCCCCTCGCGGAAGCCGAGGTCAAGGTGCAGGAAGTGCCGGGCAACCCCGGCTACTACACCTCGCAATTCTGGCTGCGTCCACACTACCAGTTGGAAGGCCTGACGGTGTCCTTGCGGTTAGTTTCCAAGCTTCCTTCCATCAAGGCGGGCGGCTAGGAGCGCAAGCGGCCCGTTTGCCCGGTAATCGCGCCCCCGGGCAGGTGGGCTTTCGTAATCTGGAGCGCACAATCAAAGCTGGAAAGTACACTCTGTTATGGCAATCGACGGTTTCATCCAATTCAAAACCCCCGGCAACGGGGCGGTGGACATCAAAGGTGAGTCCCAGGACACGGACTATCCCGGTTCATCGGGCTGGAGCGGCGTTCACAACGTGACGTTCGGGAGCGAGAACGCCGCCAACGTTGCCACCAGCACCGGTGGTTCGGGCGCCGGAAAGTTGAAGTTCAAGGAATTCACGATCAAGAAGCAGGTGGACATCGCCTCCCCGGCCCTGTTCCTGACGGAATGCCGTGGCGGTCACTACGGCACGGTCCTCATCGTCTGCCGCAAGACCACCGGCTCGAAAAAGCCCGAACCCTTCCTGAAGTACACCTTCGCCCAGGTGAAGGTGCTGGGTATTGACATCACGCTCTCCGAGGATGACGAGGCACCCATGGAAGACATCAAGTTCAGCTACGCGGCGATGCAGGTCGAATACAACGCGCAGGATGCCTCGGGCAAGTTGATCACTCCGGCTCAGGTCGCCATGTGGTCCCAGACCAAGAACACGGAAACCATGTCCACCGCCGCCTGACCCGGCCGCCGTCGGCCAGGGGCGGCGGCGAACTTGCATGGACGTTGCGGAAGCACTCAAGGCGGGCCGTCTGGCCGACGCGCTCGCCGCGGCCAAGGACGCGGTGCGCAAAGCGCCCGCCGAGGCCCGGCACCGCAGCGTGCTGTTCCAGTTGTACTGCATCCAAGGCAACTGGGAAGGTGCGCAGACCCAGCTCAAACTGGTTGGCGACTTCGACGTGGAGGCGACGATCTGGGTGGGCGTCTGTGAAAAGGTGCTCGCCTGCGAGGTCGCACGGCGCGGGGTTTTTGCGGGCCAGACCGCTCCAACCCTGTTCGGAAAACCTCCCGAATGGGTTGGCAGCGCCATCGAGGCGTTGCGCCTCGGTTTGGAAGGCAACTGGAGCGCGGCGGCAGCCAGCCAGGCGCACGCGTTGGAGGCCGCCCCCGCCACGGCGGCCACGGTCAACGGCCAGGCCGCCGCCTGGGTAGCCGACGGCGATTCGCGCTTTGGGCCGATGCTCGAAGCGTTCATCGACGGGAAATATTATTGGATTCCCTTCGAGCACATCCGCGAGGTGACGTTGCGTCCGCGCACGCACTTGATGGATTCGATCTGGGCGCCGGCGGACTTCCGGTGGCTTAACGAGGGCGCGGCGGCAGGCTACATCCCCGTGCGCTACCCCGGTTCGGAGGCGGAAGCCGATCCTTTGCTCCAACTCGGACGCCAGACTGACTGGCGCGAACGGGCGGAAGGATTTTTTTGCGGCCTGGGTCAGCGGACTCTGGTGACGGACGCGGCAGAATTCGGCCTGCTGGAGGTCCAGAGCCTCCAGTTCGTGCAGCCAGACGCGCCGCTGGTGTTTACCCCGGCGGGCGGCGAGCCGACGAAGGAACCTACCGCCGAACCATCCGACCCGGCCTGAGTCAACCCGTTTTGCTCCGTTATGGCCGAGTACGCAACGATGGAAAAAATCCAGCCCTGCTTGCTGGATCGATTGACCGACAATAATCCTGACCGCAAGGAGGAATCCAGCTACGAGCGCGTGGTCTCGGTTTCGCGTTACCGCGAGGGGGTGTTGCGCGATTTGCGTTGGCTGCTGAGCGCCAGTCGCCACGCGGACGACGAAGATCTCAACGAATTCGATCAGGTGCGGACCTCGACGTTGAACTACGGTATCCAGAGCCTCTGTGGCCGGTTATCCGAAAGCGCGGAGGGCGGCGTGTTGGAACGCGACATCGCGCGGGCCATCGAAGCCTATGAGCCACGCATCTCGCCCGACAGCGTGTTCGTGGAGTTGAAAAAGGAGATCGGGACCAAAGCCAAGAACGAGATGGTCATCGAAATCCGGGGTGACCTGTGGGCGAGACCGATGCCCGAGGAATTCATGATCAAAACGAAGGTTGATCTGGAAACCGGCGAACTGAAGACGTACTAGGGGAAAGGCAGAAGGCATGAGGCAGAAGGTGGAAGTCAGCAGGACTGCCACCCTCCGTTTTCCGGCTTATGCCTCCTGACTTTTGACTCCTGAGCTTCCGTGCGCGACCGACTGCTCTACCACTACAATTCGGAGCTGACCTACGTGCGCCAGATGGCGGCGGAGTTTGCCCGCGAGTATCCCAAAATCGCGGGACGGCTCGGCGTGGATACCACGGGCCACGAGGTTTGTCCCGACCCGTTCGTCGAGCGGCTGCTGGAAGGCTTTGCTTACCTGACGGCACGCATCCAGACGAAGTTCGACGCCGAATTTCCCCGGCTGACGCAGTCGCTGCTTGAGTCGGTTTTTCCGCACTACCTGGCACCGACACCGGCAATGCTGATCGCCAGCTTCGAGCCGGACCGCGCCGAAACCAGCCTGGCGGCGGGCTACTCGATCCCGCGCGGGACGCTGCTGCGCGGCAACCTGGGCCGGGGCGCGAGTGTGCCCGCGCAGTTCCGCACCGCGCACGACGTGACCCTGTGGCCGCTGTCGATCACGGCGGCCAGCTACACGACGCGCGAGATGGGCGGGATGGACCTGCCCGAGGGCCTGCGCCCGAAGGGCGTGCTGCGCCTGCGGGTGGAGCTGGCGCCAGGCGTGCTGATGAAGGACCTGCAGGTGAACGACCTGGACGTGTACCTGCGCGGTGGGGCCGAACTGCCGTACCGGTTGCACGAGCAAATTTTTGCCCACGGCAAGCAAGTCGTCCTGCAAAGCGGCAGCGGCGCGCAACGTCGGACCGTGCGCGTGCCGGGCACGGGTCTGCGGCCCGTGGGATTCACCGCCGAAGAGGCGCTGCTGCCCGTGGCCCCGCGCTCTTTCGAGGGCTACCGGCTACTGCGCGAATACTTCGTTTTTCCGCAACGTTTCCTGTTCTTTAAGCTCTGCGGCTTGCGCGAGGCCGTCACCCAGATGTCCGGCACGGAGTTTGACGTGCTCATCCTGTTCGACAGCGCCGACACGCAGCTCGAAAACCGCGTGGACCAGACGATGTTCGGCCTGCACTGCACGCCCGCGATCAACCTGTTTCCCAAGCGCATCGACCGCATCGCGCTCTCCGAGCGGCAGTCGGAATACCAGATCATCGCGGACAAGACGCGGGTCGTGGAGTTCGAGATCTTCGATCTCCAGCGCGTCGAAGGCATCGGCACGCAGGCGGACGAGGTTTACAAGTTCACGCCGTACTATTTCAACTACGACCGCGACCTGCATTCGCGCGCCTATTACACGCTCAACCGCGTGCCGCGCACGCTGACCGCGCGGGAGGTCCAGCAGGGTGGCGTACGTTACCCCGGCTCGGAGGTTTACCTGTCGCTGGTGGACGGCAACAACGCGCCGTTTCATCCGGGGTTGCAACAGCTTTCCGTCACGGCGCTGTGCACGAACCGGCACTTGCCCATCCAGTTGCCGGTCGGCGTGGGCAAGACGGATTTCTTCCTCGACATCAACGCGCCGGTCACGGCCACCCGGGCGCTAACCACGCCGACAGAGCCGATCCCCTCGATGGCCGAGGGCGAGTTGAGTTGGCGGATCATCAGCCACCTGTCGCTCAACTACCTGTCGCTGGTGAACACGAACCCGCAGGAAGGCCCGGCGGCGTTACGCGAGATGCTGCGGCTCTACGCCGAGCACCCGAACAACCAGCAGACTAACGCGAGCATCAAGAAGCTCGTCAACGGGCTGGTTTCGGTGGTGAGCAAACCGATCATCCGGCGGGTGCTCACGCCGGGTCCCATCGCGTTCGCGCGGGGGTTGGAACTGACGATTGGCGTGCATGAATCCGAGTTCAGCGGCAACAGCGCGTTTCTGTTCGGCGCGGTGCTGGAGCAATTTTTCGCCAAGTACGTCTCTATCAACTCGTTCACGGAAATGGTGCTCACGAGCGAGCGCGGCGAGATCCACCGCTGGACCTCGCGGCCCGGGGCGAGGGATATTTTGTAAAGGCAGAAGGCAGAAGGTAGAAGGTAGAAGTAAAAGACAAAGGTCAGCACGCGAAACCGGCAGTTACTATTTATAGCTCCCAGCACGATTCTCTGTTCCACCTTCTGCCGTCATGGACCCCGCCGTCGAACAGTTCCTCGCCAAGCTCAAGCGCGAGCCTTATTCGTTCGGGTTTTACCTGGCGTTGCGCCGGTTGCACGCGCTCGACCAGTCGATGAACCTCGGCAAGAGCCTGTACCCGCGCGAGGACCGGCTGCGGCTCCACCAGCAGCCCGACCTACGCTTCGCGCCTTCCACGGTGCGCGATTTCACGCCGCCCGACCCGGACGTACCCGGCAAGTTGACGATCAACTTCCTCGGCCTGCTCGGGCCGAACGGGCCGCTGCCGCTGCACCTCACGGAGTACGCGCTGGACCGCCTCCGGGCACAGGACCCGACGCTGGTGGCGTTTCTCAACGTCTTTCACCACCGGCTGCTCTCGCTCTTTTACCGCGCGTGGTCGGTGCATCAAAAGAGCGTCGATCTCGACCGGCCCACGGACCGCCGGTTCACGCATTATATCGGCAGCTACTTCGGCCTGGGGCAGCCTGCGATGCAGCATCGGGACGAGGTGGACGACGCCGCGAAGTTGTACTTTTCTGGGCGGCTTTCGGCGCAGACGAAGAACGCCGAAGGGTTGGCGGCGGTCCTGACGGAGTATTTCGGTGTCAAGGCGCGGGTGGAGCCGTTCGCCGGGCAGTGGTTGACGATCCCGGAGACGGACGTGTGTCGGGTGGGGGAGTCGCGCGCGACGGGGCTGCTCGGGTCCACGGTCATCGTCGGTTCGCGCGTGTGGCAGGTGCAGACGAAGTTCCGGCTGCGGTTCGGACCGATGAAATTGGCGGACTTGCTGCGTTTGTTGCCCAATCAGGGCGGGTTCAAGCGGTTAAAAACGTGGGTGCGGAACTACTGCGGCGACGAACTGTTCTGGGACGTGCAGTATGTGTTGCTGGCCAACGAGGTGCCGTCTACGCAGCTCGGCAGCGGGGGGATGCTCGGCTGGACGACGTGGATCAATACCCGGAAACCGACGCGGGATGCGGAGGACCTGGTGATTGATCCGTCGCTGAATTGAAAAAGGGGGTTGTGGGTTGTGGGTTGTGGGTTGACGCCTATCTCCAAAGAAGTCTGTCATCCTGAGCGAGTGTAACGAGCCGAAGGACCTTCCAACCCAAAGTCATCAAGGAGCGTCGCACCAGGACCAACGTGTCTTTTCAGGCGCTTCCTTTAAGTGCGCTCGCTCTGGAAATAACATGGGAAGGTCCTTCGGCTCGTTACACTCGCTCAGGATGACAGACTTCTTCAAAAGCATCGCCTCCATCACGTAAGCGGCACCGCCCCTCCAAAATCCTTCCTGCCAACGGCATCCGACGCACTTTCCGCTTCCATTTTGCCGCCTTCATCCTTCATCCTGCATCCTTCATCCTTTCCCCACCGCCATGCCCGACTTCAAACGCACCACCCTCTTCGGCAAGCTCAACAGCGTCGCGTTCAAGGCGGCGGACAGCGCGATGACGTTCTGCAAGATGCGCGGCAACCCGAGCTTTGAACTTGTCCACTGGCTCCACGCCATCGTCCAACTGCCGCAGTCGGACATGGCCATTCTGCTCAAGCACTATGGGGCCGACCCGTCGAAGCTGGCCACCGACTTCACTACCGCGCTCGACAAGCTGCCGCGCGGGGCGTCGGGCATCTCGGAATTTTCGCATTATTTCGACGAGGTCATCAAGCAAGCGTGGACCTACGCGACGCTCTCCTACGGCGAATCGCAGGTGCGCACGGGCCACCTGCTCCTGGCCATGATGAAGACGGCGGCACTCCAAAGCATCCTGCTGCAAATCTCGCGCGAGTTCAGCAAGGTCCGCGTCGATGACCTCGCGGAAAACCTGCCCAAGCTCACGGAAAGTTCGGCGGAGGAAAACCTCGGGGCCAACGACGGCACGAAGCTCGGCGCGGCGGGCGGCGACGCGGCCCAGGGCGACGCGACCAACGCCATCCCCGGCGCGAAGCAGGAGGCGCTGGACAAATACGCGGTCGATCTGACCGCCAAGGCCCGCAACAATGAACTCGACCCCGTGACAGGCCGCGACGAGGAAATCCGGCAGATTGTCGATATCCTCATGCGCCGCCGCCAGAACAACCCGATCCTCACGGGCGAGGCGGGCGTGGGCAAGACGGCGGTGGTCGAGGGGTTCGCCCTGCGCGTGGCGTCAGGCGACGTGCCCCCGGCGCTCAAGGATATCAGCGTGCGTTCGCTGGACCTCGGTGCACTCCAGGCCGGGGCGGGGCAGAAAGGCGAGTTCGAGGCGCGGCTCAAGAAGGTCATCGAAGAGGTGCAGGCCTCGCCCAAACCGGTCATCATGTTCATCGACGAGGCGCATACGCGCATCAGCGCGAGCGGCGCGGCGGGTCAGAACGACGCCGCCAACCTGCTCAAGCCCGCCCTCGCGCGCGGCACCCTGCGCACCATCGCCGCGACGACCTGGGCGGAATACAAGAAATACTTCGAGAAGGACCCCGCGCTGACCCGCCGCTTCCAGGTCATCAAGGTCGAGGAACCCGCCGAGTGGAAGGCCATCAACATGGTGCGCGGGCTGGTACCGGTGCTGGAAAAACACCACAAGGTCCAACTGCTCGACGAGGCGGTGGAAGCCGCCGTCAAACTCTCGCACCGCTACATCCCGGCGCGCCAGTTGCCCGACAAGGCGGTCAGCCTCATCGACACCGCTTGCGCGCGGGTAGCCATCAGCCAGCATGCGACGCCGCCGCAGGTGGAGGACTCCAAGCGCCGGATGGAGGCGATGACCTCGGAAATCGACATCCTCGACCGCGAAATCGCCGTGGGCCGCGAGCACGGCGAACGCCGCGCCGAACTGGTCAGCCAGATGGCCCAGGAGAAGGAGCGTTTCGCCGGTCTGGAGGCCGGTTGGAAGACCGAGAAGGAGAAGGTGGACACCATCCTCGGGCTGCGGACGCAGCTGCACCAGCTTCTCGCGCAGAGCAAGGCCGCGCCTGCCGCTGCCGCCGCGCCTGCTGCCGGGACGGCGAACGGTGACGGCAACGGTTCCACGCCCGCCGCCACGACCACTACCGAGCCCGCCGTCGCCACCGGGGACGGGAACGCGCCCGTGCTGGCACAACTGCGCGCGCTGGAGAAAGAATTGCTCACCCTCCAGGGCGAGAACCCGCTGGTGCTCCCGAGCGTGGACGAGGTGGCCGTCGCCTCGGTCATCGCCGACTGGACCGGCATCCCCGTGGGCCGCATGGTCAAGAACGAGATCCAGGCCGTGCTGAAACTGGCGGACACGCTCGAACGACGCATCATCGGCCAGCGCCACGCGCTCGAAGCCATCGCCAAGCGCATCCAGACCAGCCGCGCCAAGCTCGACAACCCGAGCAAGCCCATCGGCGTGTTCATGCTCGCGGGCACCTCGGGCGTCGGCAAGACGGAAACCGCGCTCACGCTGGCCGAGGCGCTTTACGGGGGCGAGCAGAACGTCATCACGATCAACATGAGCGAGTTCCAGGAGGCGCACACCGTCTCCACGCTCAAGGGCGCGCCTCCCGGCTACGTCGGCTACGGCGAGGGCGGCGTGCTCACCGAAGCCGTCCGCCGCCAGCCGTATTCGGTCGTCCTGCTCGACGAAGTCGAAAAGGCGCACCCCGACGTGCACGAGATGTTCTTCCAGGTGTTCGACAAGGGCTGGATGGAGGACGGCGAGGGCCGGTTCATCGACTTCAAGAACACGATCATTCTGCTGACGACCAACGCGGGCAGCGACCTGATCATGAACATGTGCAAGGACCCGGACCTCGCGCCGGACGTGGACACGCTGGCCAAGGCCCTGCGCGCGCCGCTGCTCAAGGTGTTCCCGCCCGCGCTGCTGGGCCGGTTGGTGGTGGTGCCCTATTACCCGCTGAGCGACGTGATGCTGCGCTCGATCATCCAGCTGCAACTGGGACGGGTGGTCAAGCGCGTGGCGGAAAACCAGGGGATCACACTTTCCTACACCGACGCGGTGGTCGACCTCATCGCCAGCCGCTGTACGGAGTTGGAGAGCGGCGGGCGCATGGTGGACGCTATCGTGACGCAGACCTTGCTGCCAGAGATCAGCCGCGCGCTGCTCGAACGCATGATCGAGGGCACGCCGGTGACGAAGATCGACGTGGACGCGAAGGACAGCAATTTCGTGTACACGTTCGAGTAAAGCCCACTGGGACGGGAAGGAACCAAGAAACCAAGAATTCAAGGAAGGCAGACGAAAGGACCAAGGTTCAAAAAGTCCACGAGCAGATGTCTTCCACCATCCTGCCTAGACCTTTGACTTGGCGGCTTTTGAAGCTTGGATCTTGAACTTTGGTTCCTCCTTGAATTCTTGAGTTCTTGATTTCTTGAACCTTCCCGCCTTTGGCGGGCTTTACTTCCCGGCGGCCTTTTGACACAATTCCTTCCCGACTCGTCCAAACCCTCACCGCGGGAATTCGTTCCACCGCCCGCCCATCCCAGCCATGCCCATCTCCCAAACGAGCCGCCAGTTGGCCATCACCACGACGCTGGGCGACGACAAGGTGGCCATCGTCCACGCGACGATGCACGAAAATCTGGGCCGCCTCTACCAGATCGAGGTGGACCTCACCAGCGACGACCCCAACCTCGACTTCAACGGTCTCGTCGGCAGCAACGCGACGCTCCGGCTCGACCTGCCCGACAGCAAGACTCCGCGCTTCTTCAACGGCTACATCAATCGCTTCGTCCAGACCGAGGCGACCGCGGGCCAAGGCAGCTACCGCGCCACGCTCGTCCCGTGGCTCTGGTTCCTGACGCGCTCGGCGGACTGCCGCATCTTCCAGACCAAGTCCGTGCCCGACATCATCAAGCAGGTCTTCCGCGACCAGGGTTTCACGGATTTCAAGGACTCGCTCAGCGGCACCTACACCACCTGGGAATACTGCGTGCAGTACCGCGAGACGGATTTCAACTTCGTCAGCCGCCTGATGGAGCACGAGGGCATCTACTACTTTTTCGAGCACGAAAACGGCAAGCACACGCTTGTCCTCGCCGACTCCGGCAGCGCCCACAGCGCCTACGAGGGCTACGAGAATGTCCCCTTCCGCAGCACCCGTGGCGGCACGCTGCAAAAGGAGGGCATCACCACCTGGACGCTGGAACAGGAAGTGCAGCCCGGCACCTACGCGGTCAACGACTTCAACTTCGAGAAACCCAAGACCTCGCTCGTCGGCCAGTCGAACATCACCACCCAGAACGCCCAGTCGGGATTCGCCGTCTACGACTACCCCGGCGAGTACGGCGAGCAGTCCGAGGGCAGCGACTACGCCAAGCTGCGCATCGAGGAACTGCACGTCCACCACGAGTCGGTCCACGGCAACAGCAACGCGCGGGGCCTCGCCGTCGGCCACACGTTCACCCTGACCAACGCCGCCCGCCGCGACCAGAACCGCAAATACCTCATCACCTCGGCCACGTACCAGTTCAAGGCCGAGGACTTTTCCGCCGGGGCTCTGAACACCGACGAAATCTTCGAGTGCAGTTTCCAGGCCATCGACGCGACGAAACCCTTTCGCGCCGCGCGCACCACGCCCAAGCCGCTCATCCAGGGGCCGCAGACGGCCATCGTCGTCGGCCCGAGCGGCGAGGAAATTCACACCGACAAGTACGGGCGCGTGAAGGTGCAATTCCACTGGGACCGCTACGGCAAGGCCGACGAAAACTCGTCCTGCTGGGTGCGCATCTCGCAGGCGGCCTGGGCAGGTAAAAAATGGGGCGCGCTCTACATCCCGCGCGTCGGCCACGAGGTCATCGTGGAATTCCTGGAGGGCGATCCCGACCTGCCCATCGTCACAGGCCGCGTATACAACGCCGACCACCTGCCGCCCTATGACCTCCCGGCGGAGAAAACCAAGAGCACGCTCAAATCCAGTTCCAGCAAGGGCGGAACCGGCTTCAACGAGTTCCGGTTCGAGGACAAAAAAGGCTCGGAGCAGATTTTCATCCACGCCGAGAAGAACCTGGACACCCGGGTCAAGGCCAGCAGCCTGGAATACATCGGCGGCGAGCGGCACCTCGTCGTCGAGAAGGACCGTTTCGAGAAGCTCAAGGCCGACCTCCACCAGGACGTGACCGGCAACATCAATCAGAAGATCGGCGAGACACTCTCGATTGATGCGGGTATGAACGTGCAGGAAAAGGCCGGGATGAATTACGCGGTGGACGCCGGCATGGAGATTCATCTCAAGGGCGGCATGAATGTGGTCATCGAGGCGGGCATGGAGTTGACGCTCAAGGCGGCGGGCGGCTTCATCACCATCGGTCCGGCGGGGGTGGCAATTCAGGGCACGATGGTGCTCATCAACAGCGGCGGGGCCGCCGGGGCCGGGTCGGGGAGTTCGCCCACCGCGCCCAAGGCTGCATTGATCGCCGCCAACGCGACGGCCGGGTCCAAGGGCGCGCCCACGGCGAAACCCGCCACCAAGAAGCTGGGCAAGGGAAGCGCGACGGCCATGGGCCTGAAAAAAGCCAGCCAGAACGGCACGCCGCTTGTCCAGCCGTGCGGACCGACCCCGCCGAAGCCGCCAACCCCTGGCAAGAAGGAAAACGAAGAAACCCCGATCTACACCGAAGATACGCCGGGCAGCCTCGGCAGCGGCAGCGCGGCCACCGGCCAACAGGACCCGTCGCTCATTGACCAAGCAGAACAAAAAGCGCGTGACGCCGCCGCCTGGGCCAAGCAGAAGAAGGAGGAAGCCGCCCAAAAGGCCAAGGAAGCCGCCGAATGGGCCAAACAGCAGGTGAGGGACGCCAAGGACGCGGCGGAGCAAAAAGCGCGGGATTTAGCTGATCAGGCCGAGCAGAAGGTGCGCGACGCCGCGGCGGCGGCGGAACAAAAGGCGCGAGACGCCCAGGCGTGGGCCGAGCAGCAGGCGAGCGCCGCCGCGCAGAAGATCGCCGAAGCCAAGGACGCGGCGACGAAAAAGGCCAACGACCTCGCTGACGCGGCCAAAAGGGCGTTGGGCTTCGGCGATGGTAGCGGCTATTCCGGCGGCGGCGGCAGCAGTGGCGGCGGCGGCAGTTCGGACGACTATTAGCCATGAACGAGGCCCTCATGACGACCCTCTTCCCCGGGGACGGCCAGGCGACCTACGCTGTCCTCGACGGGGCGGCGTGTCCCGACCTGCTCGCCCAGTTCGACGCGCTCGCTCCCGAGTACGTCTGCCTGTACGCCGGTCCGCAGGAGCCGGACATGCTGGAGGTCGCGCCCTATCTCGTCGCGCTCCCGCCCGACCACGCCTTCACGGCTTGGCTGCTCGCCCAGGGCCTCGGCAAGCATTGGGGGGTCTTTGCCCACACGCCCGCCGACATGCTGGCCATGCGCAAGCATTGCCGGACGTTCCTGAAGATCCGCGACCCCGAGGGTAAGTTGGTTTACTTTCGCTGGTACGACCCCCGCGTGCTGCGCACCTACCTGCCGACCTGCAACGAAGAGGAGGCGGAAACCGTGTTCGGCCCCGTGAGCCACTACGTCATCGAGGACGCCAAGCCGGACGCGCTGCTCAAGTTCTCCCGGTTCGGCAAGGAGGTCGGCTCCCTGCGCGTGTCCATCGCCGCCTGACCACCGTTCCCCCACCATGCTTTCCCTGCGACCAGCCCAGCTTAAAGTCTTCGAACAAAACGCCCTCACCGCGTTCGAGGACGAGATGCTCGCGCACGCCCGCGAGACTTGGCCCCGGCTGTGCAAGCTGTTAGGCAAGCCGCAGATGCGTGCGGCGGTCCGGGCCGCCATCGCGCGGGCGCAGGGCCACGGGTTCACCAACCGCGGCCCTCTCCGGCTTTTCATCGAACTGACGTTCATCTTCGGCGGCACGTTCGACACCGACCCGCAGTACCCCTGGGCGGCGGAAATCCTGACGGCCAAGGACGACCAGACCGACCGGGCCGACCGCTTGCACGCGGCGGTCAACCGGTTCCAGCAGCGCGTGGCGGGCGAGGGCGCGGCCAACAAGACCCGCGCGCTGGATGAGTTGCGCCTTTTTCTGCAAAAGCCGACGGCGGAAACCTCCGGCAACATCGTGGCGCTCGCCCGGTCGGACATGGGCCGCACGTACCCGCAGAAGGTGGCCTTCGTCGGCGAGGAAGCCCTCTTGAAGCTGATCCGCGCGGGCAGCGCCGAAGCGCGCAAGCAGGGGTTCGACCTCCCGCGCGCCGACCAGATCTTCACCGCGCTGATGTTCGCCTTTGGACACAGCTGCGTGAATGATCCGCTCTACCCGTGGCTGGAATGGACGCTCAAGGACAAACCCAAGGACCCGGCAGCCGCCCGGCTCGCCCGGCTGGAAAAAGCGGCGGCGACCTGGATCGAGCGTGTGCTCGCCAAACCCACCGCCTAGCCGTAGCATTCTCCCGGCCATGAGCGACGAAGCATCTCCAACCGATCCGAAGGCCAAGGACGGCACCAGCCCCGCCGCCTGCGCCACCCAGCCTTGCCCCAAGGGGACGAAGAAAGTTCTGACCATCGTCTGGGACACCGCCGACGCATGGTGCAGCGACACCGTCCACCTCCAGGGCACCACCGAAAATTACGCCGACGGCGAGAAGCTCTCGCTCGACAACCGCGACATCGACATCGGCGCGTCCGTGCGCACCTGGGAGGAGGAAGTCCGCTCCAACGCGTTCTCCCACGAGTGGAAGATCGTCGACTTCCTGCCCCGGAAGGATGGCGAACACTACGTCAAGGTCACGAATCTCAACGGCCTGACCAGCGGCAAGGTGACGCCCGTCCCGCTGAAGGTTCACTTCATCCCGACGCTGCCGCTGACGCCTTACACGTCGGGCCGCGTGCATTTCAACCTCGACGCGCTGGATTACCTCATCAACATCACCAGCACGATCCAGTACGTGAAGGGCTGGGCGGCGGAGGTCGTCAATTTGGGCAACCACGTCCCGGCGGGCACCGGCGGGCTGCTCGACGGGCAACTCACTTGGAACGGCTACCGCTGGATGAAACGCATCGCGGGTGCCCGCAACTATTGGGACGGTTCCGCGTGGAAGCCCGTGCCCGCGACGCTCAACCTCGACCTGGCGATCAACGATTCTAAAGCGTTCTCGGTCGGCTTCTACGAGAACGGCACCAAGGCCGACGGTACGAAGAAGTTCACCTGTCAATACGGCGGCGACTGGGTCGAATCGTTCACGGATTGGAACATCAGCGCGGCGGACAAGCAGGCCAAGATTACCGCTTGGAAAAACAACGCCGACACCACCTGGACTGACAAGTTCGACCTCAAGCGCAAGGAATGCCAGAGCACGGACACCAAGTGCTGCCGCTACAAGACGAAGGCCACGATCACGTTCAGCCTGCAAACGACCTTCAGCGCGGGGATGCTGATCGTGGCCGACGGCAACATCCGCTCGAACGATTCGCTCTGGTTCCTCGGCGAGCCACGGATTGCCGTGGCCGCCCACGAGTTTGGGCATCACCTGGGCAACCCCGACGAGTACGCAGGCGCGGCCATTGACACGAGCCTCAACGACGATGGCGCGGTCAACGGCATTGATCCTAACTCTATCATGGGTCAGAATCTCACCACCGTGAAGAAGCGCCACTACCGGACGATTTGCACGCACTTCGCCGCGATGGTCAAGACCGAGAGCGGCAAAACCTACACCTACGAGGCGGTGCCCAAGGCGTGAGCTGGTCGGCTTGGTAAATCTTTATGATTCCTCCACAAGCAAGCGAAGGTTCGGCGGGCGGCGGCGCGCGTGCGTTCACGGTCGAGTACGTCTCCTATTCTGGTTCGTTGCTCGGCGACGATCTGCACGAGCGTCAGGCCAACCTCCGGATCACGAGCGCGGACGGGGTGGCCACGCTGGAAAACTTCGGTTCACCGGAGGCGGCGGGCGACCAGAGCATCGGGCGCTACCAACAGCGGCTGGACACGACCGGCGGGGCCGGGGCCGGGCGGGTGCGCGCGCTGATCGACCGGACGCGGCCCTTCGACCTGCCGCCCGCGACCGAGGGCGTGCCCGGGGTGGCTATCATGAGCGTGATCCTGCGCGAGGGTGGGGCGGAAAAGGTCAAGACGTTCAGCGCCCGCGAGGTGCCACAGATCGAGGCCATGCGGCCTTTGCTGGAAGAATTCTCCGACCTGTCGGCGGCGTTGCTACGCGCGCCGGTGGAAGTAATGCAACTGCGGGTCCGGCAGCAGGCGCGCGACCGCAACGGACGGTTTTTGGTCTATTTCATGAACGTTGGCAGCAAGCCAGTCTGCTTGGCGAATCCGTACACGTTGGGCGACACGGTCCCGACGCATTGGGCGGGGGTGCAGGTGGCCGAGTTGCCGGTCGAGCGTCCGGGGTACACGTCGCCGCCGCTGGAGTGGGTGCGGCTGGGGTTGGACCCGATGGAGCACAAGAGCGGCACGCCGGACCTGATCGTTCTTCAGCCGGGCAGCAGTTTCGAGGCGCTCACGAAGCCTTGGAATCCGCCCCATCCCAACACGGCCTATTTGGTGAAGGGATTTTACTGCAATTACGTCGGCGCGAGGGAGGTCGAAAAGGTGTACCGGATTCGCGGCTGCGGCAGTTCGGACCCGGTGACAGTGCAGGCGAAGTAGGCGGAACTCGGAACTCGGAACTCGGAGCGCGGAACTCTCGGAAAGATGTGGGCTGTGGTGTCGCCTTACCACCAAGAAACCTGTCATCCTGAGCGAGTGTAACGAGCTGAAGGACCTTCCCACGTGGACATCCATATAAAGCTACCATTGCAGGCGCGACGACAATTCGACGCCCGAGAATCACAAAACTATTTGCCGGGCTAGCGCATTTTCGGCTATAGCTATCTGGTAAGTCTAGCTGTGCTTCAAGGTCGGCGTGGGAAGGTCCTTCGGCTCGTTGCACTCGCTTAGGATGACAGATTTTTTAGAATCCGGCGCTAACCCACGTTCTTCGTCCTTCATCCTTTATCATTTTCACCATGCCGCCCGCCGCCCGCGTCACCGACCTGCATATCTGCCCGATGGTCACTGTGCTTGTGCCGCACGTCGGCGGCCCGATCCTGCCGCCTGGCGCGCCCACCGTCATGATCGGTTTCATGCCCGCCGCGACCGTCACCAACATGTGCACTTGCGTCGGCCCGCCCGACGCCATCGCCATGGGTTCGCCCACGGTCATGATCAATAACTTGATGGCGGCCCGCATGGGCGACCCGACCGTGCACGGCGGCATTATTTCCACCGGTTTCCCGACGGTGATGATCGGCGGCCCGGTCGTGGTGCTGCCTGCGGCACAGATCGCCGCGACGGCAAAAACGCTCGAAGCCGCGAAGTTGAAGGAGATTGCCGACGAAGCCGCTAAAGCGGCGGCAATGGCGGCGGGATTGCCGCCGCCGGTGTGACCGCGCCCGCCGCCGGTTTTCCGGCGGAAGAAAGGTCGCAGACCGTCCCGACAAACGCGTTGGCCGACTGCCGGAACGACTCGTCCAACTGATAGGGCACCGTGCTCGCCGGGGGCAGCGTCGTCTCGTTGGCGCGCAGGCAAAAAAGCCCCTGCGGTGTCGGCGTGCCGCAGATCAGATCGACCCAGGGCTGGCCGGTCGGGTGGAGGAACAGGAGCGGTTGTTTCACCGGGCAAAAGTGGTTGGTGACCTTCTGCCAGAAAGCGATGCCGCCGACCGAATCGTCCGGGGCCATCGGCAGCCGAAGCTGCTGCGTGGGCGTGGTCGTTTCGAGCATCTTCAAGCTGATTTTTCCCGATCCAGATTTCGCGGAATGCCCCGCCGCGCGCGCTAGGTCGCTCAGCGCGTAAAGCGCCCGCGCGAACGTCTCGCCCTCGCCCAGCCACATCGCATCGGCCAGCCGCGTGCAGACGGCACGGTCCGGCTCGCCCCCCAGCGCGTCGGGCGGCTGCGCCAGCGAGGCGCGCAGTTCCTCCAGGCCCGCCGCGAAGATGGCGCGCACCTCCGGGGCCGTCGTGGCCGTGCGGCATCTGGCCTCCACTCCGGCGAGCACCTCGCCCGCCCGCACGGCCAGCGTGAACGAAAACGGCACGCCGAGGTGGACGGTCGCCACCATCGGGTAGCGTGCCCGGCCCTTGCCGTCGGTCGAGGACCACATCCGTCCAATCAGCGTGTCCGTCTCGCCGTTCCAGCAAAAGACGTGGGCGATCCCGGGCAGCGTCTCCTCGGGCTTCTTCTCCCACAAAGCCGCGTCGACGACCCCGCCGATCCCGCGCACGTAGAGGATATCGCGCGCGGCGAGTAGCGCCTCGCTGTCCAGCCCGATGGGTTCGATGTGGTCGTCCCAGCCCGGGTGTTTGCCGAACGCGCCGAGAAAGACCCCCGGCGCGGTGCCGAGCATCTTGTTGCGTAGATCGTCAAACCAGCCGGGCATAAAAATCGGGTTCAGTTCAGGTCCGCGAGGATCTTTTGCTTGGCGGGCAGGCTGTTCATGTCGGGGATGGGCCGGTCGGCCTTCACCGCCAAGAACACCGGCAGACCGATGCGCGGCACCGTCACTTTGACCTTGCCGTTGCCGTGGACACGCGTGGCCAGTTCGTAGCCGTCGATGGTCAGTGGGTAGGATTCCTGGGTGCCTGTCGTGTAGTCGAGGAACGTCATCCGGTACGTGTTGAAGATCGACCCGGTGCCGACCTCGATGTCGTTGGACGTGCTGGTGTCACGCTCACCGCCATCCAGCACGATCTTGCGCAGGCGGTCCAGGCCGCTCTTGTCGGGCGATTCGCCGTAGTTGACGAGGTTGATCGTGATGTTCGCCTCCACGCCGTCCGCCGTCGCGGCCAGCTTCTCGATGTCCGCGCCGAAGGCCTTGAGCTTCTGGGCCGTCCCGCTGGGCACCAGCTTCAGGTTGTCGGACTTGAGGTCCTTCGCCCACAACGCTAGCAGCGTGCGCGCCTCGGCGAGCTGTTGCTTGGTCATGCGCCGGTTGTCGCCCTTGACCAGCGGGAAAGAGAACCCGTTGTTGAACGAGTTGCGCGTCTCGGCCAGGTAGCGCGCGGCGATGCTGTCCCGGCGCTTTTCATAGGCGCGGTCGTAGAAATACGCGCAGGCGTCGAACTTACCGCCGAGCTTTTCCTGCGTGGTCTTCGAGTCGCCGCGCACCTTGTCGATGCGCTCGCGCAGTTCCGCCAACAAGTTCCAGTCTCGGCCCAGCAGGCTGCCGCCGCCGTCGGCCTTGGAGCCCTCGGCCTCGGCGTCCACGTACTGCTTGGCGCGCACTTCGTAGAAGCGGCGTCCGTCGCCGAAATCCTTGAGCAAATCGTCCAATTCCGCCAGCTCCGCGACCTCGCTCTTGTTGAAGCTGTTCGAGATGCGAGCCACGAGTTCGTCGTGCTTGCGGTCGAGCGCGGCGACAACCTCCGGGAACAGCTTGGCGTCGGGTCCTGCCCCGGCGTTCGCCGCGGCGTCGCGCACGATCTTGAACGCGTCGTCGCCCTGCGTCTTGCTCTGGTCCACGAGGTCCAGGTAATCCTTGCTCAGGCTGTATTCCTTGAGCAACCCGCCATTGCGGGCGGCCTTGATCCGGGTGTCAATCGACGCCTTGGTAACCTTCAACTCGTCGAGCCGTCCGCGCATCTTGTTGTCGAGGTCGGTGCGCTCGTCGGTCTTGGCGAGGTCGTTCAGACGGCCCTCGCGGGCGCGAAACTCGCGCAGGTCGTCGCGCAGGCCCTTGACGAGCTTCAGGTTGGTTTCCGCCCCCGCGAAGCTGCCCGCCGCCTCGGTGAAGAGCCGGTCCAGCCCGGCGCGGATCGGCTTGTTGGCCTCCAGCGACGTGCTGCCCAGCGCGAGCCATGCGGGCGGCCACTTTCCGGCGGGATTCTTGGTGTAGGTCCACACGAAGTCGTCCGAAAGCGACGAAAACCCTTTCTCCAGCGCGTCGGGACCGGTCGCGCTCGCGTAGAGCACGCTCGGCTTGACGATGCCTCCGGCGGCGGTTTCGGCCCCCTTCTTGGCGACAGCATCCGCTTCCAGGCGGATCAGCGCGGCGACGAGTTCGGCTTGGCGCAAGGTGTTGTCACCGGCGGTCTTGCCGGGCGTGGCCGGGGCGGCCAGCAGGCGCTCGCGGGCGGCGACGAGCGGCGGCTTGACGACGCTGCCCTCGAACACCACGCGTTGCGCGCGTTTGCGGTCGCCTTCCAGGTGGAAAAATTTCGCCAGCGGCCTGAACACCAGCCCGATGGGGATGTCTGTCGCGCTAATCTCGCGCAGCCGCCGGTGGAACGCAGTGAGCGTCGCCGCGCCGCTGGCCGGGTCAAGCGGCGCGTCGGCGTTGTACTGCTGCCGGGCCGCCGGATCGTTGGCCCCGGCGGTGGTCGGCGAGACGAGCGGATGCCACTCGCCGTTCTTCCAACCCTGCCGCGCGTAGTTCCAGATTTTGCTCTGTTCGCCGATGCTCGACTGGAACTGCCGGTAGCTCAGGAACGAGAACAACAGCAACAGCGCCATTGCCCCGAACCCCGCCCCGTAGAGCGCGATCTGGCGGCTGCGGATGAGCTTTTTCGTGTTGGTCGCGCGCGTGACCAGCCCGGCCTCGGGGAAGATCTTTTCCGTGAACAGGTCGCGCAAAAAGTACGCGCGTTCGCGCTCCCAGGCCCGCCCTTCCGGCAGCGCATCGACCGACACGCCGATGGCCTGCGCCAGCACGAGGTCGAGCGCCGCACCCTCGCGCATGGCACTGGTAAAATAGATGCCGCGCAGGAACAGCGGCTTGGCCGACCACGGCCCCGCGACGAACACTTTTTCCAGGTACGAACGCAGCCGCGGCGCGGCCAGGGCAAAGCTCTCGGGCAGCGAGTAAAGCGCGTCCACCTCATCCGTCCGCCGGGCCGACCCGTGTTGGGGTATCGGGTCTTTCAGCAACCCTAACCGCCGCTTGCGGATGCGCGCCACGACGGTCTGGATGTGCTGATCGACCAGCGCGGGGTCGAAGGCCACGTCGCGCGGCAGCGGGTTCGACCAGCCGAGCATCTGGTGCTGGCTGTCGGGGTCCATGTCGTCGAAGAACTCGCGGAAGCCGTCGAGCAAGTCACTCTTGGTGATAAGCACGAACACCGGAAAGCGCACGTCGAGCGTGCGCTGGATCACGTCGAGCTGCTGCGCAATTTTGCCCGCCTTGCGCCCGATGTCCGCCTCGCTGTCCTTGACCAGGCTGTCGCACGGGATGACCAGCAGCAGACCGTTGATCGGGCAGTTCGGGCGGTTGCGCCGCAGCAGCTTGAGGAACTCCGGCCACTCGTGCGTTTCGCCCGGCGCGACCTCCTCGAACATCAGCCGCCCGGCGGTGTCGAGCAGCACCGCGCGGTTGGTGAACCACCAGTTCATGTTGATGGTGCCGCCCACGCCCTGCATCTCGTCCTGCAAGCCGGGCGGAAAGCCCACGTTGCAATGCCGGATGGCCTCCGTTTTGCCCGCGCCGGGTTCGCCGACGACCACGTACCAGGGCATCGAATAAACGTCCTTGCCCGCCGTGGCGAACTTTTCCATGCCGACCTCGAACGAACGCTTCATCGCATCGAGCTTGGCGCGGGAATTGGGGTTGCTCAGGGCGTTGGGCGCCGCGGCGCCATGCTGGGCGATGGAGCCGGCCAGCGTCTGCGACTTGCGGCTGTCCGTCCACTTCAGGAAGCGGCGGTAACCCGTCAGCACGGCGGCCAGCATGCCCATGCCCAAGGCGATGATGACCGCGAACCGGTAATCGACGATGTAGGCGAGGCTCGTCACCGTGGCACCCGTCAGCAAGGCCATCACGAACTTGACCGGCTTGGGCAGGGTCAGGAAACTATCGAGATTTGGAGAGTTCACGGGAAGAACGGGGTAGGGGTGGAATCGTCGTCAGGGCGCGAGTTCCTTGTCGTGGGCGATGATCTCCGACAGGGACGAGGTCAGCTGCTGCGAAGCCTGCTGAAAGAGCACAAAGTTGCACGCCAGCGCCGTCAGCATGAACACGATGAACGTGATCAGGATGCCGATCATCTTGCTGCTGGGCGGCTCGACGAGGTTGCGCGTGTCGACGTTCTGGTACGCCTCCGGCGTGACGCGCACGGTCGTGTCCGACTCGATCAGGTGACGGATGCGCGGGGCGATTTCGAGCATCTTTTTGCGCAGGTACTCGGGCTGGCCGCTGTACCAGCCCGTGAACCCGAGGCCGATGCAGGTGTAATACACGGCCAGGCGCTCGTTGGCCTCGTCGCCCTGCTCCTTGATGGTTTCGTCGAAGAGATCAAAGAATTTCTCGTCGCCCGCCAGTTCGTTGAAGCTGTAGGCCAGCCGGTCTTGGTCCCACTGCTTGGCGAAGGGCACCTTGCTGTCGGCGATCATCGAGTCGATGAAGAAGATGAGCGGCTGCTCCATCTTCTTGAACTGCGGGTTGAGCCGGGGGTCGGTCGCGGCGCGCGCGCGCAGGTCTTCGAGGATGACCTTGATCCGCGAGCGCACGGTGTTGAAGTCCAGGTTGCCGCCCTTGCGCCCGGCGCGGTTGACGATGCAAATGTACTGGAAAAGCGGCTCGCAGAGTTCGAGGAGAGTCATACGAAAGGTGGAACGCGGAAGTAAACGTTTAGCGGTCTGCCGTGGGCAATCTCAAAAAATTCCAGCTTCTTGCGTTCCGCGTTCCAATTTCCGCGTTCGCCGTCAGCCATTGGAGCCGGTCATGTATAGAGTGATATCGTAGTCGGCGTCCTCCTTGCCGGTCCAGCGGATGATGGCCTGTTTTTCCGTCTTGAGCAGGTCCCACACGCGCTGGCTCTCGGCGCGCAGCAGCCGGAAGTAATGCAGGTCGTTGGCGGCAGGCAATTCGAGCGGCACGATGCGCTCCTCCTTCAGCCGCACGCCCCAGATTGCCCGCGTGCCCAGCGAACGCGGCATGAGCTTGAACTTGTCGGCGTCCTCCACGAACTCCGCGACCGCGCGCGGGTCCTCGCGGCTCTTGATGCCCAGGAAGTAGTCGTTAGGCTTGGTGACGTGTTCCTCCGTGAGCGTCGCCGACAAGAACTGGCCGTCGTGGACGAACGGCACCTTCATGAAGCTCGGCGCGACCGACCCCCGCACGTAGGCGCGGATCTTGTGCGACAACTCACGGAAACAGAGCACCGGGTTGTCGTGGTTGTACGGCAGCACGTCGAAATCGTCCTTGTCCGGGTACAGCGCGCTCAGTTCGGAATAGAGTTCGCGCAATTCCAGGTAGAACAAAAACGGCGGCAGCGAATTGGCCGCCACGAGGGACGGCAGCCGAGCGGCGAACTTGTTGAGCGTGCGCAGGCGCATGATCTGCTCGAACTGGATGCCGCGCATCGTCTCGATGCTGAACCCGCCCCGGGCCACCTGCACGACGAGTTCCTTGCGGCTCGCCTCGATCTGGCTGCTCAGGTCGCGCACGATCTCGCGCAAGACCGACGACGCGTTGAGGATCAGCGCGGGCGCGACGAAGTCGGGATCAATCTTCGGCGCGGAATTTTCCTCGGAGGTCGAACGCGTCACGCGGAACAGAGGCAGCACCTCCAGGTTCGAGCGGTCCTCGCCTTCGAGCAGGATGCGCGCGTTGAGTTGGCGCACCATCAGCGGCTTGAGATTCTCGCCGGTGTTCTCGTCGGCGCACTCGACCTCGCGCACGCGGTAGATGAGCTTGGCGCGGGCGTCGCCGCCCTGGCCGTTGAGCGTGTTGGCGCGCGAGTCGAACCACAGGGGCACGGCCAGGAACACGGTGAACCCGCCCGTGCTCGCGGCGAACGCTTGCTTGATGTCGATGGTCGGCAGCTCGGCGTTATCGGGAAAGTTGACCTCCAGCCCGCTTGGCATGACGGCCCGCAGGCGCGTGAATTGGACGCGGAACGCCCGCAGGTCGTCGGCGGAAAGCTGCGCGTGGACGATCCCGTAGGGGTACGACCACGTCAGCCCGCGTTCCCGGCCTGCCAGGTCGAACAGGCTCTTCTGCATCCGTTGCAGATGATGCGGCTGGAGAAACAGGCCTTCCTCCCAGTGAATTTGCAGCGACATGAAAGGGATTCTAAGTAGGTAGGAAAAAATTCAGGGTCAAACGAGGGCGATGCTTTGCTTCGTGTTGCCTTCCGTCTTCGTCATTCATCATTCGTCATTCCGCTCTTCGCCTTCCGCCTTCACGAGTTCGCCAACCCCGTCGTACCGCGCATCAGGCCCTCGGCGTAGCGGGCGACGCAATCAACCATCTCAGCCTCGACGGAGTCCTCGCTAAGATCCTTGGCCAGTTGCACGTACTTGCGCCAGTTTTTTTGTTCGGCGTTGGTGAACATGCCGCCGCCCTCCATCGCGGCAAGGTCGGCGATGGCGTCCGGCCCGTAGCGTGCGAGGTGGCGTTGCGAGAACGAGCGCGCGGCGGGTCCGATGGACCCCATCAGGCCCGCGACGAGCTGGCGCAGCCGGTCCACGATCTGCGCGAGCTGGCCGACGGACACCTCGGTGTCGCCGGACAGGTACAAGCCCCCGGCCTTGCGCAGATCGCCGCCGAAGGTCTGGTCCTTGCGCACCTGCGAGCGCGGCGACATCGTTTTCCACAGGTTCCAGCCGAGTTGGTCCAGGCTCAGCACGAAGTCGGCGAGCACGATCATCAGCCGGTACAACCGTTGGAGGTCCACCTGGGCCAGTGGATCCATCGGGAAGCGTTTGAGCAATTCCTCGGGCGGCGCGTCGGCCAGGGCGGTGGTTTGGAGTTCGAGGTAACCGGCCTTCTGGAGTTCCAGGCCGAATTCCTGGAGCTTACGGCGCGGCAGCAGAGGCGCGATTTTGACCATCTGCGCGAGCAATTCCTCGGGCGACAGGTCGGCGGCGCTCGGGGCACGACCGGAGGACGACGGCGCGACGGGCGCGGCGCTGCCGCCCTCGCCGGTGGGGAAGTGGGTGGCCAGGGCTTCGAGGTACTGCGGATGTTTCTCGCGGACCACGTCCTTGAGCGAGCGGCGGATTTCGTCGTGGAGGTAGTGTTCGCGCTCGGTGGCGGGAACGTCCGCGGTGTCGGCCTGCAGGAATTTGAGTTGGGCCGCCGTCTGCGCCGCCCATTTGAGTTCGTCTGGGTTGAAATTGCTCATCGAGAGAATGTGCGGTTTTCTTCGTGCGTCCGCACCGGGCGTGCAAGGGACAAGGTTCCTGAAAATATCGGCGGAGTGTCAAGCAAATAGGAGCCGCCAGGCGTCGGAAGGTTCAAGAAATCAAGCACCCAAGAACCCAAAGAAGGTTCAATGCTAAAAATGCAAGCGGAGGGAGGCGTACGGGAAGAAATTCTGTCATCTTGAGCGGAGTAAAGCACGAGAGCAGTCGAAGGATGACAGCAACATCCAGCTACGTTCCGCTTACTCCTCCGCTTTGAACCCTGAACCTTGAACCTTCTTTGGGTTCTTGGGTTCTTGAACCTTCCCGCCTCCGGCGGTCACTGCAATTTCTCCGCCCGCGCCAACTCCGCTTTCAGATTCTTCTTCAAATCATCGAGCGCTGGATTCTTGTCGCTCCCGCTCCCCTTGGCCGCTACCGCCAGCCGCAACCCCCCGTCCGCCGCCGCCACGAACGGCGCGCCCACCACCGGCGGCGACCCGAGCGACTGGAACGCGCTCGGCGCGGCCTCCGCCGACCCCCCGGCAAAATAATACTTCGTCGGGTTGCGCGCGTCGTCCACCACGTACTGCCCGACGTTGCCGATCAGTTGCGCATACCCCCGGATCAAGCGCGAGGTCACCGGCTCGAAGAACCAGTTCTGGTCGCCGTTCTGGCCGACGGCGTTCAGGTCGTTGCGGTCGCCGAAACACTGGTCGTTGGGCAGCTTCGCCCCCGTGATGTGCTGGTTCTGGATGCCCTTGGCAAACGCCGCCCACTGCGGCCCGCGCACCTTCGCTGCCGTCTGCCATTGCCCGGCCCACTCCTGGCCCGCCGGGCTAGCCAGCAGGGCGCTCCACTGCGCCAAGGTCGGCAGCGCGCAGCCCGCCGCCCGCGCCAGCCGCACGGCCTCGATGCCGCTGATGCCGTTCAGCGGGTGGTCATAGCTGGGCCGTCCGGCGTTGGCGTAGAACGGCGCGTTGACGGCGTCGAGCACCAGCCACGACTGACGCGGCGCATACGTCCCCCGGACGTATTCCCATGCCACCGGACCTCGCACCGACGCCGCGCCCGAGAGCGGCCCTTTGCCGTCGCCCTCCGCCCGCTTCGCCAGTACCGCCCCGAACTGCACCGGCACGGTCGTCGCGGCCAGGTAGAACGCCGGGCCGTTGCCCCCGGGCGCGGGCACGCGGTTGAACGCCAACCGGTAGCCCGAGCGGCCCCACTGATAAGTGACGCTCTGCACGTCGCCTTGCCGGGTGGTGCCCTCCTTGATCCACAGGTCCCCGGGCAGGTCAGGCTGGTCGCCCGTGGCCTTCAACTCGGTCGGCAGCACCTTCAGAAACGCGCGCACCGTCGGCTCATCCTTGACAGGCGAAAAGCCGATGTCGTCCTTCAACCGGGTCAGGTTGAAGTTGAGCATTTCCGGCTGATCCAGCAGGGCCGGATCGTTGAGCGAACCCTGGAATCCCTGCAACGTGGTCACGTAGCGCACCCACTTGTCGGTGACGTTCGGCGTCGGCGGCGGGGTGGGCGCGGGCGTTGCCTCGACGACGGCGACGGTGGGGGCCGGGGTCGCGGCGGCAGGCGTCGGCTGCCCGGCATCGGACGGCGGCGCGGCCTGGACGAGCGCGGGCGTGGCACCCGCCTCGGGCGACGATGCATCGGTGGCCGGGGCGGGACTAGCCGTGCCGCCCGGCGCGGGCGTTGGATCGACCAGCCGGTACAGGCCCGCCAGCGCGCCGATGCCCCGGAACTGGCGGCCCAGCTTGGAATCCGCCGCAGGTACGAGTAGCGTCGCCGCGAACACGCCGAGCGCCGCCAGCACCGCCACCCCGGTCCACAGCCCGCCCCGGCCCGCCGGTGCCGCGACCTTGACCCCTGCGCCCACGCTGCCGCCGGGCCGACGCGAGGCCACCGTCGGCAGGTTGCGCATCCCTTTGAACGCCTTGCGCGCCGTGGCCAGCGCCTCGGGGTGCGCCGACAACTCCGGCGACATCAACACGTTGCAATACTCCCGCCAGGCGTCGGCCTGTGGACCAAGCGAGGCCCAGTCGTCGCTCGGCTCGATGGGCCAGTCGAAATTGCGGATCGTCCGCTCGCGCACGAGCTGGACCAACACCGTGCCGAGCGCGTAGCAGTCCGCGCCCTGGGTCGGCGCGTCCTCGGGCCGCGCGATGTCGCTGAGCACGACTGTGGCTGCCGGGACGCTCTTGCCGTCGAGGAACACGTTGGTCGGTTTGAGGTTGCCGTGCGCGCGCGTGCGTTTGTCGCGCAGTTCTTCGAGCGCCTGGAGAACGCCCGCTGTGATCTTTTGCAGCGCAGCGGGTTCCAGAGTCACGCGGCCCTGGATGAGCGAATCGAGCGAGCGCTGGTAGTGCCGGGTGACGTAGAAGGCGTCGTCGCCCTCGTGGCCCGACTCGAAGATGGGGGCGAACTGCTTGCAACCCGCCTCCACGGCGGCCTGCTGGTCGTTGACGGCGCTCAGGAACCGGGCGCGGTTGCCGTCGGGCCGGGGCGGGCCGCCCATGCCGTGCCGGATCTTGACCGCCACCGGCACGCGTCGCGTGGGGTCCATCGGCCCGGAATGGACCTCTGCCTCGTCGCTCCAACCAATCTGACGCTGTAGGCGGTATTTGTCGGCGACTTGCATCTATCCAACCGGCTCGGCTGCTGTGAGGAAACGGGCGTGCGTCGGCAGGAGGCCGTCGGCAAGCAACTAATATAGCAGACGGTCCACCCTGGCTGCAACCCGGTGCGCATCAATCCAAGGTAGGGAGCCCGCTCCGAGGGCCTCCCCATTTCGCGCCGCAAGCGCAGGCCGGTCACCGGCCAATCCACCAGACGGTCAGGGAAGCCCTCGGAGAGGGCTCCCTACCTTCGAGGGAATCCCTCAGGGCGTGGACCGCACCAGCCCCGCCTTGTCCACCGTGATGGTCGCCGTCGTGGTCTTGGACGCGATGGGCAAAATCTTGCGCCGCGCGTCCTGATCCCCCGGCAGATCGGGGAACACACCCGGCAAATCCGCGATCACCATGACCTCCTTCGCGCCCATCGCCGCCCAATGCTTCCAGATCGGGTCGGTCGGCGCGATGGTGTACTGCTGCGGCGAATTTGGCCCGAAGCGGAAGCTCTTGGCGTCGGCCTTCGACTGCGCGGAGCCGCCCTGCCAATACTTCGGCACCGGCGTCAGCTTGAGCGCCTGGTTGTTCGGCCCGATGCCCACCACGTCCACCAGCACGGACGAGGTCGCCACCGAGGCGCTGCCTTGCAGATTGACGGTGGACAGGCTCGACGAACAGGCCGTCAAGGTGGCGATGGTGAGCGCGGCGGCGGCAACGAAACGAAGACTTCTCATAGGTTGTAAATCGTGGTGCAAAGGGAACGCTCCTGTGTTTTTATCATCCCGTAGAAAACGATCAACAAGATAATGCGCCCCCCGCCGATCCCTGGCAGCGCGCGTAACCTATTCTCATGCGTCCCTTTACCGACAACGACCTGGCCAGCCGCCTGGAAGACGGCTTTAAGCTGGTGGCCCTCCAACCGACCGAACCGGGCACCGCGCCGCTGCTGGAACTGCCGATCTACGCCGTCGTGCGCGAGACGCCCGACCCCGCCGCCGGTCACTTCGTGTCGTTGCGCGACACCCCGCAGGCGCGCGTGCTGCTCGGCTGCACGGCGGACGGCGACGGGCGTCCGCAGGAATGGCTCGAACTCTGGGTGCAACACACCCAGCCGCCCGCCGATCTCGACCCCGCCTCGCGCGCTCACCTGACCAACGCCGTCTGGGACGCCCGCTGGCGCGACCTCTCCTCCGCGCTACGCCGGGGCGAGGCCGGGTCGGTCCTGACGACCCCCTTCGAGCGCGGCCACCTGCCGCCCGCCGTCCTCGACGTGGCCGGGGGCCGTTTCGCCCTGCTGGCCGACCCCGCCAGCGGCGCGCCGCTCGCCCTCTGCCTCGACGACCGCCTGCTCGCCGACGCCGGGCTGCCCGGCTACGCCACCTCGGCATTCCGCTATCTCTACACGCCGGGCGGCGACCCCGCGCAGGTGCGCTTCGTCAGCTTCGACCCTGCCGCGCCCGCCAACGCCCGCACCGTCGCCCTGCGCGACCTCCTGCCCGCCGCCGCCGACGCGCCCACGCTCGGCCTGGGCGGCGGCGCGCTGATCGTCCGCCGCTTCGCCCCCCTGAGCCTGGAGGATTTCTCCGACGTGGCGGGCGGACGCGCCTGGAAGGGTCTCGACAACGCGCGCAAGATTTTCCACGTCCCCGGCGTGTACCGCTTGCTGGAGGACGAGGACGCCATGCGCTGCGGGTCAGCCCACCTGTTCACGGTCGCCCAGGGACGCACGGGGCGGCTAGCCGAGGCCCTTTATCTCAAGCTGCAGATGTTCCGCCAGTCCTTGCGTCTGGTGCGCGACCACGTCGGCAAGAGCCAACTGCCGTTCCTCAACCTCGCGGCGGATTCCTTCCGCGTCCGGCTCGATGCGACCGGCTGCGGCCTGCCATTCCTGGGGGCGGGCCGCGCCGACCTCGCCCGGCCCGGCGCGGCCTGCCCGGTGCCGGTGCGCAACCCCACGGCGCGCTATTTTCAGGGCCTGGAGCCGCTGACGGCCTCCGTCTACCGGCCCGGTTTCGTGGGCATCGCGCGCCGGGGCACGGCCAACGTGCGTATCCGTAAGATCCTGCCGCTCACGGACGAAGGCCTCGCCCTGGAAGGCACGATCCGCAGTTCCGAACGCCTTTCCAACGACGAGAACGACCTCCTGTGTATCCACCTGCCCTTGGCCGAGGGCAACGTCGATCTGCTCGGCAGCATCGACTTCACCGAGGCGCGCTCGGAGGGCGAGGCGGTCTTCCGCACGATCCCGCAGACCTTCGCGGGCCGCCTGGAAGCGGTCTTGCAGAACATCGAGGGCTCCACCTACAGCCAACTCGCCTTCGACATCCTCGCGCCGCTGAGCACGCCTTTCGACCTGTATTCGCTGGGCGTGGTGGCGCTCCGGCTCCTGCTGGCGAACGAAGCCAACCCGTTGCCCGACGTGCTCGACCGAGCGTTCAGCTTGGCGCACGAGGTCGCGCAGTCGCCGGACGGCGGCTCGTTGGAAGACCGTCTCGCGCAGGCGTTCGCCACGGACGAACGCTGGACCCAGTCGCTCGGCTCCCAACACGCGCTGCGTTCCGCCGCCGAGGCCGACGCGGGCGACGCCCCGCTGCCGCCGCGTCTGTGGTGGACAACGCTGGCGTTGGTCTTGCGTCTCTTCCCCAAACTGTTGCCAGAGAGTTTCTGCAAGGGCTACGGCGACGCCCCGCCGCTGGCGTTGGAAACGGTGTTCGACGCGCCGATCCGCGAATTGGACACGCTCCTGCTGCGCTGGCGGGCGTTCGTGTTGGGCGACTGGCGGCAGAACACGGAAATCTCGCGGGTCATCGGTTCGATCTCCGCCGGGATGTAGGTGGATCGTGACCTCCGGGCACGATGGCAAATCACCGCAGCGAAGCTGCCCGACTGTCCGCAGGGAGCGTCGATGAGTCAGGCGGCTGCGCCGCGAGCCAACCCATGGCGCCCGGAGGTCGCCATCCACCTCGGAATCCCATTGACTCCCCCGCCGTCTGCCCGCTAACCTGCCCATCGTGGCGAAGAAAACCTCTCTCCTCCTGGCGCTTGCCTTCCTGTTCGTCTCGCCCCTGACCCGTGCCGCAGACACGCGCAACATCCTCGCCCTCCTCAAGGGCCAGTGCGGCGCGGACGACATCCACCGCCAGCTCGAAACCACCCCCCGCGCCGACCTCGACCACCTCGCCGACGACGAGGGCAGGACCGGTCTCTTCTTCTGCCGCCACCCCGGCACGACGCTCCTGCTCCTCGCGGGCGCGGACCCCAACGTGCGCGACCACGCGGGCCGCACCCCGGCCTTCCGCGCCGTCACCGTGACGCGCGACCCGGCCTTTCCGATCATGCTTGAACTGCTCGCCCTCGGGCGCGCCGACCTCAACGCCCGCGACCACGATAATATCTCCCTGCTCGCCTGGGCCGCGCACGAAGGCAACCTGTCCGCCGTCAGACTGCTGACCCTGCTCGGAGCCGACCCCGCACCCGCCGACGTGCCCGCCGACCGCGCGCCTTTGTTCTATGCGCTCCAGCGCGGCGACGACAAGATGGCCGAGGTCCTGCGCAACGCCGCCGCCGACCGCGCGCTCGCCAAATCCACCGCTACCGACGCCGCGCCCGGCCCGCGCCTCGCCGCGTCTGCACGGGCGGCCCGGCTCGGCGCGCTCACCGGCGCGCTGGCCGCCGGGGCCGACATCGACGCCCGCGACCAGGACGGTGCCACCGCCCTCTTCCGCGCCGTGGCCGAACGCCGCGCCAACGTCGCCGCCCTGCTCCTGCTCTACGGAGCCAACCCCAACCTCGCCAGGAACGACGGCAAGACCCCGCTCATGCAGTGCGTGACCGGCTACGACATGGAATCTGAGCGGATGCTCGTCGAATTCATCCTGGCCGGGGCTGACGTGAACGCCGTGACCAAGGACGGCGTCACGCCGCTCAGTGCGTCGGTCCATTCCCGCAACAACACCGCCGCCCAGTGGATGCTCTGGCGCGGCGCGAGCACCGATGTCCACACGCCCGACGGCACGCTCATGCAAGAGGCCGCGCTTAACCAGGACTGGCCGTCGATGATCGAGTTGCTCAAGCGCGCGGGCCTGAAGGAAGAGGAACCGCTCGTCGCCCAGGAAAAGAGCTTCCGCTTGTTCACGGCAGTGCGCGCGGGTGACCTCCCGGCGGTCACGGCAGAGTTGCAAAACGGCACGCTGCCCGACGTGACCAACAAGTACGACCAGACCGCGCTGGAATGGGCGGCCTGCTACGACCAGACCGAGATCATGGATCTGCTCCTGAGCCACGGCGCGAACATCAACCACCAGCACTATTACAACGGCGAGCACATCCTGCACGTGTTCGCGGGCGCAAAGGGCGCGAACACCGCCGACGCCGCCGCGAAGATGAAGCGGTTGCTCGACCGTGGAGCCAATCCAAATTTGGTGATGAAGGACGGCAACACGCCGTTGATGGTCGCGGCCCGCGAGGGCGGCCAGGGGCCGAGCCTGGACCTGCTTTTGCAGGTGACGAGCGATGTCAACGCGCGCAACAAAGATGGCCTGACGGCGCTGGGCCTCGCCAGGCAGCACGGCTACGCGGGGACGGCCAAGCTCCTGCAAGATCACAGCGCGCAAGAATAGGGTAAGGAACCCTCTCCGAGGGCTTCCCTGACTCGCGTCGCAGGCGCACTCTGGAAAGGTGGATGGCGACCTCCAGGTGCCATGACAAACAAAGCCGCACAGCGGCCCATTGTCTGGACGGGGCGCGTCAAAGGAGGCAGGAGGCTACGCCGCGAGCGGACCCATGGCGCCCGGAGGTCGCCATCCACCTACGGCTTGCTCACAACCACCCGCAAAAACCGCCTCCCGCCCGCCGCCATCGACACGCCAACTACCACCTGATCCGTCGCGTCGGCATCCAGATGCGCCGTGCTCAACACGGTCGGCGTCACGTCCGCCCAACTCGTCAGATCCGCCGAATTCTGGTACCTCACGCTCATGTCGCTCGCCTGCCGGTTCAACCGGTGGGTCAATGTCAGATAAGTCACCCCGCTCCGCACGGTCGTTCCGGCCACGGGCAACCCCCCGGCCCCGGAAACCTTCGGATCGAGGTTGAACGCGTATTTCAGCAAATTCCCGATCCCGTCGCCCGCCGGGCTGGCCAAATCGCCGCTCACCGCCGGGTTCGCCAGTTCCGCCGTGCTGAACCGCGTCCGCAACCACGCCACCTGCGCGCTGGCCGCCCCGCCGAACACCGTGTCCGCCAGGTACCGATTGTCCACGAACGGATTCCGGTTGCCCTGGTAGCTGCTGTAGATCAGTTGGTTGCGCCGCCGCTCCGTTTCGGTCACGGGATACTGCCGGTTCCACGCCAGCAGCGTCGAGAGTCTGCCGAAGGTGTTCGTCGAAAGGTCAGGGCTGTCCGAGAGCGTCAGCTTGGTCGTGCTGACCCCGCCCGCCGTGCCGTCGTAGCACACCGCCATGTAAAAAATGGCCCGCGCGATGGCCCCCTTGTCGGCGTCGCGCGGCTCCCACGAATCGTTGTCGTAAGAGGTGCCGGGAGCCGCCGCCAGCGTGCTGCGCGGAGTGGTCGTGATGTCGTAATAACGGTTGCCTCGCGCGTCGTTGACCACGTAATCCGCCGGACGCACGTTGAACACGTCCGTCTGGAGCTTGCTGTCGTTGGCGAAGAACGACTGGCACCACAGGTGTTCACGGTCCCAGGTGCCGGTCGGGCTGCCGCCGTGGTACTCGTTGGCGATCAGGGCCGAATAACCCGAGTAAACCAAAATCACGCTGTTGCTAGGATCGGCGGGATCGGCGTCGATGACTTCGAGCGAGTTCCACACGCCCGGCGTGTAGGAAAGGACGGTGTGCCGGGCAATGATCCCGTGCAGCGCCGTTTCCAGCGCGGCCCCGGTCTTGTTGGCGGCGTTGGCGTAATAACCCGTCGGAGGATCGTACGCCGACGACTGCGCCCGCGCCAGGCCAAGCGGCAGGCCCAGGCAAACAAAACAGAGAAGGATGAGGCGGGCGAAATGCAAAGCGGTGCGTGTGTAACCCATTCAGGCGAACGAAACAAGCGGCATCCCCGTGCCAACCCACCGCCCTCCCTACAAATCTGCGGACAACCGCCTCTCTCCCAGCACCTGCCGGAAAAGCTCGTCCACCCCCGGGTCGCCGTGCCGCGTGGCGCACGTCGAAAGAATCCGCTGCCCGCGTTTGTTCGAAGCCAACCGCCGTTCGATCTCCGCGCTGGCGGTCCGCGCGCCCTGCTGGTCGCTCTTGTTCACCACCACGAGGTCCGCCACGTCGAGCATCGCAATCTTCTGCAACTGCAACCGGCTGCCGTAGTCGGGATTCATCACCAGAATCCGCGAGCCGACCAGGTCGCTCGAAAACGGCAGCGCCTCCTGCCCGGTGCCGACCGTTTCGATGATGACCAGCTCGAACTCCCCGCAGCCCGCCAGAATCTCCAGGCAACGCCCCGTCGAGGGGCTCAATCCACCCGATTGCCCCCGCGTGGCCATTGAGCGCATGAACACGCGGTCGTCCTGGGAATAGATCATCGTGGCGCGGTCGCCCAGCAGCGCGCCCGCGCCGGTGCCGCCGATGCTCGGGTCATGCGAGAGGATGGCTATCCGCGCCGACGCCGGTTGCTGCCGCAAAAACCGCAGCACCAGTTCGTCGATGAGCGTGGTCTTGCCCGCGCCGCCGGGACCGGTGATGCCGATCACCTTGGGCGCAGACCCCGCCGGAGCCGCCACCTTGGAAAGCGGATCAGCCACAGCCAGCGCGAAGGCGGTTTCCGCCTCGGTCAACCGCTCGGCCAGCGCCAAGTCCCCCGCCGCCTTCTCCGACCGTCGCTGCGCGCCGTACCGCTCGTTGATCCAGTCCAACATCCCGGTCAGCGGCGTGCCCGCGAAGAAGATGCGGTCGGTGCCTTGCTGGCCCATGATTTCGGCGTCGGCGGCGGTGATCGTCCCGCCCCCGCCGCCGAACAACCCGATGTGCGCGCCGCCTTGGGCATCCAACCCCCGCCGCACGTCCGCGAAGAACTCGACGTGCCCGCCGTTGTAGCTGCTCAGGCCGACCGCGCGCACGTCCTCTTGGATGGCCGCCCGCACGATCTCCGACGCGGGCCGATGATACCCGAGATAGACGACCTCGATCCCGTGGCGGATGAGTTCGAGGTTGATGGTGTTAATGGCGCTGTCGTGCCCGTCGCAGATGGGCACGGCGGTCAGCAGGCGGAGGGGGGTAGGGGAAGTCATACGGAAGCGAGACACGGGCGCACGCTTGTTTTGGGATGCATACGCGGATTAAAAAACTCTGTCATCCTGAGCGAGCCTTGGCGAGTCGAAGGACCTTCCGGCCCGCGGCAGCGAGACACGTGCGTTCAAGTCCCCCACACCATCGCCACGGTCGTCGTCATGCTGCCGCCGACGTTGTACGTCAGGAACCGCTTCGCCCCTGCGATCTGCCGCCCCTCGGCCTGCCCAGTAAGCTGCTGGTACGCATCCAATACTTGCCGCACGCCCGTCGCGCCGACCGGATGGCCATCGGCCATCAACCCGCCGCCCGCGTTGACCGGGATCGACCACGACGGCGGCGCGGCGTCCGCCCCGAGCACCTGCGCGCGCACGCTCGGCAGCATCGTCGCGCCGTTGTGCAATAGGCTCGCGCCCTCGCCGGGTTCCGCCAGCCCGATGATCTCGTAGGCGATCACCTCGCTGACCGAAAAACAATCGTGAACCTCGACCCCGTGCAGCTCCCGGCGCGGGTCGCCGATCTCTGCCTTTTCCAGCGCCTTCGACAACGCCCGCTTCGCCTGCGGGAAGTGCGGCACGTCCTTCTTCTCCAGCGCGAGGCAATCCGTCGAATGTCCCCAGCCCAGCAGCCGCACCGGGTTGGACGGCGCGCAGGTCGTCCCGCAGCGGTGAGCGAGCTTGTCCAGAAACCGCTCCGAGCACAGCACGACCGACGCCGCGCCGTCGGTGATCTGCGAGCAATCGTAGAGCTTGAGCGGACTGGCGGCGATGCGCCAATTCTTCTGCGACTCGGTGCTGGCGGTGGTGAAATCCAGGTCGGTGTCGCGCATCTGGGCCAGGGGGTTGAGATGCGCGTGCAGGTAGTTTTTCACGGCGACGCGGGCCAGGTCATGCTCGGTCAGCGACGGGTAACGCTGCATGTACAACTCGGCGATGCGCCCGAACAATTTCGGGAACATGAACTCGCCGTACTCCGGCTTCTCGCGGTGGTAGTCGGCGGCGGCGGCGAGCACGTCGGAGCCGTCGGCGGGCGACATGGTCTTTTGCTGTTCCGCGCCGACGACCAGCACGCAATCATAAATCCCCGCGCCGATCCATTGCGCCGCCGTCAACACGGCGAGACTGCCCGAGGCGCAGGCGGCCTCGGTGTGCATGGTGGGGATGCCGCGCAGCGCCTCGTCGGCTTCGAGGAGTAGCGCCCCGACGTGGAGTTGGCGCGTGTACATGCCGCCCGCGAAGTTGCCGACGACCCCAGCGTCGATGTCGGCGGCCTCGACGCCGGTGAGTTCCAGCGCGGCGCGGGCGACCTCAACGATCACGTCGCGCAGGGTCTTGTTTTCCTTTTTGAGATTGCGCTTGAAGTCGGTGCGCGCGCCGCCGAGCAGATAGACGGGAGAATTCATGGGAGCGGGGGTTGAGGGGAGGGCAATCTAACCCGGCCCCTCCAAGTGGCAAACGCGCCCGCGTTGTCTGCGCTATCTGCGTTATCTGCGACGTAATTGCCGATTTGGTTCGAATTTCCGCGCGGAAATTCTCAGACGGTAATTTCACCTCGGATCACCGCGACCGCCGGACCTGCAACCACCACGGTCTCACTGGCTTCCCGTTTGCCGATCACTTCCACCGCCGCCCTGCCGGGCCGGCCCAGCCAATGTCCCTGTTCGGCGCTGAAACGCGGGCTGCGGATCAGTCCGTAGCGCCACAAATACGCTCCCATGCCGCCGGTGGCCGACCCCGTGAACGGGTCCTCGAACGACGCGGGCGGACCCGTGAAATGCCGCGCGAACACGTCGCCCTGCGGCGTCGCGCCACCGAGGCAAAACACGTGCGCGCTGAAGAACTCGCTGCCCGACCCCGCACGGAGTTTTTCGTAGGCGGCCACGTCCAGCGCGGCGCGCTTCAGGGCGGCATGGTCGCGCACGGCGAGCATGAGCTGGGGCGTGCCGGTGCTGACGGTCTGAATCGGCACGTCGGGCAGGAGGTCGGCGGGTGTCAGACCAAAGATGGCGGCGGTCGCCTCGGCGGGATAAACGGCGCGAAATTCCGGCGTCTTCTGGTACATGGCAACCTCCGCGACGCCGCTACGCCCCGTGGCGGAATGCGTGATGTCCACGCGGATCGGGCCGACGTTGAGTTCCAGCGCGATGGTCGTGCGGTCGCGCTCCGGGGCGAGCTTGAGCCGCCCGCTGTCCACCAATGCGAAACCCGTGGCGATGGTAGGATGACCGGCGAGTGGGATCTCCTCTCCCGGAGTGAAATACCGCGCCCGAAAATCCGCCTGACTGCCGGGGCTGGGCCGCAGGACGAAGCTCGTTTCGGAGAGGTTTTGCTCCCGCGCGATGGCCTGCATGGTGGCGGTGTCGAGGTCGTCGGCGTCGAAGACGATGGCGCAGGCGTTGCCGGAAAGCGGCTCGGTGGTGAAGGCGTCCACCTGCATGAACGGGTAGTTCTTGGGCATGGTGCCCGGACGTTCGCGCGGGGGCGGGGAAGGGGCAAGGGCGCGCTGGTAGATGAAGATTGCCAGCGCGGGAAATCGAACCTAGGATGACCAGAACAAGGCGTCGCTTATGACTTGGCAGGAAGTGATCGAGCATCCCAGTTTGCATGATCTACCGTTCAAAATTGAATTGAATGGGGACGGCAACATCATCATGAGTCCCACCCGGCTTGAACACGGCGATTTTCAGACGGAAATCGCCTTTCAATTGAGGACCCTGCTGCCACATGGCCGAACCATCGTCGAGGGCGCGGTGGTAACCCGCGACAATGTCAAAGTGCCCGACGTGACCTGGTTCACGCCTGAACATTGGGCGGCGACCCGAAAGGAGTTGGCAACCCAGAGAGCCCCGGCAATTTGTGTAGAAGTCGCCTCGGAAGGAAACAGCCGCCGCGAACTCAACGAAAAAAAAGCTCTCTACTTCGAAGCCGGTGCGCAAGAAGTCTGGTTCTGCGATACGTTTGGGAACATGACCTTCTACACCACCGAGGGCGAAACCGCAGCCTCGGCGATGTGCCCGGATTTTCCGCGCACCGTGTAGTCCTCCATCTTCAGCCACGTTGGCGTGGGCGTGGGCGGGCTGAAATAATTGCCCTGCGCGAAATGTACGCCGATGCCGCGCACCGCCTTGAGCGTTTCCACCGTCTCGACGTGCTCCGCCACGCCGTGCACGCGCAGGTGCCGCGCGATGTCGTTCATCACCTTGACGAACGCCATGTTGATCGGCTCGCTGATCAGATCCCGGATGAAGCTGCCGTCGATCTTGAGAAAATCCACGGAGAGGTTTTTCAGGTACGAGAACGACGAGAATCCCGCGCCGAAATCGTCCAGCGCGAACCGGAAACCTTCCTGGCGTAAATTACCCATCATCGTGCGCGCCACGGCGAGATTGGAGATGACCGCTGTTTCCGTGATCTCGAACGTCGCGCGGCCCGGCAGCACCCCGGCGGCGGCGAACGTCTTGCGGATGAATTCCGGCAGATTCGCGTCGCCGAGCGATTGGCCGGAAAGGTTGATCGCCAAGTGCAGCGCCGGATCGGCGGCCAGATGGCGCACGGCCAGCTTGACCACGCGGCGGTCGATCTCGGCGGCCATGTGGAAACGCTCGGCGGCGGGCAGGAACAGCGGTGGCTCAATGATATCGCCGTCCTCCGTGCGCAGGCGGATGAGCGCCTCGTGGAACTCCACCCACTCGCTCTCCAGGTTGACGACGGGCTGGAACCAAAGTTCGAACGCGTTGTTCTTGAGCGCCTGCTTAATGCGCGTGGCCCAGGCGGAATCGCTGCGCAACTGGGCCAGTTCGCCCTCGCCGGTCTGGGCGAGTTCGACGCGGTTGCGCCCGCGCGCCTTGGCGGCGTAGCACGCACTGTCAGCGGCGGCCAGGACGTGCTCGGCGTGCGTCTGGCCGGTGAGCGGCGCGACGCCCACCGACACGCCGATGTGGAAGCTCTTGCCCGAGTCGCAGAAGATGAAGTCGCCGACCCGGCCCCGCAGTCGTTCGGCAGAGAGCCGGGCCTCGGGCAGCGTCATGGCCTCTTGCAGGATGACGAACTCGTCGCCGCCGAAGCGCGCCACCACGTCGCTCGCGCGCACGGCGTTGCGCAGCAGGTAGGCGATCTGCACGAGCAACCGGTCCCCGGCGGCGTGGCCGAGGGAGTCGTTGACGATCTTGAAATTATCCAGGTCGATGTAGAACAGCGCAGCGGGCGGCCCACCCTCGGCAGCGGCGGCGACGGCGTTCTCGACGGCGTTGGCGAAGTGCTCGCGGTTGTGGAGCTTGGTCAGCGGGTCGCGCGTGGCGAGATAAGATAGACGCTCGCGCTCCTGGAAAAGTTCTTCCTCGGCCTGGCGGCGCGCGGCGCGGACCTTGAGCGCCTGTTCGGCCACGGCCAGGCGCACGTCGAGCAGGTCGGGGCCATAGGGCTTGGCGAGGTAATCGTCCGCGCCCGCGTCGAGGATCTGGCGCAAGTCGCGCGTTTCCTTGCTGGCGGTGCCGACCAGGATATATGGCCGGTCGCCGTCGCGCTGTTCGCGCAGCCAGCGGCAGAAGTCAAACCCGCTCATGCCGGGCAGGAACAGGTCGAGCAGCACCAGCGGGTAAAAGCTCTGGCGATAGGCTTCGATGGCCTGTTCGGCGGACGCGCAGGGGAGAGCATGGTGCCCGCGCGTGGCGAGCAACTGCATTAGCAGCGAACGCGTCGAAACGTCGTCTTCAACAATCAGGATTTCCACGAAAGAAAAGGATTTCCCTTTCCTGATGTAGCCGCTTCCATGCCGTGCGCCGCAGCGGCCCGGAAGCGGGCGCGAAAAATTCCTGGCATCAGAGTGATTTCCCGCTTGGAGCCGGGGCGGGGACAGTTCTATGATGCGCGCATGGGCGATAAATCACCAAAAGCGACACAGAAACAAAAGAATCAAAAGACGGCCAAAGGCAACGAGGCCCAAAAGAGCAAAAACGCGGCGGTAGCCGCAAAGGCCGCCGCGCCGAAGGGCGGCA